>NZ_JBCARA010000009.1:0-245513 GCF_038419725.1 Roseateles sp. PN1 | reverse complement strand
GTTGCGATTGCAGCCGTCAGCGTGGTCTTGCCATGGTCAACGTGACCGATGGTGCCGACGTTGACGTGCGGCTTGGTACGTTCAAACTTGCTCTTTGCCATTTCTGCGCTCCTGCTAGGGAATCTGATCAGACTTCAGGAAAACATTACGAGAGAAAAGCGGTGGTGCCCATGACGCGGATCGAACGCGTGACCTCTCCCTTACCAAGGGAGTGCTCTACCACTGAGCCACATGGGCATCGACACAGATTTGCAGACCACTTAATTCAGACAACCCGAATCAGCAAATCTGTACCGACGACTTTTACAACCAAACATCAACTGGAGCGGGAGACGGGAATCGAACCCGCGTGATCAGCTTGGAAGGCTGGAGTTCTACCATTGAACTACTCCCGCGCAGGAGCCTTACTCTTCTCGCCACCTTTGATGACCGAGTCGCCGGAATTTCCAGCGACTCGAATCAAGCGATGCGTTTTGCCTTGGTGGAGGAGGCTGGATTCGAACCAGCGTACTCGTAAGAGGGCAGATTTACAGTCTGCTGCCATTAACCACTCGGCCACCCCTCCGAGGCAAGCCCGCAACTATAGCACAGCATTTTTGCAGTGCCAAAGACTTTTTGAAAAAAGTCTTCAGGCGCTACATCCAGCCTGTGCCGCCACGGGTGCCGACAAGCCTCCATCTTAGCAGAGACGAAAGCGACCCTCGCAGCAATACCAGTCAACTACCAAGATTTTTGTTGCGGATTCCTTGTGTTCACCCTCATTGCCCTTAGCGACTAGCCCTTGGTGTGGCAGTTACGCCGCGTTTCAGGGAAAACACGGCCCTTAAATTGGTAGCAAAGTGGCACTAGCCAGCCGTATAGTGGCATGGCATTGGTTGCATTGGTAGACATGGTGGGATCAAGCGGGACTCATTGAACACATGAGGAACAGCTTGATTCCTTTGGAAACTGGCCAGTTTCGAATCACTTGGCCACATCGAGGAGCATGAAGTTGAAGATCCAAAAGAATCCGATCGCCGCCGCGGTCACGATGACGCTGCTGGGGTTCGCGCTGACAGCGCAAGCACAACAAGCTGAACAAAAGCCCGCCACTGAATCCGCCCAGCTTGAGGCCGTGGTGGTGACTGGTATCCGCGCTTCGCTGCAATCCGCAGCGAACATCAAGAAGAACGCCACTGCAGTGGTGGACGCCATCTCGGCGGAAGACATCGGCAAGCTGCCCGACACCGACGTCGGCCAGTCCCTGGGTCGCATTCCTGGCGTGACCGTGGGCCGCGACTTCGGCGTTGGCGCTTCGGTGTCCATCCGCGGTACCGACCCGCAAATGACCTACACGACGCTGAACGGCCAAACCGTGGCGTCGACTGGCTGGTATGACCAGAAGGACATCGACCGTTCCTTCAACTATTCCCTGCTGCCTTCCGAACTGATCGGCGGCATGGAGGTCTACAAGTCCTCGCAAGCCGACCTGACCGAAGGCGGCATTGGCGGCACCGTGATCGTCAAGACCCGCAAGCCGCTGGAGCAAGCTGCTGGCACCGCCTTCCTGAGCGCCAAGTTCGGCAAGGGCACCATCAGCGACACGACCAAGGACGCTTCGGGCCTGTACAGCTGGCGCAATGAATCCAAGACCTTCGGCGTGCTGGTTGCCGGCGGTATTGAGAAGACCAACTACATCCGCCGCGGTGTTGAGTCCGACATGCGCTGGTCGGGCGACGTTTCGCCCACCACCTTCGTGCAGGACCGCGAACGCAAGGCCATGAATGTGACCTTGCAAGCACGTCCGGCCGACGGCCTGGAGCTGGGCCTGAACTATCTGCACCTGAACGTCGATGCAGACAACTCGAACACCAGCCACTACATCTTCACCGGCAACGTCGCCTCTGACTGCACGAAGACCAACCCGGTCAACGGCCTGTGCGTGGTGAGCACCCGCCCCACTGCGGACTTCAACAAGCACAACATCTTCCTGCAGAACTGGGCCCGCTCGGCTTCGATGAGCTCGGACAGCCTGGTGCTGGACGGTACTTACAAGCGCGACGGCTTCAAGCTGACCGCTACCGGCGGCACCACCAAGGCTGAAGGCGGCACGAACCAAACTGCCAACTTCGCCTACGGCCAGTTCACGCCTGACTTCAGCAAGGGTGAGCCGGCTCACACCGTCGCCCCGGGCAAGCTGCCTTACTGGACCGGCACCATCGACCTCACCGGCAACAAGCCTGTGATCTCGCCTTCGTCCAACCAGAACATCGGCGTTGGCAATCTGCCTACCAAGTCGGGTCCTGAGCTGTGGGCCAACGGCCGCGGTCCGAACAAGGACAAGGAAAACTTCTTCCAGACCGACGCGACCTTTGACCTGAACAGCGGCGTCATCACCGCCTTCAAGACCGGTATCCGCCTGACCGACCACACCTTCACCAAGACCGGTGAGCGCGGTCTGCGCCCCACCGCCGTCACCTCGGTGGACACGGGCTCCCTGTACAACGGCTCCCTCGATGTGGTGGGCGGCTGGTCGGTGCCTAAGCCAAACATCGGCGCCATGCTGTCCGCAGCACGCGCCAATGTCACAGGCTGGGTCGAAGACCGCTCCGCCTACGGCGAGTTGAACGAGAAGAACCAAGCCGCTTACGGCATGCTGGACTTTGAATCGGGCAAGTTGCACGGTAACGTCGGCCTGCGCTATGTTCACACCAAGGCCACCGCCACCGGCTATGTGTTTGACGGCACCAAGTGGTCGGGCAGCTGGGCCAACGACGCCGAGCAAAACAATGGCTGGGGCAAGGGCAAGACCAGCCAGTCGGCCAGCTACAGCGACTGGCTGCCTAGCCTGAACGCCGCCTACGACCTGGAGAAGAACACCATCGTGCGCTTCGCCGCGGCTCAGGCGATCACCCGCCCGAACTTCGCCAATATGTTCAACGCCTCGGTGGTTGGCTTTGCTGATACCAACAAGAGCAATGACACCTTCAACTACGGCACGCCCGCACTGAAGCCCCAGAAGTCGACTCAGTTCGACCTGGGCCTTGAGTACTACTACGGCCGTGGCAACCTGGTGTCGGCTGCTGTGTTCTACAAGAGCATCGACAACTTCATCACCACCGAGACTCAGCTGAACCAAAAGGTTGGCGTGGTCAGCCCTGACACCGGCGTGGACAGCTGGACCATCAACCGCTACGTCAACGCAGGTGGCGGCAAGATCAAGGGCTTCGAGTTGCAGGCCAACCATGCCTTCAACAACGGCTTCGGTACCGCTGCTAACTACACCTACTCCGACGCATCGGCCCCGGCCAGCTCCTACCAGGATCAGCTGAACCTGTTCACCCTGTCGTCCAAGCACAACGCCAACTTGGTGGGCTACTACGAGGACTCCACCTACTCGGCACGTCTGGCCTACAACTGGCGTTCGAAGTACATGGTTCGCGAGAGCGGCTGGTACGGCAACCGTATGCACGACGCCTACGGCAGCCTGGATCTGAGCCTGGGCTGGAACATCACCAAGCAGTTGCGCCTGTCCCTGGACGCCGCCAACCTGCTGAAGGCTGATGACATCCAGTACGGTGCCGCAGATGCCGCCAGCAGCGTGCGTCCTTCGCTGAAGGCTGGCTTCCCGACCTGGTACTTCCAGGGCGAGACCACCTACCGCGTTGGCCTGAGCGCCAAGTTCTGATCAGGCAGTAGATAGCCTGTAACAGCAAAAAGCCCGGCATAAGCCGGGCTTTTTTTATTCTGCGCCGACCTGCGGCGGGTGGGTGGGCACATCCGCTGATGACTGATCCGCTCGGGCAACGCATAGGTGAGGAGGTCCATCACCTCACCGCGTCATCCAAGCCCAAAAAACTAGTCATCCACTCCGGCGAAGTGAATGCGGCGGCGCAATGGGCTTGAGACTTCACTGGTGACTTCGCGCACCTAGGACCCATTGGGGCGCCAAGCAAGCTTGGTTTAACTCCGCTCAATCGAGGGTGGCGCTTGCAGCAAGTCCGAAATCGTAAAAAGTATTGAGCGTCAGGCGCCCGGTGCGTGGGTCGCTATTGATGCTGCGCGCGGGATTGATGCAGGCGCTGTGCAGCAGGCTGCCGGGGTAGACCACTAGGCGATTGAAGCGCGCCGGGATCATGCCCAGGAAGCTGAATTGCTCGTCCCCGCGGTCGAAGTAACGCTGCGCCGGCAGGCGGCGATTGATCTCTTCGTAGTACACGTCCAGATACTGCTCGCGAGTCTCGGGCGTGATCTGCTGCAGCCCCGTGGCCTTGTGGCGATAGAAGCCGGTGCCGCCATGCTGCTCGCCACAAAGATAAAGCAGCACGGCCATGTGATGCGGCGTGCTGGCATCAAAGTGCGGGGTGCATTGCAAGGGCCCCATGTCCTGCGGCTGGGTGGTGGTGAGCGAGAAGGCACAAATGCTCTTGCGCAGCGGCAAGTCCTCGGGCACCTGGAAATTCACTTTGATCAAGGGCTCAAGCAGCTCAGTCAAATTGGCCGAATAGGCCGCCGGCGCCTCGGCCCGAATGCCGGGGTAGCCTTTTTTGTTCACTTGCCCCGGATAAGGCTCAAAACGGCTCTGGCAGGCCTGCTCCAACAAAGCCTGGGGGTCTTCCAAGAAGTTGTCGATAAAGACCACTTGGTGATCGCCCACTTTGACCGATCGGATATCAGGCGGCATGCGAATGGAAAAAGCGTCGGTCATGGCGAGTCGAAGGAGTTGAGGCGCTCTGGGAGCTTGGCGCACAGCATCATGCTGAGCGAACTGTAGGTCGTTTCCGGCGCGGCCCGCTCGGCCCTTGCACAAGGACAGGTGCAATTCGCGGACATGCTGCTCAGCGCCCGGCAGGCCCCGCCGATGCACGGTAGGCCGCCAAGAAGCCGTCCAGCCAATCACGCTGTGGCATCAGCTCAGCCCCGAGTTGGCGCGTGTGCTGGCGCACCTTGTCTAACTCACGCGCAAACACCTGCTCCTCATACGCTGTCATACGCTTGGGGCGGGTTTTGAAGCGCATGCCGTAAAGCACGAACAGGTAGTTGTCGACGTCGAACAGATCGAAGCGGCTGAAGAAATCGCTCTTCTTTGGCGCATGCTGCTGCCACAGCGCCAGGCGCTCGCTCAGCACCTCGGAGCGCGGCGCCTCCAGGGTCGCGCGGCGCCAGAAGTCCGAGTCACGGCGGTCCGAGATGCAGTAGTGCAGTTGCACAAAGTCCATCACCCGCTCCCAGGTGTAGCTGACGACCTTGTTGCAGTAATCCGCCGCCACCGACATCTGCGCTTTGTCGGGCACGAAATTGCGTGCGAACAACTCAGCAGCAAAGTCGGTGACGAAAATGGAAGTAGCCTCCAAGGGCTCAACAAAGCCTTGGGCCAGACCGAGCGCCACCGCGTTCTTGCACCAGAACTTCTCGCGATAGCCGATGCGCATGGGAATCTTGCGCGGTGACAGCTTGTCCTCGTCAACACCCAGATAGGTCGACAAACCCTGCAGCGCAGCGGCCTCACTCAGGTGCTGACTGGCGTACACAAAACCCACACCGCGGCGATTGGTCAGCGGAATGTCCCACAGCCAACCTGCCGAATGCGCCTTGGCCAAGGTGTAGGGCGGAATGGGCGCGTCATCGGCGGTCGGGATTTGCACGGCCAGCGCACTGTCCGTGAGGATTTGCGCCGACTTATCGACAAAAGGCACCTTGAGCAATTTGCCCAGAATCAGTGAGTGGAAGCCCGAGCAGTCCACATAAAAGTCGTACTGCAGGCGCTCGCCGTCCTGAGTGATCAGCACATCAACCTCGCCCTGGGCATTGAGCTGCGCGTCGACGATGGTGGCCTGCTTGTGCTGGACGCCCAGCTTGTCGCGGGCGTTCTTGGCCAGCAACCGGCCGAACTTCACCGCATTGAAGTGATAGGCGTAATTCAGCGGGCCTTCGAAGGGCGGCGAAGACACCCGCTTGGGCGACTTCATCGCATCCGCCAAGGCCGGCACTTCGCAGACCGACTCGAACGCCATGGTCTCGGCATGCTTCAAGTAAAGCGAAGTCACGTCGATGCCAGACGGGTAAGGCGAGGCAAAGGGGTGGTAGTAGGCGTTCGCGCTGGGCGCCGATGTGGGCGCCAGCCAATCGACGAACTTGATGCCGACCTTGAAGGTGGCATCACAAGTGGCAAGCAACTCGGCCTCCGAGATGCCGAACTTCTGCAGCGATTTGCGAATCTGCGGCACGGTGCCCTCGCCCACACCGATGATGCCGATCTCGGGCGATTCAATCACCGTGATGCTGATGCCGGTTTCGGCCCGCAACTCCACCGCCAGGTGGTTGGCCGCCAGCCAACCGGCCGTGCCGCCGCCGATGATTGCGATGCTTTTGACTGTCATGCTCTTGCCCCGATACGCCGCCAAGCGCCCTATCGCGCAAGGCTGGCGCTCACACCTTGAAGTAGATTCCGCGCCGGTCCAGCAGTTTCACGATCACCGCCCACACGGCCACGAAAGCCAGGGCAAAGGCAAGCGATTGACCCCACGGCCCCACCAGCGGCTGCAGCCAGGCAAAGCCATGCGCGTACAGCGGCGCCATCAGGCCGAAGCCTTCCAGCAGCACGGTGCACATCCAGGCGCCGCCATAGGCCGCGATGGCGTTGACGCCAAAGCTGCGACCCAGGGCCGGCCAGCCGCGCTGGTCGATCAACACATGCGCCAGGGCCAGGGCCAGGCAGGCCAGGCCACCGGTCCACAGCACAAAGCTGGAGGTCCACAGCTGCTTGTTGAAAGGCAACACGCCCGTTACCAGCCAGCCCAGCGCCGCTGCGGCCACACCGAAGATCAGCAGTTGTTGCAGCTTGCCTTGGCGCAACAGATGGCCGGCACGCAGGCCCAGCAAGCAAGTCGCCAAAGCACCCAGGGTGCTGACCAGGCCTTCAGGTTCATGGCCGAACCCGGTGGCGGCTACCCATTCGTAGGCATGCCGACCCAAGACGGCGGCGTCCACGCGCGAGGCGATATTGCCCAGCTTGTCCAGGCTCCCTGCGCCCAGCAGCAGGGCCGTATAACCCAGCAGCAAGCCGCCCAGCAAGAGCCATTGCGTACGCTCGCGCAGATAGACCGCCGCACAACCCACCAGCGCAAAACACAGGCCGATGCGTTGCAACACGCCCATGATGCGGAACTCAGGCTTGTCCATCAGCCACCAGGCCAGCAGATGCAGCACCAGGCCTAAGCCGATGATGCGCAGGGCACGCACCAGAATCGTCTTGGCCATCGGCGCCGGCGGCGCATGCGCCTCGATGCGCGAGCCAAAGGCCAGGGCAATCGACACGCCGACGATGAATAAGAAGAAGGGGAAGATCAGGTCGGTGGGCGTGCAGCCATGCCACTCGGCATGTTCCAGCGGCCAATACACATGGCCCCAGTCGCCGGGGTTGTTGACCAGCAACATGGCGGCCACCGTCAGGCCGCGCAGGGCATCCACGGAGGCGTAACGTTTGCTTGCTGTCGTTGCGCTCATCCCCATCCTCTTTTTTATTCGAAATACCAAAGGCGGGCACGCGCCCGCCAAAGCTTAGAAGTCGCAGTGGCTGGCCAAGGCCGGCTCGGCCGCTGGCACGGTATCGACACGCGCCACACCACCGGCGCGCAGGCGCTCCACTTCGGCCTGCACCTGCGCAGGGCTCAGCACTTGCTGGCGGGCATGGAACACCCAGTCCACATCCTGCTGATACACCCGCGGCTCGCTGCTGGCCGGCAAAAGCCCGCCGGGCGAGAACCACAAATTGAAATTGATCGACATCGGCACGACGGGGTAATTGCGCCCGCCATGCTGGGCGAGCTGGCGGCCATCCAGAAACAGCCGCGTCTTGCCATCGGCGATCTGCATCATCAGCACATGCCAGCCGTCCAGGCTGCCGTGTTCCTCGTGCGACTGATTGAATGCTTGCCAAGGGTCCAGCTTCACCGTCTGCCAGGTAATGCCGTAGAGCCGGGTCTTCTCACTGCCCCAGCCACCGTTGGCCAGGTACTCGAAGTCGAGTTCGCTGAATTCGGGGTCGAAGTCGTGCTTGAGCGGCGCCACCACGTAAAAAGTCTGGATCACCGGGTCGCCATCGACGCCGCGCAGAGGCTGGTCGTTAAAGCGAATGCGGGCGGCATAAGTGCCTTCCAGATATTTGCGGGCGTGGCACAGCTGCGTTTGCTGGGTGCCAGCGGGCGTGCCGTCGGTCTGTGCGGTCAAGCGCAAGAGGCGCTTGCCCGCTTGCTGCGGGTCGGCCACCAAGCTGATCTGCTCGGGCGACCAAGCAGCGCCGGGCACACCGGGGTGGCCGGCAGCGCTACGCGGCGTCCAGCCGCCGGCCTTCAGCGCGGCCAGGTCGGGGTAATTGAAGTCGTCAAAAAAGAATCCGGCCTTCGCGGGAACGGCTGCAGCAGCCGATGCTGCTGCGCGCTGCTCCCCTCCACCTAACGCAAAGGCCGGACTGAACACCAAATGCAGCCCTGCCGCCAAAGCGACGGCCAACACTCGGAGGCAACTGGTGCGGAAAAACACGCCACGCATCATGCTCAGCTTCACTGCGCCGTGACGGCGTCGGCCTTGGGCTCGCCAGCTGAAGCACCTTCAGCCTTGCCAAGCGTCGGCATTTTGACGAAGAACATCAGCAACAGCGCCGGCAGGCCGCAGACGATGGTCCACAGGAAGAAATGCTCATAGCCCATGGCCATCTGGATGTCGCCGCTGATGGTCTTGGAAAAAATGAAACCCAGCTGCATCACCCCCGACCCCAGTGCGTAATGCGCGGTCGAGAACTTGCCCGGCGCCACCACCTGCATGATGAACAAAATCATGCCGACGAAACCAAAGCCATAACCAAACATCTCCACGGCCACCGCCGCGCCGATGTGCAGCATGTCGGCCGGGTGCGCCACAGCGAGGTAGTAGAAGGTCAGATTGGGCACGCCCATGGCCAGAATCAGGATGGGCATGGCGCGCTTCAGGCTCAGCCAGGAGGTGAAGTAGCCACCCAGAATGCTGCCGACCAAAAAGGCGCCGGTACCAACCGTGCCGTAGATGCCACCGACCTGTTCGGTCGTCAGGCCCAGGCCGCCCTTCTCGCGCGCCTCGATCAGGAACAAGGGGCCGATGGTTTGCACCTGGCCTTCGGCAAAACGGAACAGCACGATGAACAAAATCATCGCCCAGATGCCGGGCTTCTTGAGGAAGTCGGCAATGACTTCCTTCAGCGTGCGCCAGACATTGGCAGCGCTGCGGTCCGCTGTGACGGGGCTCAGCACATTCGGCAGCACCTTGGCGTTATAGGCCGCCAGGGCAGCCAGCAAAATCGCCAACACCGCGAAGATCACGCTCCAGGCGTTGAACACGCCCATGCTCTTTTCCAGATGTCCGGCCAGCACCAGCAGGCCGCCCAGGGTCAGGAATTTGGAGGCATTGAAGAAGGCGCCCTGCCAGCCGGCATAAGCCGCTTGCTGCTTGGGGTCGAGCGAGGCGAGGTAGAGGCCGTCGCAAGCGATGTCATGCGTGGCCGAGGCATAGGCCAGCAGGAACAGCACCGCGATGCTGGCGGCAAAGTACATCGGCATCTGCACGGCCAGGGCCATCAGCCCTAAGCCCACCGCGCCGGTGAACTGCATTGCCACCACCACCAGCTTCTTGCTGCGAGCCAACTCCAGGAAGGGGCTCCACAGCGGTTTGATCGCCCAGGCCAGGCCCAGCAAGCCGGTCCAGCGCGCGATCTGGTCGTTGGGCACGCCCATGTTTTTGAACATCAGGCCGGCCAGCAGCATGACGACGAAGAACTGCATGCCCTGCACAAAGTACAGACTGGGCACCCAACGGATGGGCGAGCCCGCTTGTGGTGCGGGGGCCGAGGTCGGCGGCGTGGTTTGGGACATGCGCAGGTCTCCTGATGTTCGACTTGTGTGGGCTGGCTGAATCAGCCCAGGCTGACCGGCGACTGCGCCGTGGCCTCGACCCGGCCTTCCAGCCAGGCTTGCAGGCCAGCCAGTGCGCCATCGGCATAACCCCAGCTCACCACGGTAGGCCCAGGCACATCCAGCGCCTGGAAGGGGTTCCACAGCACCAGATGCAAGTCAGGCTGCCAGGTCTTGGCATTAGCGCCGTAACGCATGCGATGGGTGGAGGCCACGATGTTCAGCGTGCCAGCCTCAGCGGGCGGCAGCTGCGCCCAGTCCAGGGCAAGGATGTCGTCCACGAAGCGGATCTCGGCCTGCGGGAAGTTGGCGAACAGCGCAACGATTTGCTGGCCCGAGGGGCCGGCTTCCGAGACGCCGTCGGTGGGCACCTCGGGCTGCACGAAGACGCGCAGCTTGGCATCACGGGCGGGCGCCTTGGCGCCGCGCAAGGCCGTCAGGCCACGCGCCCAGGCCTGGCGCATCAGTTGATCGTCCGCGGCGCGCGGCTCGCCTTGGTAGTCGTCATGGCGCACCGGGTAGGCGGCGGCCAGTTTGTCCAGGCGGGCGCAGGCGATGCGGCCTTGCTCGGCCGACAGCTCGCCGCTGGCGAAGGCGTCTTTCAAAGCTTGGATGGACTTGCCCTGCTCTTCCAGGTCGCCCTGGGCCAGGATCATGTCGGCACCGGCGTCGATGGCCATCACGGCCGCGCGGGCGTAGCCGTAGCGCTCGAAGATGGCTTTCATCATCAGCGCGTCGGTGATCACCACGCCGTCATAGCCCCACTCGCGGCGCAAGATGTCGCCGAGGATCTTCTTCGACAAGGTGGCCGGATGCTCGGGGTCGATCTGCGGGTAGACGATGTGGGCCGTCATCACGGCAGGCGCTTCATCTCCGGACTGGTGACAGAAGGCCTTGAAGGGGCGCAGCTCCAACGCATCCAGCTCAGCGCGGCTCTTGTCCACCGTGGGCAGGGCCAGGTGGGAGTCCACATGCGTGTCGCCGTGGCCGGGGAAATGCTTGACGCAGCAGGCCACGCCTTCGCGCAGCGAGCCGGCCATCCAGGCGCCGGCCAGGCGGGTCACGTCGTCGGCGTCTTCCGAAAAGCTGCGCTCGGCGATCACCGGATTGGCCGGGTTGTTATTGATGTCCAACACCGGCGCGAAATTCCAGTTGATGCCGATGGAACGCAGGCCGCGTGCCACGGCCGCGCCCACCTCTTCCGCCAAGGCGGCATCGTCAGCAGCACCCAGGGCCATGGCCGAAGGAGCTTGCGGCAAGAAGGTGGCGCGCACGACGGAGCCGCCTTCCTGATCCAGGCCGATCAAGGCCGTGGGGCCCATCACATTGCGCAGGTCAGCGGTGAGCTGGCGCACTTCGGCTTCGGTGCCCAGGTTCTTGCGGAACAGGCAGACGGCACGAACTTGGTTGGCGCGCAGAAACTCGGCGGTGGCCAGATCCAGGCTCTTGCCCTGGATGTCGACCATGACCAACTGGCCGGGGTGGAAAGCGTTCATGATTTTGAGCAGTGAGGCGGACCCGTGGCCCGCCGTTTCTTCGAGATCGCAGCGGACGCAGCGGGTGGCGACCCGCCGCTGCTACATCAATTGGTCTTGGTGACCTTGGCCAGGTGCGGCGGCTGATCCGGGTTGCGGCCGCGAGCGCGGGCCAGGGCTTCCACCATCGGGTAGAAGCTCTGAATTGCGGCGATGGGGTCCAGGTCCTCATTGCCGGTGCAGCTCAGCGGCAGCTCGGCGCCAGGCGTGCCGGCCGGTGCGGCCAACAGCACGCGGGCACCACGGCCACGCATTTCTTCGGCCAGCGCCAGCAAGCCGGCTTGGGCGGGGCCGCGCGGTGCGAACACCAGCATGGGGTAGCCCTGGTCCACCAGCGCCATCGGGCCATGCTTGACCTCGGCGCCCGAGAAAGCCTCGGCCTGAATGCCGCAGGTTTCCTTGAACTTCAGCGCCGCTTCCTGGGCGATGGCCAGGCTGGTACCGCGGCCGATGACGAAGAGCTTGTCGGCGTTCTTCAGCACGTCCACCGCCACATCCCAACGCTGGGCGGCAGCTTCGCGCAGGGCGCTGGGCAGTTGTTGCAGGGCGGCTTGCAGGTCTTCGTCTTGACCCCAGGCGGCCACCACGCGGGCACCGGCCACCAGCTGGGCGATATAGCTCTTGGTCGCGGCAACGCTGTTCTCAGGGCCGGCATGCAGGGAGAACACAAACTGCGCGGCCTCGGCCAGCGGCGAGCCAGGGGCGTTCACAAAAGCCACGGTGCGGGCACCGCCAGCGCGGAAAAATTTGGTCGGCGCCACCAGGTCAGGGCTTTGGCCCGACTGCGAGAAGGCCAGCGACACCAGGCCGTCGCTCTTGATCTTGCTTTGGTACAGGGTGATCAGCGACATCGGCAGCGAGGTCACCAAGGTGCCCATGCGCGCCATCATCAGATAGGCCATGTAGTGAGCAGCATGGTCAGAGCTGCCACGCGCCACGGTCAGCAGCGAGGTGGGCGGCTGGGTGCGCAGGGCTTCGCCCAGTTCGGCGTACGCGTTTTGGTCGTGGGCCAGCTGATTCGCCACCACATCGGGGGCGCTCAGGGCTTCTTCGAGCATGCGGGTCTTCAAGTTATCCAACGAGGTCAATTTCTTCTCCTTCAACGACCACCCGCTGCAGCTGCAGCTCCCGGTCCAACACCACCAAATCAGCCCAAGCACCGACCGTCAACTGACCCCGATCACTCACGCCCATGTATTCCGCCGCATAGGTCGAGACCCGCCGCGAAGCGTCTTCAATCTCCAGGCCCATGCCGACCAGATTGCGCAGCGCCTGGTCCATGGTCAGCGTGCTGCCGGCCAGGGTGCCATCGGGCAAGCGCACGCCGCCCAGGCATTTGGTCACCGTGTGGCGGCCGAGCTTGTATTCACCATCGGGCTGGCCGGCGGCCGCGGTTGAGTCGGTCACGCAGAAGGTGCAAGGGATCGAGCGCAGGGCGACGCGGATGGCACCGGGATGCACATGCAGCAGGTCCGGAATGATTTCGGCATAGCGGCCATGCGCCAGCGCGGCGCCGACCATGCCGGGCTCGCGGTGATGCAGGCCGGTCATGGCATTGAACAAATGGGTGAAGCCCTGAGCGCCATGCGCCAAGGCGGCCACGCCGTCTTCGTAAGTGCCCAGGGTGTGGCCGATTTGCACCTGGAAGCCGGCCGCGCGCAGCTCGGTGATCAGCTCCAGATTGCCGGGCAGCTCCGGGGCGATGGTGATCAGCTTGATGGGCGCCAGCGCGTTCAACTCTCGCACTTCCGCCATCGCCGCCGCCTTGGCGAAGGGCGGCTGCGCGCCCAGCTTGCCGGGGTTGATGTAGGGGCCTTCCAGGTGGACGCCAAGGATGCGTGCGCCTTGGGGGTCGCGGGTGGTGCAGATCTCGCCCAGCGCGGCCAGCGCGTTGCGGATATCGTCCATCGGCGCCGTCATGGTGGTGGCCAGCATGGCGGTAGTGCCGTGGCGCACATGCAGCTTGGAGATCTGCCGTGCGGCGTCGCCGCCTTCCATGGTGTCGTGTCCGCCGCCGCCGTGCACATGCACGTCGATGAAGCCGGGCAGGATGATGGGCAGGGCCAGCTTGTCGTGGCGCACTTGCGCCTCGGTGACCGGCTCGCCGGTGATGGCGGTGATGCGCCCTTCGCGCTGCTCGATTCGGCCACGTACAAAGCCCGCAGGCGTCAGCACATAGCCGTCAACTTGTTGAAACTCCGCCATCATCCCTCGCCGTCCTATCCTTCGCGCCGCATCTCGGCGACAAAATCGTAGTAATCGCTGCGGCAGTAGGAATGGGTCAGCTCCACCGCATGACCCGATTCCAGATAACCCACCCGCGTGATGAACAACACCGCCTGCCCCACCGGCACTTCCAGCAAGCCGGCCAACTTGGAGTCGGCATTGATGGCGCGGATGTGTTGCAGCGCGCGCACCGGCGCACCGCCCAGGGTTTGCAAATGCTCGTACAGCGAGGCCTGCACCGCCTGCGGGTCGGGCAAGACCGACTCGGGCAAGACACTGACCTCGTAGGCCATCACCACCGTGTCGGCCAGGCGCAAACGCTCCAGGCGCGCCACGCGGCCGCCGGTGCTCAGGCCCAGGCTCAGCTGCTCATCGGGGGCGGCGGCCGTGAAAGTGCGGGTCAGCCAGCGCGAGCTGGGCTTGAAGCCGCGCTGTTGCAGCTCTTCCGAAAAGCTGGTCAGGCGTGAGAGCGGCTGCTCCAGCTTGGGCGCGATGTAATTGCCCGAGCCGCGCTTGCGCACAATCATGCCCTGCTCGACCAGGCGGTCGATGGCCTTGCGGGCGGTGACGCGAGACAGCTCCAGCTGCTCCGACAACACGCGCTCCGAAGGCAAGGCCTCATCGGCCTGAAACACCCCGTCACGAATCGCTTGGGCCAGTTTTTGCGCTAATTGCATGTACAGCGGCGAAGCCGCTGTGGGGTCCGGTTTGAATTTGAATGGCATGAGATCACTGTTCCAAACGTTGGAGGACGCCGCGAATCAAATGCAGCGCCCCGTCTGCGGAATCGCCTTGCGGCGCAACACAACGGGACGCAATGGTGCCTGAGAATTTGGGAGCCAAGCGCAGGGCGATGCTGCCGCACAGCGCCAAGGGCAATTCGGCGGCCGGATCCAGCGCCAGCGCCAGGCGCTCCAGCTCCACCACGGCCTCGGCCACAAAGCCTGCGGCGACCGGGTCAGCGCCCTCGCCTTCGGCATGTTCGAAGACTAGGCGCGCCAAGCTGGCATAGGCATGTTGGCCAGCTTTGGAGCACCAATCCAACATGGCTTCACGGTCACTACCAGCCACCGCCCAGATTGCCCGTGCCAGCGCACCAGCGGGCACGCGCCCGTCCAGCGCCTGCTGCGCATGGCGAATCGCCTTCAGGCCGAGCCAGGCGCCGCTGCCTTCATCGCCAACGATCCAACCCCAGCCGCTGATGCAGTCGCGCGAGCCATCACGGCGCAGCACTTCACCGACCGAGCCTGTCCCTGCCGCCACCACCGCACCGGGCTGGCCACCGTGGGCACCCAACACCGTGGTGAAGCCATCGCCATCCAGCGCCACCACGGCAAAGCCCGGCTGACGCGCGTAAAAGTCCATGGCCTGGCTGACCACGCTGGCACCCGAAAGGCCCAGTCCAATGGCGCATTGCGACAGTGGCAACTCAGCAATCCCCGCTTGCGCCGCCGCAGCCTGCAAGGCCTGCTGGATATGGCGCCAAGCCTGCTCAGCGCCCTGACCCAGAGCCGAAGGCCCGGCCTCGCCCTGGCCCAACAAACGGCCATCGCGCGTGCTCAAACGCAGCCGAGTACCCGTGCCGCCACCATCCACACCGACCAAATAGGCCACACCGGCCAGATTGACGACATCGGAGCCCAAGACATGGGCAGGCACGGTGGAGGACGCTGAATTCATAGTGATACCAGTCTAATACCAAAAGACAAGGCTGGTCAATCGGTGTTGCCCTGAGTTTTTAGACAACACCTATTCCGCGCGCTCATCTGCCAACGGCCCCAACCTAGTTAGGGACAATACCAGTTTAGAACCAAGTGCGCGATTGGTAGCAGCCCTGATTTGAGCGGCAGCAGGGCAAAAACGCTACTCGCCATGCCCGCTTTTGGGGCAGCTTGCCGCATCTGCAAAAGCGCGCCTTGCGCAAGCGCAGTTGCCGATGACGCCGTTCGAATCAACACTCGGCCAGATCAGGACGGCTGGCTGCTCTGCGCAGTGAAGTCAAGAAGGAGGCGCTGGCCGCAGGCCGGCGACGGGTGACATGAACGAAGCAGAGCGGCCAGCCGTCCTGATCTCTCCCGCCCCCACATACCTTGGGCCGAACCGAAAGATCGATTAGCCCGGGAAGCCCTGCCACTAGCACTACAAAGCCCAGTCCATCCCCTGCCCGCGCTGGCTTTGCAGCCAAGCCGAGGCTTGCGAGAAATGCCCGCAGCCAATGAAGGGCAGAGGCGGGCGCAGGGCCGACAACGGCGAAGGGTGATTGGCTTGCAGGATCAAATGAGCAGGCCCTGCCGCTGCAATCAGCGCTGCCTTGGCCTGGGCATGCGCGCCCCACAGCATGAAAACCTTGGGCGCGGGGTCTTGGGCCGCGGCTTGAATCAGGGCGTCGGTCAAGGCCTCCCAGCCTTGCTTGGCATGGCTGGCGGGCGCGCCGTCTTCCACTGTCAGGCTGGTATTGAGCAAGAGCACACCGCGCTGCGCCCAGGCGCCCAAGTGACCGTGCATGGGCGGCTGCAGGCCGAGGTCGCGCTGCAATTCCTTGAAGATATTGCGCAGGCTGGGCGGAAACTTGTTCAGCTCGGGCGGCACCGAAAACGCCAAGCCTTCAGCCTGACCCGGGCCGTGATACGGGTCTTGCCCCAGGATCACCACACGGGTCTCGCGCAGCTGCGTCAGGCGCAGGGCGCGCCAGGGGTCGGGCGGGTAGATCAGCGCCCCGGCTGCTTGGCGCGCGTGCACAAACTGCAGGCATTGTTGGCCGGCCGCGCTGGCCGCCCAGGTGCTGAGCACGGGCTGCCAGCCGGCATCAATGCCGGCAGCCGCATCGGCGATGTCCACCAGCGCCATCGTCACGCCCACCGACTCAGGCAAACAATTCCGCCAGCGCCACACCCGGCTCGGGTGCGCGCATAAAGGTCTCGCCCACCAGGAAGGCGTGCACATTGGCCGCGCGCATCTTCTGCACATCGGCCCGCACCAAGATGCCGCTCTCAGTAACCAGCAAACGATCGGCGGGCACCCGGGGCAGCAGGCCCAGCGTGGTGTCCAGCGTCACTTCGAAAGTGCGCAGATTGCGGTTATTGATGCCCAGCAGCGGGGTTTTGAGCTTGAGGGCGCGGTCCAGTTCGGCGCCGTCGTGAACCTCCACCAGCACGTCCATTTTGAGCGCGTGGGCCACGGCTTCCAGATCGGCCATCTGCGCGTCATCCAGGCAGGCGGCGATCAGGAGAATGCAATCCGCGCCCATGGCGCGCGCCTCAAAGACCTGATATTCGTCCACCATGAAGTCCTTGCGCAGCACTGGCAAGGCGCAGGCCGCCCGCGCCTGTTCCAGATAGGCTTGCGAGCCTTGGAAGAACTGCACATCGGTCAGCACGCTCAGGCAGGCCGCGCCATGGGCGGCGTAGCTTTGCGCGATCTCGGCCGGGCGGAAATCGGCGCGGATCACGCCCTTGCTGGGGCTGGCTTTCTTGATCTCGGCAATCACGGCCGACTGGCCCGCCGCAATCTTGGCGCGCAGCGCGGCCTCAAAGCCGCGGGTGTCGAGCCGGCTCTCAGCCTCTTCGCGCTGGCTGGCCAGCGAGCGGGCCTGGCGGGCCAGCTTGAGCTCTTCGTGTTTGACCGCAACGATGCGATTGAGGATGTCGGACATGGTGATTGATTCGGTTGACGGGTCGTAAATTGAAACGCTCGGCGTTCAAAGCGAGCGCTTCATTCAATGGGGTGAGCGCTGAGTACGCGCCAGCCTAGCGGCAAGCCTTGGCATCGTGCAGGCGCTTGTGCAGTTCCGCCTGCAGCTGCGGATTGTCTCGGTTGGCGATTTTGCTGATGTCCATTTCGATGTCGCGAATCTCGCGCGCTGAGGGGCATGGCTTGGGCGGCGCAGCACTCTTGCCACCGTCCTGATCTTGAATCGCAGTCACCACACCATCGCGGGTGTAGACATAAACCGTGCGGCCATTGCGGAAGTAGATCAGCTGATCTTGCTGGCTGCCGCCGTACTGGCCCGTATTGGTCCGGTCCGGGCTGCCAAGCGCCTGATTCAGCTCGTCTTGCGTCATGCCCACCATGGGCCGACCCACATTGATGGCTTCGCGGATGCGCAGGCGCCGCTCCAGTTCCGCCAACTTCGCTTGCGCGGACTGACCGTCTTTGGGCGGGCCCGAGGCCGGCTCGGACGCTGAGCCCGCCGCATGGCGCAGGCGCTCTTGCTGCTCACTGGCCGCGCAAGGCGTCTGCTGAAACGTCACAGCGCCGTCGGCAGATTTGCATTTGTACTGTGCCTGCACGCCGGTGCTGAACAGCAAGGCACCGAAGGCCAGCGTCATCAGCTTGGCCCACTGGCGCTGATGAGGGCAAGCCATCACAAGCGCCCTCACCGGCTTGGCTTGCTGCAAGGCAGGCATCAGGCGCCGCATGGCATCAAGCCGCGCCCAAGCGCTGGGTCGCGGCCACAAACTGATCAAGCTTGGCGCGCGCTGCGCCGCTGGCGATGGCGGCGCGGGCGCGTGCAATGCCGTCAGCAATCGAGTCAGCCACATTAGCGGCGTAAAGGGTAGCGCCGGCATTCAGCAGCACGATGTCGCGTGCGGCGCCGGCCTGGTTGTCGAGCGCGCCGAGCAGCATCACGCGCGACTCCTCCGGCCCGGCCACCCGCAGCGTGCGGTTGGACACCATGGCCAGGCCAAAGTCCTCGGGGTGGATTTCGTACTCGCGCACGGCACCGTCTTTGAGTTCACCCACCAAGGTGGCGGCACCCAAGGAGATTTCATCCATGCCGTCCTTGCCGTACACCACCACCGCATGCTCGGCGCCCAGGCGCTGCATCACGCGCACCTGAATACCCACCAAGTCGGGGTGGAACACGCCCATCAAGATATTGGGGGCGCCGGCCGGGTTGGTCAGCGGGCCCAGGATGTTGAAGATGGTGCGCACGCCCAGTTCCTTGCGCACCGGGGCGATGTTCTTCATCGCCGGGTGGTGGTTGGGCGCGAACATGAAGCCAATGCCGGTGTCGTAAACGCTTTGAGCCACCTGATCGGGCGTGAGCATGATGTTGGCGCCCAGCGCCTCCAGCACATCGGCGCTGCCGGTCTTGCTGCTGACGCTGCGATTGCCATGCTTCGCCACTTGCGCGCCGGCCGCAGCTGCCACAAACATCGAGCAGGTGGAGATATTGAAGGTGTGGGCGCCATCCCCACCGGTGCCCACCACATCGACCAGATGCGGGTGGGCGGCCGGGTCCAGCGGCACCTTGTTGCTGAGCTCGCGCATCACCTCGGCGGCGGCGGCGATCTCCCCGATGGTTTCCTTCTTGACCCGCAGACCCACCAGGATGGCGGCGGCCATCACCGGCGACATCTCACCGGCCATGATGCGGCGCATCAGCGCCAGCATTTCGTCGTGAAAGATCTCGCGGTGTTCGATGACGCGGGTCAGGGCTTCGGCATTGCTGATGGGCATGATCTTGTCTCTCACAGTCAATAAGGTCCGGCCGTTGATTGGGCAGTGGCCAGGTCGTGCGGGCCGGCGTCGGCCGAGAAGAATTCGCGCACCGCGGCCAGCGTGCGCTCGACACCGGCGCTGTCCACATCCAGATGGGTCACAAAGCGCAGGCCGATCAAGCCGGTGGCCCAGATGCCCCGCGACTTCAGATGCGCCAGCAAGGCGGCACCGCGGCCATCGGCCACGTCGACAAAAACGATATTGGTGGCGGCCGAGCGCACGCTCAAGCCCGGGATGCCGCCCAGGCCCTCGGCCAGTTGCGCGGCCAGGGCATGGTCCTCATGCAGGCGCTGCACATGATGGTCCAGCGCATGGTTGGCCGCCGCAGCCAGCAAGCCCACTTGGCGCAGGCCACCGCCCACCATTTTTCGGATGCGATGCGCGCGCCCGATCAGCTCGCGCGAGCCGCACAAAATCGAGCCCACCGGCGCGCCCAAGCCCTTGCTGAAGCAGACCGAGACGCTGTCGAAATGCGCCGTGATGCGGCGCAGCGCGGCGAACACATCGCCCCCCGGCCCGGCATCAAAAGCCGCAGCATTGAAGACCCGCGCGCCATCCAGATGGCAGGCCAGGCCGTGCTGGCGAGCCAGCGCCGTGGCCTCGGCCAGATAGCTGTGCGGCATGGGCTGGCCGTTCCAGGTGTTTTCCAGGCACAGCAGCTTGCTGCGCGCGAAGTGAGGGTCGTCGGGCTTGATGGCGGCGGCAATATCGGCCAAGGCCATGCGCCCTTGCGCGTCCTGCGTCAGCGGTTGCGGCTGGATGCTGCCCAGCACGGCCGCACCGCCGCCTTCGTAACGGTAGGTGTGGGCCAACTGGCCAACGATGTATTCATCACCGCGCTGGCAATGCGCCAGCAAGCCGCACAAATTGCTTTGCGTGCCTGAGGCCATGAAGAGCGCGGCCTCCATGCCGGTGAGCTCGGCCACGCGTCGCTGCAGGGCCAGCACCGTGGGGTCGTCGCCGAACACATCGTCGCCCACCTCGGCGCGCGCAATGGCCTCGCGCATGGCGGCCGTGGGTCGGGTGACGGTGTCGCTGCGGAGGTCAACAATTTTCATGAGAAGCGCCTGTCAGAGGGCCAGATTGAGGAAGTTCTTCAGCATCGCGTGGCCATGCTCCGAGAGTATGGACTCGGGGTGGAATTGCACCCCTTCCATCGGCGTCGCGGTGCCGGCCAGCGCACGGTGGCGCACGCCCATGATCTCGCCGTCTTCGCTGCGGGCGCTGATTTCGAACTCGGCCGGCATGCTGGCTTCTTCGATCACCAGGGAGTGATAGCGGATCACGCTGAACTCACGCGGCAGGCCTTTGAACACGCCCTTTTGGTCGGTGCTGATGGTGCTGGCCTTGCCATGCATCTGAGTCTTGGCGCGCACGATCTTGCCGCCCAGCGCCGCACCCATGCTTTGGTGCCCCAGGCAAACGCCCAGGATGGGCAGCTTGCCCATGAAGTGCTGAATCGCCGGCACGCAGATGCCAGCCTCGGCGGGCGAGCAAGGGCCAGGCGAAAGCACCAGGTGATCGGGCTTGAGCGCCGCGATCTCGCTCAGGCTGATTTCGTCGTTGCGAACCACCTTGACCTCAGTACCCAGTTCACCAAAGTACTGCACCAGATTGAAGGTGAAACTGTCGTAGTTATCGATCATTAAAAGCATGACTAAACCTAAGCAATTGATTTATATGGAGTTTTTTCGATTCCCATCGAAATTAAACTCACGGATACCCCCTCAAGTACCCCCTCAACTATTTGTTGCCCGTTCGGGGAAACGGGAACTGAGGGGCATGCGCAAATTTGATGGCTAACGCCACCAGCGCCAGAGCAGGAAGGTCCGTTTTTCAGAGTCACGCTTCATGCAAGCAATTCTAGCTTGCAGACAATTTCGAGCTAGCCGAAGACGACAGCCCGCCGTCCAGAATCCATGAGGAGCGCGAAGCGACACATTCACTCACACCGATGACCACGACGAGCGCAGCCAACAAAGTCGAGCCAAGAGCGGGTGAACATGACCTCACGCATGCGCTGTGGCGATCTTCTCTTGTTGTGCACTGTGATCATCCTCCCAAAGAAATCTAACTTTTACCTTGCGAGGCCCACTTAACATAGTTATGGCTATTAGTTCAATGCCACTACCAGGATCAATTTGGTCAACCGGAAATTTCTCACTAACCTCAGTGGCAATCAACATCTCGCTCCCATCAAGGATCTCCATGCGGACATGACGTGCAGGCGCCTTTCCTGAATTGAATACCTTTAAGCGATTACCATTGCCTTGTTTGACGATACGCGCACCTAGATCGGCTTGCCTCTTTTCTTTGGCTTGATCATCGATTTGCCGCATCATCTGCTTGTTAAGCAGCTCTTGGTTTTCAAAGAACTTTCTTTGCCGCCCATTGAACCCGAATGTGATGCCAAGGGATGCGATGGATAGACAGAGCGCTAAGTAGGCGGGGATGTCGCCCCAATTAACGCTCATTTGATCTTCAGATTCTTGCTACCACGAAACGCATTCCGAAGCGTTGCCTCGAAGTCCTTTTTCAAACCCCCAACAACTTCCTGAGTTAGCTCTTGCTTTTGGTGCTCAATATTTTCGGCGTTGTCATCGATAAGCTGATCCCGCGAAGTAGTGCGATGGCAGGAGACACACTCTAGTAACGCGGTCGGATCGTTACTTGACCCGTTTTCAAAATCAGATCCGCCGCAGGTAGGGCACTGCAGAGTAATGGTTCGCTTGTGTTCCATGCTAATCCTCAAAGAATGGTTGCCCGACTGTACATAAATCCCAAAGATCGAAAATCCGGGAGGAGTTGCATAGGCAGAATGCACGAGCGCCGCCTTGAAACAATCTAGCAACCAACCTGCACCGATCGCCAGCCAAGAGATGCCCCGTCAACTTCATGAATTCGGCGGAGAGCTCTGAGAATTAAACCAGTGCGAACTACTTCTTCGAGATGACCGTCAACAAACCGATTTTGACGAAAATGGAAGGTGATCAATTTGAAAATCGTCGCCAGATCAGCTTCTTGTATCAGTGATGGACTCAGCATGAACCCGAATGCCTTGTCGCACCAAGATGGCCAATCGAATGGAATGAAGCCGTCTATTTCAGATAAAGCGTTGCGAAGTCGGTCACAGGCAAAAGAAACGCTCTCCTCGTCAGCTTCGCGATCAAGCCCCTCAAAAACCGGTAGGAGACAGGTCACTGCTGCAAGGTTCATTTTCAAACCGGCCTCATCTGATTCGACATCAAAATCAATTGTTGATTCATGAAATAGGAATCACCCTCACGCTGCCTTTTCGCCTTTTAAAGAAGCCCCAATCGGGCCTGCAGAACCTCCACCTCACCGTATGTTTGAGCAGTTAGATCCTCACAGGTTCCAACACTATCAAGATACGACAAATTCATCTTTTTGAACTTTTCGACCATCCGCTCATTTGACTTTGTCGCTTTGATTTGTTTCTCAAACTTGGCTACGGCGAGCACTGCCGCATTTCGATCATTTGTCAGACTCACATGCGTCTCCACAGCAAGACGCTTCGCCGCTCGATAACGACCAAGTCCACCAAGGAAGTTCTGGCACGCGAACGTGGAGATCATGTGCCCTTGAAGTGCCCGCACCAACTCAGTTGCAACCTCTGCATCCTCTATTTCGGGAGTGGCAGCCACACCCGAAACGACGAAGGCCAACGCAACGATGAGAACTCTGAGGATGCTCATATGCGGGACTCACAGGGCGACAGAACAATTGACAAAGGGAACTGGGCGCTCTGGATCATCTAGTCGTCTGAATAGTGCGAACAAAGCCATTGCTCAGATAGACGTACTGATCATCGCCAATTTTTTCGCGCCGATAGACCCACTGCTCGCTCACCACCGACGCGGTAATTGTCTGATTGATCTTGGTGGGCCGCCCCCAGACGCGAACGACCTCCTCGGCAGTCATCCCAACGATGACTCTGCCGTCTCGCATCGCGTCTCCAATCACTTTCTCGCGATGGGCAGCCTCCAACTCTCGCCGCACAAGTTGCGCACTTGGCGAGTTGAAGTCGGCGGCGCCTGCCCCGGAAACGTTGACATTGACGCCGCCGTCACACTTTGCGTCTTGGTAAACCACTTTTCCATTTACCGTGCACTTGTACGGCTGGGCAGCAACTCCTCCACCCACCAAGAGCGCAGAAAACGCCAGCACAAATCGGAAGATCGCTATTCGCATATGACTCCATTCATTCGGTGCAATGGGTGAGGCCCATTCGCCAGTCGCTAGGCACACTGGATCGCCCCGTAGCGCGATTTTTTTGACGAAGGAAGGGGAATGTGAGCGCATCTCCATCACAAGGCATACAGCCTCATTGCTTGAGCCAGGTTTTTGCTTTGTGCTTGAACCCGGCCTCACATTGCCCACGGCAATCTGTGCTCGTTTCTGTGGCGCTGACCTCAGCACATCCCCTCGCCATCATCTCCGACGCAAGCACTCCAGCTTCGGTCGCCCCCTGTAAATTATTTACATAAGCAGAGGCTATCGAATACCCCCGCTCGAAACAGCGATTCACCGGCTCTTCCACTGGAGCGACTGCTTGCTGTTTCCCTGCCGCGTGCTTTTTGCTGCCATCGACCATTGCAGCCAATACAACCCAAATGCACATAATCCACAGGGCGTACTTCAAATACTTGTTCATAGGCTTTTTCGGCACCACAGCCTTAGGAGCCACAACCTTGCCACGCGATGGATCAGGAACGCCGCAATGCGGACACACAGTTGCCTCGGCACTGATCTTTTTCCCACACTCTCTGCAAGCCAACAACGCCATGTTCACCCCCTGTTAGTTGATTCATTCTGCCGCATATATTAGGAAGACTCGCCATCAGTAAAAAGTGAACCTCTACCTACTTTATTAGGTAGAGTTTTTTGGACACTGATCAGGCATTCGGACTAGCTCTGCGCAGCCTTCGGCAGAGCAAGAAGTGGAGTCAAGAGCGGCTTGCACTTGAGGCCGACGTGAACCGAAACTACGTGTCATTGATTGAATTAGGACGGAATAGCCCCAGCGTACGAATGCTGTTCGGCCTATGCGAAGCCCTAGAGATATTGCCATCGGACTTGTTGAGCGATGTTGAGCGACGACTGCTTGCTCAGCAGCGCCACAGCCCCACGCCATCCTCTGCCTCGGCGAAGTAGGGTGCCGCTCCTGTGCAATTGATTGCACAAACCAGAGCGGACCTGAATCAAAGAACACAACCAGCAGCATTGTTCTCAAAGACATTCGCGTCACGCACATAGCGGCTCAACATGTTCAAGCTTCGGTGCCCTGTCTGCTCTTGAATTTTCATCAATCCAACGCCGAGTTGCGCCGCACAGGTGACCAGACCTGACCGCAAACTGTGCCCGGAGTAGGCCACTTTCGGCAGACCGATAACATTCACATTTCTTTTGACGATCAGCGCGACAGACTGATCGGAAAGCCTACGAGCAGAAACGGCACCTGCCTTACTGACACTCCGGAAGAGCGGGCCACACCCAATACCCGCTGCGGCCATCCAGTTCGACACTGCTTTCACTGGGCATGCAGCAGTCCTCCCAAATGGAACGGCTATTTTTCGACCGCAGCCTGATTGATCGGTCTTGCTTCGCAACAGGTGCACAAGCAACCCCTCGGGGACGAACTCCAAATGTTCAACGTCTAGCCCGACCAATTCGGAACGCCTCAATGCAGCAGCGAATCCAAGCAAAAGCAAGGCACGATCACGTAGCCCCCTCATGCCGCTCATCTGCTCAAGAATAGGAAACAAATCTTGCCTCAGCAACGGCGCCGCCTGACGTTGCGGTTTGCCATGCAGTCGACGGCATCCGCGAAGCACAGTCCTCACAAGATCTGCTTTTGCCGGATCGGGAAAGCCTAAGCTGGTGTGTGCTCGCCCGATCCCAATCATCCGCCTCAGAATTGTTGCCGGAGCATGCAATTGAGATCTCGCAGCGACATAGGCGGCCAACACTTCTGGCGTAGATGGAATGAGGCCGCCCCAAGCCAAGAAATCCCTGAGATCGCCCTGATAGGCCTTGCGAGTTGCATTTGCAGTCGCAGCTTCGACGTACCGCATGACGGCCTGATCATCTTCGTTCCGTGCAATTGATTGCACGGCAACCTCAGCGACTTCGACGCGGCCCAAAGCATCCACACGGATTGGTAGTGAGAATTGGGTGTTACCGCTAGTAAAGCTGCCAAAGTTGAGGAGTTGCGTCGCTCCTGAAACGGCATAGGAGCCGGAGCTCACGACAGACCACCGTAGCTTCCCTTCACCCCATCCAACTGGTGGTGGGAAGCTCGAAGCCTAAAGATCCGAATTTGAGCGAGCGCTTCGGCCTCAGAACGCAGAAGAGCGTACAGCTCTTGTCGCCTCTCTGCCGAGCTTAAGCCAAGTTGTAAAAGCTCTTGAGTCTCAGTCTCAGCGGTCAAGCGGCTCAGGCCATCTGAGCAAAGGTATCGATCCAAATTTGACGACTCGACATGGAACATTGCCATGTTGAGCATTCGTACCGGGCTCCGCGCCCAGCAGTGTTGGGCCGTGAATCGCCGAATATTGGGGGAAAGAAAAAACTCCCGCAGAGCCGACCGTCCAAGTTCTGAAAACATGTCCACTCCGCAAAGTGGAAGCCCTTCGAACAACTGATCAGAGTCAGGGCAAGCGCTTCCGAGTGCAACCCGGCGGCTCTCGCCAGCAGCCTCAACAGCAAGGGGTAAGAACGCAGCGAGCCCCCCAGATCTTGCCTGCTTGGCCATAAGTGCGAGAACCAAGGGCGGCATCGCCAGTTCTGCACCAACCAATTTGAGCGCAGGCACATTGCACTTGCTCAACACTCGATAGGTTCCGCCATTTCGCTCGGAGATCCCTCCTAGGACGCGTAGTGCTAAAGCGCGTTCTAGCCACGGCCTCTGGCGGTCAGCTGCCACCCCAATAAGGCCATCACTCGGCTGCGCCAGCAGACGGGGGAGTAGCTGGTTAGCATCTTGTTGAACCGCAGCAAGACAAAGCGCATCGCAAGCCGCACGGCACTTTGTGGCGGCCGCCAATGACGAAACAAGAAACGCCACAGTCTGCGCCGCCCCAGTCCGCCACCACTTCGAAGATCCACACATATCAAATACGTCGTGGCAGACCTCTAAGCCGCCAATGCCTACATCTTCGGCGGCAATGATGGGCAAGCGTCGTGGCAAATATGCCGGATCGATTTCCAGCAACTTTGTGGCGACCGAAACTGCGGTCTCAATATGCCCTCTACGAATCGACTTCTGCAAAGCACTTGAAAGAAGCCATTTATCTGAAGTACTAGGCAACTTCCCAAGTATCACTTGAAATCGGCCCACCTTACTTTCCAACTCCTCCACATGTCCTGCAGAGTCGTAATTCGTCAGATACAACACAGACATCATTTATTCTCACAATTTGTTTTCACAAATTGAGCGTAGTACCTGACACCTACATGTCAATAGATACTGCAAAGATAGATGTTTTGGTATTCCAGAAATTTCCCTGGCTACTGTGTATATCGACCTCAGACTCCCCATGACCTCTTGTCGCTTCATTTGCGAGTGAGCTAGCTCGCTCGCTAAAGCGATTCATTTAATCTCCTTATGTACTCTCTTTAATACCATTTCATCAAAACAATGAGATCCGGTTTCACCATTAGAGCAAGACGGACCTCTGATTAGACCCGAGGTCCACCTCTGACGAAACCCGATGTCGCAGTTCGTCTGACCGACACGAAAAGATGCGATTTGTGTGAGCTGACACGGCGAAACAGCGTAGCGTTTAGATGCTTTCGGCTAGCTCCGATTGATGCAGCTGCTGATCAACAAGGCTTTCAAGCTCGGCCATATTCAAAGCAATATGCAACACCTTGCACCCATGAAACATCATCGACCTAACTTCGATCAGCCCAATTGACTGAAGTTTCCGTCGAGCTCGACCGAACTGCGCCGGTGAAATGAAGCACTCTTCGCACCAAGTTTTTTGGTCCTTTGCAATCCAGAACCGATCATGCCTTTTGACTTTCAATTTCGATTCGCCAGAAGCATTGGGACGATGCCAATACACGATTTGCGACAACAGTGCACCACCCACTAGGCCTTCCGCGATTTGGACATAGGCCTTTAGGATCAGGAGCTTACCGCCGGTTCCTTTCTCTTTCTCCCATAAGCTCATTTGCAACCTCCCTGCGAGTTGGAAGCTGACTCAGCATCCAGGCATCGCTTTACGGTTCTGGTATGCCAATATGGGCGTACCCCGTCACGTCCGTCAGGTGCGGGCAGAACGCCTGTCTTTATGTGCGAATACAGCGTGGAATGGGAGACGCTGAAAATGGTCAGTAGATGCCCGACACGCAGCCTCCCAGGCTTATCAAGGTCAATGTTCTTAAGATCCCTCGCGCGAGTATGTGTTTGGCGAACTACTTCAGTTTTCGATTTACCACTATTGATCATTACCTTCTCCTTTGAGCGGCGGCACCTGTCGTATTAACTACGCCGAATCCGTAAGAAGAAGTCTAATCAAATCCAAAATAATCCCGAAAATCGGAATTCAAGTAGCCAATACTTCGATTTCCGCCTTCTTTTCTTGACGTAATTCATCAATTTTCAAGGCCCACGCACTCATCATCTGGGTTCGCTCAGCCAGATACTGTGCTTGGTTATACGCCGAACTGACTTTATTTCGCTCGCTGTGCGCGAGTTGCCGCTCGATGGCCTCATGCCGAAACCCCCACTCATGAAGCAGTGTGGATGCAGTACCCCGAAAACCATGTGCCGCAAAGCCGATAGTTCCGGCCCCATTGAGACCCATGCGCTCCAACGCGCGATTTATGGTCGTTGGCGTCATGCAGTCGTCCGGTCGTCGATAGTTGGGGAACAGCCAAGGGCTGCCTCCGGTTATCGCCTGCAGTTCCTTCAATAGTGCAATTGATTGCAATGAAAGTGGCACGAGATGCTCCACACCCATCTTCATGCGCTCAGCCGGGATGCGCCATATCCCGCCCTCGATGTCGAACTCCGTCCATCGAGCCTTTCGCAATTCAACGGTGCGGACGAATGTCAACAGCAGCAATTCAATCGCAAGCTTTGTCGTGCGATTCCCGCCTGATTTCTTGAGCCGAAGGAGCAGGTCCGAGATTTGCGAGGGACTCAACGGGATGTTGTGCTTGATCTTCGGTCGTTGCACCACGCCCTTCAATGCGGCAGCTGGGTCCGTGTCCGCACGCAGATTCAAGATCGCAAAACGAAAGATTTGCGACGCGAGTTGGCGGATGTTCTCGGCTACAACCTCCGCGCCACGCGCTTCGACCTTCTTGATCAAGGCAAGCAGATGCAATGGCGTCACTTGCCGAATTGGCATGCCACCAATGGCCGGAAATACATCCTTGTCCATTGCCCGTCGAATCTGCGACAGGTAATACGGCGACCACGCCACCTTTCGCTTGGCAATCCACTCCTCCGCGATGTACTCAAAAGTGTCCGCGCCTTCCTGCAATTTCTGCAGCTTCAACTGCTCTCTCACCGCCCGAGGATGCCCTCCACTCGCTACGACCTCCCGCGCCTTGCTGTGCTCTTCCCGAGCTTGCTGCAGGGAGATTTCTGGGTAGGCCCCAATGGCGTATGTGTGCTCTTCCTTAGCGAGTCTGTACTTGTATCGCCATAGCCGACTGCCTGTCGCTGTTAGCAGGAGATACAGCCCTCCGCCGTCAGCCAACTTGAGCTGCTTTTTGTCAGGAGGGAGCTTGGCGTTCTTAACCGCAGTGGCTGTGAGTGCGTACTTCACGATTGGGGGTATGCCGGAGGTTGGATTTCAATACCCCCTACGATACCCCCAAAACAATCGGTTGTGCGCGGATAGGTGCGCACAAAAACTTACAAGTACTTATTTAATTTCAATGACTTAGGAGTGATAGACCATCGACTTTGGACAAAAATGGATTGCAATGTCGATGGTCGATCATCAGCAACATATCAAAACCCCTCTTCCACCAACTCGGCTGCGCGAATCAAGGCCCTGGCCTTGTGCTCGGTTTCGGCCCATTCCAGCTCCGGCACCGAATCGGCCACCACGCCGGCCGCCGCCTGCACATACAGGGTCTGGTCTTGCACGATGCCGGTGCGGATGGCGATGGCCAGGTCCATATCGCCGGCAAAGCTCAGGTAGCCGCAAGCGCCGCCGTAGATGCCGCGCTTGACGGGCTCAAGCTCGTCAATGATTTCCATCGCGCGGATCTTGGGGGCGCCGCTCAGGGTGCCCGCCGGGAAAGTGGCACGGAAGACATCCATGCTGCTCAGTCCCTGGCGCAGCTGCCCTTCCACATTGGAAACGATGTGCATGACATGCGAGTAACGCTCCACCGCAAAAGCATCGGTGACCTTGACCGAGCCGGTCTCGCTAATGCGGCCCAGGTCGTTGCGGGCCAGGTCGATCAGCATCAGGTGCTCGGCGCGCTCCTTAGGGTCGGCCTTGAGTTCGGCTTCCAGCGCGTGGTCCAGCTCGGTGGTGGCGCCGCGCGGGCGGGTGCCCGCCAAGGGGCGAATGGTCACCGTCTGCTGGCCAGCAGCACAAGCCTCCTGGCGCACCAAAATCTCCGGCGAGGCGCCGACGATCTGGAAGTCCCCCATGTCGTAGAAGTACATGTAAGGGCTGGGGTTGAGCGAACGCAGCGCCCGGTACAGGCTCAGCGGCGACTCGGTATAGCGCTTGCGCAGGCGCTGGCCAAAGACGATTTGCATCGCATCGCCCGAGGCAATGTATTCCTTGGCCTTGAGTACGCCGGCCAAATAGTCGGCCTTGGCAAATTCACGCTCGACGGGATGCGACTGCACGCGTTTGACCTGCGGCGCGCTGACGCTATAGGTCAGCTGGTCACGCAAAGCGGTCAGGCGCTTCTGGGCGCGGAAATAGCTTTCAGGCTGAGCCGGGTCGGCGTAGACGATCAGATAGAGCCGGCCCGACAGGTTGTCGATCACGGCCAGCTCCTCGCACTGCAAGAGCATCACATCGGGGGTGTTGAGCCCGCCGGGCTTTTCCGTCTTGGCCAGCTTGGGCTCGATATAGCGCACCGCGTCATAGCCGAAGTAACCGGCCAGGCCTCCGCAAAACCGCGGCATGCCGGGGCGCAGCGCGACTTTGAAGCGCTTCTGGTAGGCCTCGATGAAGGCAAGCGGGTCGCCTTCGTGGCGCTCGGTCAGCTGACCATCGGTCGTCACCTCGGTGATGCGGCCGTGGCTCTTGAGCACCGTGCGGGCCGGCAGGCCGATGAAGGAATAGCGGCCGAAGCGCTCGCCGCCCACCACCGACTCCAGCAAAAAGCTGTTCTTACCGCCGCCCGCGCCACTGGCGCAAAGCTTGAGGTAGAGCGAGAGCGGGGTTTCCAGGTCAGCGAAGGCTTCGCTGATCAGCGGAATGCGGTTAAAGCCTTGGGCAGCCAGGCTTTTGAATTCAAGTTCAGTCATCACGAAACCCTTTGAAGGAAGGGAAACGGCGGCCCGACCATGCAGGGTTTGGGGCGCGCCGCTGGATTCAGGGCGCTTGGCTGACAGCGAATTTTTCACGCGACCGACCGGTTCGCCAACATGGGCTCAGGTCAGGTTTCGCGCCGGCCGCGTCACTCATTGGAGTGAGAGGCAACCGGTCATGCAGCATCAAGCGGCTTCAGCGATTGAAGACGTGCGAGTGACGACGCCAGGGCCAGGCTCCCCGGTCATGCGACCCTTTGATGTGCTTGCGCGTGATGAACATGAGCCCAGTGTAGCAGCGCCTCGTGCGGCGCAAATGACAGCCAAAATGCCGCCGCCAAGCCCGCCATTTCGCCTGCTTGCGCGGCAAGAGCGCATGCGAAACTGACCACGGCTCAGCCAAGCGAATGGCGTTCCCTGCCATGAAGCATCTGCGGCGACGGGGCAGAGTGTTGGTCACCGGTACGCGCCCGGGGCACTATTTCCAAGCAATTTCCGAGCAATAGGCGCCGCGATTGGTGAAATATGTAACGCCGTGTGTCGCCCAATCGCAGTTCCTAATGAGGAACGAGGCACATCGCTGGCAGATACTCCGCAGCTGGGCAAGCAAAGAAGCCCAAGCTGTGCGCCACATCACCCAGACCACAGCCATAACTAGACTAGGAGATACAGCATGCGTGTTTTTTTGATCGCCGCAGCCTTGGGCCTGCTGCTTCCTTTGGCCAGCCCGGCACTACATGCCGAGACGGTCGAAGTGGCCGGGGTGAAGTACGAGAGCCCCGTCAACGTCAACGGCAATATGATCGAACTCAATGGCGCGGGCGTGCGCTACAAGGCCGTCTTCAAGGTCTATACCGCAGGACTCTACCTCGGCAAGAAGACCGATGACATCGATACGGCGCTCAACAGCAATGTTCCCAAGCGCCTGCACCTGACCATGTTGCGCGAGGTGGATGCCGCCGAGCTGGGCCGACTGTTCACCAAGGGCATGGAGCAAAACGCCACCCGTGAAGAATTCGGCAAGGCCATCAACGGCGTGCTGCGCGTGGGTGAAATCTTCTCCAGCCGCAAGGGCCTGGCAGTGGGCGAGCACTTCTCGGTCGACTACATCCCCGGCACCGGCTCGGTGATTCAACTCAACGGCAAGGTGCAGGGTACGCCGATCCGCGAGCCCGAGTTCTATTCGGCCTTCTTGCGTATCTGGCTGGGCAAGTCGCCAGCCGATCAAGCACTCAAAGAAGCGCTGATGGGCGTCAAACGTGAGACACGGGGCCGTAACTGATTTGATCCAGCCGGTCCACATGCTGGTGGGCCGGCACCGCGCGAATGGGTTCTCCATGGTTATAGCCATAACTGACTAAAACCACGGGGCAGCCCGCAGCAGCTGCCGCCTTGGCATCATTGCTGGAGTCGCCAATCATCCAGGTGTCGCCGGGCAAGGTCCCTAAGGCCTCACAGGTTTTCAGCAGTGGCATGGGATCGGGCTTTTTGCGCGCAAAGCTGTCGCCGCCGAAGACTTCGTTGAAGTAGCCAGCAAGCCCCTTACGGCGCAGCAAGTCCTTGGCAAACGCCGCCGGCTTGTTGGTGACGCAGGCCAGCGGCAAGCCCAGTTGCTTGGCTTTTTCCAAGCCTTCCAGCACACCGGGAAAAACGGCCGAGAATTCGCCATTGATGGCGGCGTAATGCGCCTGGTAGGCGGCCCAGGCGCACTCATACAAGTCGGCATCACCACCGACATGCGCCAAAGTGCTGCGGATCAAATGCTCGCTGCCCTGCCCGACCGTCAGCTCGACAAAGTCGCGTGTCACGGCCGGCAAGGCCAACTCGGCCAAGACCCGGTTCAGCACGACGCAAAAGTCGCCCAGGGTGTCGATCAAAGTTCCGTCAAGGTCGAAGATGAGAGCGGTGGGCATAGGCGGGGATGACTCAATGGCATTCAAAAACTGCTGAGCCCGGATCGTAGCTGCTGGGATCGCAGGGCCTGCAAAGCGTCCATCACACCGATCGCCGCCTGCACGGCTGCAACAGCTGCGCCCGGCTCAAAACACCAGTCCCTTCCGCTCAGAAGATGGGCAGTGCCATGAACAGCTTGATGACGATGGCATTGGCAATATCGATGAAGAATGCACCGACCATCGGTACGACGATGAAGGCCAGATGGGACGGGCCAAAGCGATGGGTGACCGCCTGCATATTGGCAATCGCAGTGGGCGTGGCGCCTAGGCCAAAGCCGCAGTGGCCGGCGGCCAGAACGACGGCATCGTAGTTCTTACCCATCACGCGGAAAGTCACGAAGATGGCATAGGCCGCCATGGCGCCTGCTTGCACCAAAAGAATCAGCAGCATGGGCAGGGCCAAACTGGCCAGTTCCCACAGGCGCAAACTCATCAAGGCCATTGCCAAAAACAGCGCCAGGCTCACATTGCCCAAGACCGAAATTTCACGGTCAAACACTTCGTACCAACCCAGGCCGGACAAGATGTTTCGCAGCAAGACGCCATTGAACAGAACGCAAACAAAAGTGGGCAGCTCAAACGGGGTGCCCTGCAAGGCTTCGGCAAGGATATTGCCGCCAGCCATACTCAGAACGATCAGCGCCAGGGATTCGATGAATGAGTTCACCGTAATCAGGCGCGTCGCCTGCGGCTCCTCAAACATGCCGGGGTCGCGATCCTGATTGTGTTGCGCTCCTGGCGAGGCCACCTTTTTGAGCAAAAGCTTGGCGACCGGGCCGCCAATCAAGCCGCCCAGCACCAGGCCGAAAGTGGCGCACGCCATGGCCAACTCGGTGGCGCCGGCAATTCCAAACTGCTCGCTGAACACCTTGCTCCAAGCCGCGCCCGTGCCGTGGCCACCCGAGAGAGAAATCGAGCCTGCCAAAAGACCAAGATGACCATCCAGCCCCAGCACCTTGGCCAGGCTGATGCCGATCATGTTTTGCATCAGCAATAGACCCAGTACCACCAAGAGGAACTTCATGATGACGCTACCGCCAGCACGCAAGCTGGATAAATCGGCTGAGAGCCCGATGGTGGCGAAGAAGGCCAACATCAGCGGCGTCTGTATGGTGGTATCAAACTTGACACTGACTCCCGTGATTTGCTGAACCATCAGCATCAGCAAAGCGACGACCAAACCGCCAGCAACCGGCTCGGGAATGGTGAAGGCCTTGAGCGGCGCCGTTCTCTCAACCAGAAAGCGGCCGAACAGCAAAACCAGTGATGCAGCGACCAAAGTGCCATAACTGCCGATAGTGACAAGATTCGTACTCATGAACTCTCCGGTTGAACGACTTCGGTCTTGCTCGGTTTTGCGATTGGCGCGTCAATCGCTTGCTGATATTTCTCAGCAAGTCATGGAGCAACTCAGTGCCAAGGTTTGCCGCGACGGCGTAGGGACTAATTGGTGCCCGGGATACTGGGCGATGAGTGGCCGCGCACCAAATCCGGCGCCACTGGGAATCGACCACCACTCGCGAGCCTCAATGGCATCGCAATGAATCTCGTCGCGGCGCTTGTTGCCATCTGCTTAAGGGCTCGCCGGGGGAACTTAGGCTTCAGCAGTCAGCGGCGTAATGATTTGCCGACGTCAGTTTGCCTCGATTGCAGCGCCAAGATGTGGCAAATGTGTAGCAATAGTTATTGAAAATTGAACCCATCCCAAGTCAAGAATCGCGTGCTTGGCGTCCACTGGGATTGAGCTGCTTCTCTGGCGACACATCGCCAAGCCCAAGCCAATCCGCATGCAGCTGAGGCAGACGAGATTGGCATATGTGAGCTGCGCAGCCCGCCAGCCAATGCGCCAACTGGCAAGCGGCGGAGACAGGCAGGCGTCTCGACGATGCAAGCCTCGCCATGCCTGGCGGGCAAACCTGAGCTTGACCTCTTGGCGCCGTACTCCGCAGAAGCGGCGCTGGGCCACAAGAAAGCGCTTGTCGGGCGGAAGCTCAACGCCCCTCTATCAGCTCCAGGCAAGACGGGCAGCGTTTACGCAGCCAGCACAGCCCATTCAAGCGACAGCGTCAGGGCTTGGCGGGATTTACCCTGGCGCCCTCGTCACCTCGAGGCACAGCTTGGCCAGGACTGTCCAAAGCGGTTTCTCCAGGCGGGATGTGCGGCAGCCGGTGGGCAATGCCCTTGTGACAGTCAATACAGGTCTTTTCCTTGCTGGCCAGGTAGGTCGTGTGCATGGTCTGGGCGCGCACGCTTTGGCGCGTGAAGTCCATGGAATCGTAGTTGTGGCAGTTGCGACACTCCAGCGAATCGTTGGCCTTGAAGCGAGCCCATTCGTGCCGCGCGAGTTCCAAGCGCTTTTCCTGAAACTTCTCGGGCGTGCTGATGGTGCCGAAAACTTTGCCCCACACTTCCTTGGATGCTTGCATCTTGCGGGCGATCTTGTCCGTCCAGTCATGCGGCACATGACAGTCCGAGCACACGGCGCGAACACCGGAGCGGTTGGTGTAGTGGATGGTGCTCTGCAGTTCCGCAAACACGTTCTCGCGCATTTCATGGCAGCCCGTGCAGAACTTCTCCGTGTTGGTCAACTCCATCGCGGTGTTGAACGCACCCCAGAAGAGCACGCCGCCAATGAAGCCGCCAATGGTCAGAAAACCCAGGCTGAAGTAGACGCTGGGCCTACAGATCACCGTCCAATAGCGCTTGAGAAGTTTCAACATGGCAGAAGGCTCCTCGATTCGTTCACTTCTTGGGCGCCTTGCCCTGCAGGCTGCGCTGGATCACCGTGTCCACATCCTCAAAGGTATTGGGCACGATAGGACGCGCTACGTCCTGAGCCACATGGCACTGCTGGCAAAAATAGCGGCGCGTGGACACCTGGCCCAAGATGTGGCCGTCACGGTCCATATAGTGGGTGACGCTGACCGGCACGGCCTGGGAGGCCGAGGTCTTGGCCCGGGCGTGGCAGTCCAGGCACTTGTTGAAGTTCTTGTCCACCTGATAGCCATCAACCCGGTGCGGAATGATGGGCGGCTGCATGGCGTAGTTGCGGGTGCGACGCTGGTCATCATTGACCGCATTGCCCAGCAAGGGCGGCTTGGTGGTCTCCATGAGTGGCGTGGGGCCACGGGCCTGATCAATGAAGGCTTGGCCCTGCTGAGCATGCGCCACCGTACAGGAAGCGACCCAGCACAAGAGCAAGGCGAGGTGTCGAAGGATGCGGTTCATGATCACTACTCCTTGTTCGCTCAGACCTTGGTGATCTTGACGGCGCACTTCTTGAAGTCGGTCTGCAACGAGATCGGGTCCGTGGCATCCAAAGTGAGCTTGTTGATGAGTTGGCTGGCATCGAACCAAGGCACGAAGACGAGCCCACGCGGCGGCTTGTTGCGGCCGCGTGTTTCCACACGGGTGCGCATTTTTCCGCGCCGTGATGACACCTCCACCTCACTGCCGCGGCGCACGCCCAGGGCCTTGGCATCGTCAGGGTGCATATAGCAAAGCGCATTGGGCATGGCGCGATGCAACTCAGGAACCCGGCGTGTCATCGAGCCCGAGTGCCAATGCTCCAACACACGACCGGTGGACAACCAGAAGGGAAATTCCTTGTCCGGCGACTCGGCCGGTGGCTCATAAGGCAGGGCAAAGACCACCGCCTTGCCGTCCGGGTGACCATAGAACTGGAAGCCGGTGCCGGCCTTGACATAGGGGTCGGTGCCCTCGCGGTAGCGCCACAGAGTTTCCTTGCCGTTCACCACCGGCCAACGCAGGCCACGGACGGCGTGGTACTCATCGAAGGGCGCCAGGTCATGCCCGTGCCCTCGGCCAAAGGTCGCGTACTCCTCGAACAGGCCTTTTTGCGCGTAGAAGCCGAAAGCTTTGGATTCGGCGTTCTCATAGTCCGGGCTGGTTTGGGAGAGCGGGAACTTGTCCACATTGCCATTGCGGTAGAGCACATCAAACAGCGTCTTGCCGCGTACCTCGGGCTGCTTGGCAATCAACTCCTCCGGCCACACCTCTTCGATCTTGAAGCGCTTGGAGAACTCCATCAGCTGCCACAGATCAGAGCGGGCCTCGCCGGGCGCAGTCACCAGCTGGTGCCAGAAATGCGTGCGGCGTTCGGCATTGCCATACGCCCCCTCTTTCTCCACCCACATGGCGGTGGGCAGGATCAGGTCAGCCGCCACAGCGGTGACGGTGGGATAGGCATCGGAGACAACGATGAAGTTGTCCGGATTGCGATAACCCGGATAGCCCTCGTTGCCCATATTGGCGGCGGCCTGCATATTGTTGTTGACCATCACCCAATAGGCATTGAGCTTGCCGTCCTTGAGCATGCGGTTTTGCAGCACCGCGTGGAAGCCCGGCTTGTCGGGAATCGTGCCGGCCGGCACCTTCCAGATTTCTTCGGTGTGGGCGCGATGCTTGGGGTTGGTCACCACCATGTCCGCCGGCAAGCGGTGCGAGAAGGTACCCACCTCGCGCGCCGTACCGCAGGCCGAAGGCTGGCCGGTCAGCGAGAAGGGGCTGTTCCCCGGCGTCGCGATTTTTCCGGTCAGCAGGTGAATGTTGTAAACAAGATTGTTCGCCCAGGTGCCGCGCGTGTGCTGGTTGAAGCCCATGGTCCAGAAGGACATCACCTTGGTCTTGGGGTCGGCATACAACTCGGCCAAAGCCAGCAGACGATTCTTGGGCACGCCAGAGAGTTTGGCCGTGTACTCCAGATCGTAGGTGGAGACGAACTTGGCGTATTCCTCGAAGCTGATCGGCTTGGCGCCATTGGGGTCGCCCGCGTTCTTCGCCGCCTTTTGCAGCGGATGCTCGGGGCGCAAACCGTAGCCAATATCCGGATTGCCCAACTTGAAGTTGGTGTGCTTGTTGACGAAGTCCTTATTGACCCGACCGGTGGTGATGATGTGGTTGGCGATGTAGTTCAGGATCGCCAAATCGGTCTGCGGCGTGAAGGTCAACTCCAGATCGGCCAACTCGTAGGAGCGATGCTCGAAGGTGGACAGCACCGCCACTTTGACATTGGGGCCGCTGAGGCGGCGGTCAGTGACGCGCGTCCACAGCACGGGGTGCATCTCGGCCATATTGGAGCCCCACAGCACGAACACCGTGGCAGCCTCAATATCGTCATAACAACCCATGGGCTCGTCCATGCCGAAGGTGCGCATGAATCCGGTCACGGCGGAGGCCATGCAATGCCGCGCATTGGGGTCGATATTGTTGGTACGGAAGCCCGCCTTCATCAGTTTGGAGGCGGCATAGCCCTCCCAGACGGTCCACTGGCCAGAGCCGAACATGCCAACGGCTGAAGGCCCTTTGGCCTTGAGTGCCGCCTTGAATTTTTCGGCCATCACGTCGAAGGCCTTGTCCCAGGAGACGGACTGGAACTCGCCGTCCTTGGCGTACTGGCCGTTCTTCATGCGCAGCAGCGGCGTCGTCAGGCGATCCGCTCCGTACATGATCTTGGACAGGAAGTAGCCCTTGACGCAGTTCAGGCCACGGTTGACCTCCGCCTGCGGGTCGCCTTGGGTGGCCACCACACGGTTGTCCTTCACCGCCACGGTGACGCCGCAACCGGTCCCACAGAAGCGGCATGGCGCCTTCGACCACGTCAGCTTATTGGCTTCGGCATAGGCATTGCCCCCCTGCGCCACAGCAATAGGAATGCCGGCTACGGTCCCGGCCGCTGCTGCGGCGGCTTGCCTGACAAAGTCACGTCTAGTCGACATGGTTGATCTCCGTACTCAGGGTTTCGAGGGATTCGGTGTGCTGGTAGACCATGGCGACGGTCAGCACGCCAGGGGCCTGCCGGATCAGTTCGATCTGGTCCAGGATGGCCGCAGACGTGGCGGCCTCAAGCGTGACAACCAATTTGCCGCGGGCCGCGTCAACACCGTGGACTTGGGCATCGGGCAGGGCTGCAATGGCTTCGATGACTTGCGCCACCGAGCTCGTCACGGCATGCACCACGAGACTGGTGATGTGAAGTTCTTCGCTCATGGGATCTGGCGGCAAGCGCGTGGGTGGATCATGCCGATCAAGCCCCCGGGGGGCCTGCAAACATCTGATAGATCCAGACCGCGAAGCCAAAACCAGCGACAAGCAAAGCGGCCAGGATGGGCGCCGTCACTGCCGACAGGAAAAGGAAGCTGCGCAACTCTTCAGTTCGCGTGGACGGAGCGTCTGCCGACACCTCATCGCGAGGATCGCTGCTAGTACTTTGCAAGATCGTCTCCTTGTTCAGCATGAATCAATACTGAACTGAATCGCCCCAGAGCACCTGTTTATACCGGCGCTTCCTTCTGGCTGTCAAACATATGCATCGCTGCCGATGCCCTGTGCACACCTGCACGCCTGCAAATCGCAAATTGGCTGGCCTCGGCCGGGGTCAGGTCTTGCTAGCACGTGCTCGTGCACCCGGATTCGACTTCGGCCGCCGACTCTATTCTCAGGTTCTCAGATCATTCGAATAGATCGCGCAAGTTAGCATTTGCCTTCGCTCGGAAAGCGCATTGCGCTTCACTTTTTTGGAAATGCGAGCGACCTTAGGCCTAGTGATATGACCCTGCAATCCCTAACAGTCTCATTCGCGCATCATGCGCCTCACTAGATCCCCCCCACTCCAGCCGCTTCACCCGCCAATGGCTGGCGCCCGTCAACCAGCAAATCAACTCATGAACAAAGTGCCGCAGCAGCGCGCAAGCCGCCCACGGACAGACGAAAGGACGGATTGATCGTCATGGACTACATCACACTCAAGACCGTGCATCAGACCGCCGTGGCGCTGTCCATCAGCGGCTTTTTCGCGCGCGGGCTGGGCGGCTTGCTGGGGGCGGGCTGGGTGCGCAGCCGCGCCGCCAAGACCTGGCCTCACCTCGTCGACACGGTCTTGCTGCTGTCGGCCCTCAGTCTGGCTTGGCAGCTGCGGCTACAACTGGATCAAGCCCCTTGGCTAACCGCCAAGTTGATCGGCTTGCTGGTCTATATCGGCCTGGGCGTCTTAGCCCTCAAGCCGGGGCGGCCGCGGGGCTTGCGAGCCGCCGCCTTCCTCGGTGCCTTGCTGACCGTCGCCTGGATGGTATCGGTCGCGATCAGCAAACATCCGCTGGGATTTTTAGGCGCCTGAGCGCTGTGAAAATGCCGCCACAACAACATCAAGGCTTTCACTAGCCCGCGCTAGCTTCACGATCAAGTACCCTAGCGCCTCCGTCACTGCTCGCCCTCCATGCCGCTTCTCGACGCCCCACAACCCAGCCGCCACCTGGTGGAAAACCCCAACCTCGCCGGTTGGCTGGAGGACTGCGACGAGGTGAGCCTGGTGCTTGCAATTGCGCCCGCCGGCTTTGGCAAGACCACGGCCATGTTGAGCTTGTTCGAGCAGCTGCGGGCCCGCGGCTACGCCACCACCTGGATACAGCTCAGCGCCGAAGACAACCATGTCGAGCGCTTTTGCACCCTGATGCAATCCGGCCTGAGCGCCAGCAACGAGCCGGGCCGCGCGCGGCCGCAGGCCAATCTGATGGACGCGCGCTACGCCGGCTCGCAACTAGGCCAGGATGTGCTGGAAACCGTGGCACAGATCGCCAAGCCCACGGCGATTTTTCTCGACGATTTCGACCACTTGCGCGACGCGCGCTTGATCGACCTGATCCAGCGCCTGATTGAGCGCATGCCCGCGCATTGCAAGCTCTTCATCACGGCGCGCAACACGCCCTTGCTGCGGCTCTACAAGCTCAAGGCTCAAGGCCGCCTGCTGCAGATTGGCATGACCGAGCTGAGCTTTGACGCCGAGCGGGCCGACATCTTCCTGAACCAACGCCATCAGCTGCAACTTGACGCCGCCAGCGTGCGCCGCCTGGTGCATGCCACCGAAGGCTGGCCCGCCGGCTTGCAGCTAGCAGCCCTGGCGCTGAAAGCGCGCGGCGACAAACGCGGCTTCATCGAGAATTTTTGCGAGCAGACCGCCGACATCGGCCGCTACCTCTACGAAGAAGTGTTCTGGGACCAGCCGGCCGAGCTAAAAACATTCTTGCTGCTGAGCAGCCCGATCAAACAACTCAATCCCGGCATCTGCAATGCGGTGGTGCAGATCAACGATGCCGCGCAACTGCTGCGCCAGTTGGAGCAGCAAAGCCTGTTCATCCTGCGCATGGGCGCGGCCGGCAACGAGTATCGCTACCACCCCTTGTTCGCCGAGTTCCTGGAACGCAAGCTGTGCGAGGACATGCCCGAGGCCCTGCCCGGCTTGCACCAGCGCGCCGCCAACTGGTTCATGCAAACGGGCGATTCGGCCTCGGCCATCAACCATGCGCTGACTGCTGGCAATCACGAGCAGGCCTGCGAGATCCTGTCCACCCACGCATGGTCCGCCCTGGCGCGCGGCCACATCAGCACCTGCCGGGCCTGGATGAGCCGCATCCCGCAAGAGGTGCTGGCCCATTACCCGGAACTGCTGGTGGTGTTGAGCTGGGCCTATATCTTCCAGTACGAGTACGCGTTAGCTGGCCAGATTGCACGCCAGCTCAAGAGCGAGCCGCGCGTGCAAGACCTGCCCGAATACCGCTTGCTGGAGCCGCTGTCCCTGATCCTGATGGATCGCTTGAGCGAAGGCGAGACCCTGCTGCAAAGCCAGGCCAATATCGCCATGACCAGCGTCGGCGGTTTGAGCGAAGCGGTGTTCTGCTGCCTGAATGCCTATGTGGAGCTGTGCTCACACCGCTTCGACGCAGCGTTGCGTAATTCCGACCGCGCCCGCACCTTGTTCAAACGTGCAGGCGGCGTCTATGGCACCACCTTCAGCTTCGGCATTGCCATGTACACCCTGCTAGCCCAGGGACAGCCTTTGCAGGCGATCCAGCTGCTGGAGCCTAGCTTTGCCGAGCTGTGCCGCAACGGCGGGCGCCACAGTGTCAGCAGTGCCTATATCGGCATTTATCTGGCCGGTGCACTCTACGAAGTGGGCGAATTCGAGCGCGCCGAAAGCCTGGCGCGCGAGTATCTGGACTTATCGGCCGAGCTGGTGTTTCTGGACGCCATCGTCATCGCCCACCGCGTGCTGTCACGCGGCCTATGCCGGCGCGGCCAATACGCCGAGGCGGGCGCTCTGATCGTGGCTGGCGCGGAGCTAGGTCGTTCACTCGGCCTGGCGCGCATCGTGGCACCCATGCGGCTAGAGCAGCAATACCAGCTGGTGCATCAGCTGGACCACGGACCGGCCTCGCCCGCCACCCGCCTGCCCCTGCATGCCAAATGGGACTTCGCGACCGACCGCATGACACCCATCAACGACGTCGAGGACCAAGCCCTGGCCGGCCTGCGCCAAGGCCTGCGTGAGGGCCGTGCCAGCGAGGTGCTGGAAGCCTGCATCACCAAGCGCGAGAAGACTGGCCGACTGGGGCGCCTGCGCCGCCAACTCAAGCTGGGCATCTTGCAGGTGCAGGCGCTGCAGCTGCTGGGGCGTGAGGCCGAGGCCTTGGCCTTGCTGAGCGAATTGCTGCACAGCGATGCCGGCCAACAATTGCGCGCCAGCTTTCTGGAGGAAGGCCCACTGCTGCCGCGCCTGCTGATGCAGCTGCAAGCCCAAGGCACAGGCACAGGCACCGCAGCCCAGCGACAAGTGCTGGACGGCCTGGTGGACTTGGCCCAGGCGCAGGGTTGCGCGGCAACGAACAGCATGAGAACGCCAGCACCGCGCGAGGCTAGCGCAGCTGTGCCGCTGCGCGCGCCGCCTATGAGCAGCTATTCGCCCGACAGCATTGCTGACATGGGGCATGCCGAAGAAGCCGGCACCGAATCGACGGTAGCCGCGGGCGCGCCCAGCGGTTTGTCGGCGCGCGAGCTGCAGATCCTGCAATGCCTGGCGGCCGGCATGCCCAACAAGCAGATTGCCAACAATCTGCACATCTCCGAACCCACCGTGAAGTTTCATCTGCGCAACGTCAATCACAAGCTCGACGCCCGCAACCGCACCCATGCGGTCTTCATCGCCCGCGAACGCGGCTGGGTGCGCTAACAGAGCAACAAAGCACCCACTGCGGGCGCGGCGCAAGCAGCCAAAGACGGCATGCCAGGGGCGCAAGACCCGCGCGGGTCCTGACCCGCCTGGCGTTTTGCACGCAGCTCAGGTGACAGCTCACCCCTATCCTCACCCTATCCTTTCGGACAGCGAGGACTAACCCCCGAAACGCGCAGCACCTCACCCTTTGGACGGCGACAAGGCCCAGGCCGGCACCTAGAGTCGGGCACCTTTCCGCTCCCGCCCTTCTGTGCCCATGACGCGCACTCACGCTGCCAACGCCGCACTCACAACGCAAAACAAACTCCATAGCAGTGGCAGCCTGGCCAAGACCGCGCTCGAATCAAGCTGGCGCACAGCCATGGCCGAGGCATTGGCCAAACATGGCCTCGCACTGGAAGAGCTACTGAGCCAGTTGGGCATCAACCCGGCGGAGACCGACCTGCGCGTGCTGTCCGACGCCTACAACAAGGTTTGGGAATTGGCCGCGGCGCGCAGCGGCGACGCCGGCATCGGCCTGTGCGAGCTCAAACACCCGCTGGTGGCCATGGGCAACCTGACCCATCTGATCCTGTCGGCCCGCAGCCTGGGTGAGGCCTTGGCCCATCTGCAGCGCTACTCGGTGCTGCTGTCGCCGACCATCAACTTGGAACTGCAACACGGCCCCACCTACAGCCGGCTCAGCGTTGAATTCTTGAAAGGCCTGCACAAGCCCCCCATGCAGCGCTATGACTTCATGGCCCATGTGTTGCTGCAAGCACTGACCTGGGTGACCGGCACACGCATCCGGCCCGCCTGTGTGGAATATCCACTTCTGGCGCCGCGTGACACCTCGCCCTGGCAAGCCGCCTTCGACTGCGATCTGCAATTCAGCGCCGAGGTTTTCTGCATCGTCTTCCACAGCGAAGACATGCAGACGCCCATCCCCACCGCCAACCCCGCCGTGGCGGCACTATGCGTGGCCGAGGCCCAACAGCAAATGGCCTCGCACGAGGGCAGCGTGCAGCGCCGCGTGCGCCAGGCCCTGGTGCAGCAACTCCCTAAGGGCGACCCCAAGCGCGACACCATTGCCGCCATGCTTTGCATGAGCGAGCGCACCCTGCAGCGCCGCCTGCTGGAAGAAAGCACCAGCTTCAACAAACTGCTCGACGAAACCCGTCGCGAGCAGGCCGAGCGTTTTCTGGCCAAGGGCAGCATCTCCGCCACCGAGATGAGCTTCGCTCTGGGATTTGCCGACCCGAGCAATTTCTACCGCGCTTGCAAGCGCTGGTTTGGCCACTCGCCCAGCCATCTGCGCTGCGGCGCTTGAACCTGCGCAGACGGCCGCGCAATTCATCCAGGCAAGACCTGACCCTCATGCGCTTTCAGGCAAGCACGGCCCCATGCCTGCACCGCAGTTTTCACCACGAATTCCCACACGCCACAACAGCGATTGCGCCCGATTCACCGAGCGCTTTCGCGGCACCTTTCAGACATCAAAACAGGCATCAGGAGATACCCGAAAAATCCGCGTCGACCTTCCTTGGGGTTGTCACTCCCCACCGAACGGAGGGCCTGCAAGGCCAAGAGCTTGGCTCGCAAAGTCAGAAGAATCTGCGCACAAATCCGCATCATGCGTTCACGCCGCTGACAACTCTGCGCCGAGCCAGATCCGATCGGAGACGGTACAGATGAAGAGTTAGGTCGTGAACGAAAGCACCAAGGTTCATGGTCAATAGGCGCGTAGAGAAAAAGAGTTCCTCCCCTTTTAAAACCACATTAGGAGATATCAAACATGAAGTCCTTCTTCAAGCTTTCCGCTGTCGCCGCTCTGCTCGCTTCTGCCCTGTCGGCATCCGCCATGACCGCCATTGATGACAGCGCCCTGTCGCAAGTCAGCGGCCAGGACGGTGTGTCCATCGCCGGTGACCTGAACATCAACATCGGCTCCTTCAAGTACACCGACACCGACGCAAGCGGTGGTTCCGTGTCCTTCAACGACATCAAGATCAACGGCATGTTCGTCATGACCGTGGACATCCTGGGCAAGAGCGCCTTCGTCGGCACCGTGGCTGACTCCATCGGCGCCCGCCTGGGCCTGACCCAAGCCGATGCCGACGTCGGCAAGGCACTGGCCGGCGGCATCGCTGTGCCTCCCACCGCCGGTGGCGTTGCTGTGGCAACCCAACTGGGCAAGCTGACTGCTGCCACCTTTGACGCCTTCGGTGCAGCCACCGGCGGCGCCATCTACGACGCCGCCAGCGATGTCGTGCAGTTCGCCTTCCCCAATGCCAAGCTGGACAGCAAGCTGTCGCCCAGCATCTCGGTCGGCGCCATCAAGATGGGTAACGGCACTGCCTCCTTCGGCAGCGTGGCCATCAACAACATGGACCTGCAAGGCACCAAGGTCTGGATCTGGGCTCACTGATCTGACTCTTGACCTTGCGATGCCCGGCCGCTCACACGATCGGCCGGCATCACAAAACCTCCATTCAAATTTGTATTGCTAGGAATTCATCATCATGAAGTTCTTCAAACTCTCCGCTGTCGCCGCCCTGCTCGCCACTGCTGCTCTGTCGGCATCCGCCATGACCGCCATTGATGACAGCGCCCTGTCGCAAGTCAGCGGCCAGGACGGTGTGTCCATCGCCGGTGACCTGAACATCAACATCGGCTCCTTCAAGTACACCGACACCGACGCAAGCGGTGGTTCCGTGTCCTTCAACGACATCAAGATCAACGGCATGTTCGTCATGACCGTGGACATCCTGGGCAAGAGCGCCTTCGTCGGCACCGTGGCTGACTCCATCGGCGCCCGCCTGGGCCTGACCCAAGCCGATGCCGACGTCGGCAAGGCACTGGCCGGCGGCATCGCTGTGCCTCCCACCGCCGGTGGCGTTGCTGTGGCAACCCAACTGGGCAAGCTGACTGCTGCCACCTTTGACGCCTTCGGTGCAGCCACCGGCGGCGCCATCTACGACGCCGCCAGCGATGTCGTGCAGTTCGCCTTCCCCAATGCCAAGCTGGACAGCAAGCTGTCGCCCAGCATCTCGGTCGGCGCCATCAAGATGGGTAACGGCACTGCCTCCTTCGGCAGCGTGGCCATCAACAACATGGACCTGCAAGGCACCAAGGTCTGGATCTGGGCCCACTGAGATCTGTCCTGATCTGAGCTTCGCCTGATCGACCGACCCGGGTCCCAGGACCCGGGTCTTTTTTTCCCCTTCGCCTCCTTCGTGTGCCTTTTCGCCATGAACCGCATCCTGCTCGCCCTTGTCATCGCTGTGCTGCTGGCCGCCTCGGTCGGTGCCGCGCATGCCATGGCGCGGATGGAGGACGAGGAAATGGCCGAAGTGCATGGCCGCGATGGCGTGACGATCGCGTCGGATCTGAATATCCACATCGGCTCCTTCGTCTACAGCACGCAAAGCACAAACAACCCGAACGGCGGCACCATCGCCTTCAAAGACATCAAGATCAACGGTCTCTTCGCGATGACCGTGGATGTGCTGAGCGCCAATAGCTTCACCAGCGCCATGAGTAATTCGATGGCGGCCTACGGCGCCGACGGGGCGGCCGGCATCGCCCGCCTGATCAGCAGCGGCCTCTACGACAACCGCAGCGATGTGATCCAGCTGGCCATCCCCAATGCCGGGCTCGACCACCGCTTAAGCCCCAGCATCAGCGTGGGTGCGGTGACCATGGGCAATAGCAGCGCGTCCTTCGGCAGCTTCTCGCTCACCAATCTGGACATGCAAGGCTCCAAGGTGTGGATATGGGCGCGCTGAAGATGCTGCGTCACCTCTTGGCCGCCCTACTGGTACTGAGCAGCGCCAGCGCCGCCCGGGCGCAAGGTGCGCCGCTGCCGGACTACGAGCTGTCACGCGTTTGGGGTCAGGCCATGGTGGAGGTGACGAACACCAGCGTCAACGGCTACGACTTCTCACGCGTCACCCTCAATGCCGACATCAAGCTGAGCGCCAACTTCAGCAATATTCGCCTGGGCGAGTACAACGTCGCCGCCAATAACGGCGCCGGTGCCGATTTCGCCATCAACCGCCTGCAGTTCGGCCGCAGCGATCTGGACGACGCGGCCCGCACCGTGGCGCTGAGCAACCCTTATCTGGAGCTGGTCTACCGCAACGCCGGCAATGCCAGCACGCGCGAAGTGATCGGCATGCGCCTGGGCTTTGAAGGCATCAGCGGCCACATCGGCCTGGCCGCGCACAGCATCAGCGGCTCGCTGGCTTTCACCGATACCCTGGGCCGCACGCTCGACACCAACCAAGACCCGCAAGGCGGCAAGCGCTGGGACGGCACGAACTGCGGCGCGGGCAACACCTGCCCCTTCAATCTGGCCAACGTCAGCGCCATTCAGGCCGGTGATAGCAACGGCCCCAGCCGCGACTTCTTCATCTCGATTCTGAAACAGTCGGTGCAATACCCCAGCGCCGCCGGTCAGCCGCCCAGCAGCGCGGCCATGCAAGGCCTGTGGCTGAACTGGCGCGACCGCCTGCTGGCCCTGAACCCCGGCGCGGCCCTGCCGCCCAACCTGCCCAAACCCGGGGGCTGAGCCGTGATGCGCGCCGAAGCCATCTTCCACAGAATCTTCACCACAGCGGCAGCCAGGGCCGCTGTCATCGCCTCTGCGGCTTTGTGCCTGCTGTGCGGCGGCATGGCCCACGCCGGCCTGCAAAGCATCTCGGATGCCGACTTGGCCGGCGTGCATGCGCGCGATGGCTTTGCCTTCAATCTGCGCGGCTTCTCGTTGGACGGCAGCCTGACGCTGCGCCTGGGCAGCAGCAGCGACGCCAGCGGCCTGACCCTGGGCAATATCAGCCTGTCACGCAGCGACGATCCGGCCAACACCTTCAGCGACCCCTACCAACTGAGTGTCAGCCAACGCGGCGCGGGCCTGCCCGATAAGCTCACGCTCAGCGGCCCGCTCAACAGCCTCGGCTTGCTGCGCTGGCAGTTTGCGGCCGACCTGAGCTTGCAAGACGCCGTCGGCAGCAACTTCCAGGCCGGCGCCCTGCTGCTGCAAGACTTGCGCAGCAGCGGCCTGAGCCTGGACTTGGCCCCCAACGCCAACCCCGATGTGCAGGGCATTGCCTTTGGCCTCAGCCTCAAGCTGGACCTCGGCGCCCTGAGCCTGCGCCCGCGCGGCCGCAGCGACACCACGCTGCTGGACGCACCCGGCGCGCCCGAGCAGTTCAGCCTGCGCGGCCTGCATCTGGGCGCGGCCAACAGCATTGCCACCGGCCTGAGCGGCGCGCCCTGGCGCCTCGCCGATCTCGATCAACAGCCCTTGCTGCTCAACACCCTGGCCGCGCCCGATGGCAGCGGCGGCGTGCTGCATCTGAATCTGGCTTGGCCCAACGCCAGCCAGCCAGCGCCGGTGGGCAGCTTACTGATCGACAACATCAGCTTCAAAAGCGATCTGGGTGGCAATGTGGATCTGGGCAGCAGCCGCATCGGGGGCATGCAGATCCAGTACCTCGACATCAAACTGAAAGGCGGCCGTTGAGATGCGTGCGCTGACTGTCCGGCAACTTTTCTTGCTTCCCTTATTGACCCTGTGTGGCCTGCTGAGCCAGGCCGCCCAAGCCGCCACGCCGCTGGATGACGCCGCACTGGCTCGCGTCAGCGGCCGCGACGGCATTGTGATGAACGCGCATCTGGAACTCAACACCCAGCCGGGCAGCAATAACCGCGTCAGCCTGGGCTTCAAGGTGCAGGGCAACACCAGCTATTTGCTGCTGGACCGGGTCAGCGGCACGCTGGACTTGCTGGGCCTGGAAGTGAAGCCGGCCACCAGCAGCAGCCAGGGCGATGTGATCCAAGTCGGCTTGCCCAGCTTTCTGGGCTTCAAGGACTTCGGCATTCGCGCCATCGGCGTGCAGGGCGATCCGCTGGCGCCCATCGGCAACAGCCTGGGCCAGATCCAGCTCAACGGCAGCGCCCAGATGCAGGGCCAGTTGCTGATGTGGGCCAAGTAAAGCACCGGCTCGCTCCTCATCCATCTATTCACTTCCACCGCATCCGAGACCAACCATGTTGATGATTTTGCTGGGCACCCTGGCCATGCTGATCGGCGGCGCCACGCTGGACACACAAAAGCCCGCCCAAGACCGCCCCGAGCGCCAATTCGAGCTGCCGATGGCGCAGGTGGGCGGCGGCGTGGTGCCGGCCTCGGTGGTGATCGAGCCGCTGTCGGAGCTGAAGTTCAAGAACATCGTGCACCAGGCCTATGACTACAGCTGCGGCTCGGCCGCGCTGGTGACCATCATCAACAACTATCTAGGCATCCAAGTCACCGAGCAAGCCGCCATGGAAGGCATGCTGGCCCATGGCGAGCGCGACAAGATCATCGAGCGCCGCGGCTTCTCGCTGCTGGACATGAAGCGCTATGTGGCCACCCTGGGCTCGGACAGCGCCGGCTTCAAGGCCGAGATCAAAGACCTGGCCGAGCTGAAAGTGCCCGGCATCGTGCCCATCGACTACGCCGGCTTCAAGCACTTTGTGGTCTTCCGCGGCATCCGCGACGGCAAGGTCTTCCTGGCCGACCCCTCGGTGGGCCACATCGTTTTCTCGGTCGAGGAGTTCGCTGAACTCTGGGACCGCAACACCTTATTCCTGCTCTATCCCTCCAAGACGCGGGGCCAAGCCAAAAACCTGCTCGCGCTCAACGATCAGGAATTGGGTGTGATCGACCCCGATCAACTGCGCAGCCAGGCGCGCCTTTCCCTTCCCCTCGACAACACCGAAGCCCTGCGCGCTGCGGTGCAAGCCAACTTTGGCACTTTCAATCTCCGACGCTAACGATCCTTCTCATCATGATGACCGCAATCTCGACCCGCTCTCGCGCCGCCTCCGGCCTCGTTTTGGCCCTGCTGCTGCACACCGGACTGTCCCTTGCTCAATCCAGCACTGCCGCCAGCACCCCATCCACCAACAGCGCCAGCGCCGATGCCGAAGCTGCCCGCCAAGCACTCGCCAAGAAGGATGGCGATGTGGACCAGGCCGCCCTGCTCAAAGCCACCCTCACCGCCACCGACAAGCAGTACTCGCTGATCAAGAAAGGCGCACTGGCCCTCACCTATGACCTGAGCTACGCCTATATCGGCAGCCAGTTGATCGAGGCGCGTTTTGCCGACAGCGCGCTGACCCTGTTCAGCATTCAGAACACCCGCTCGCACACCATCACCAACACCGTGTCGACCGACTACGGCCTGCTCAACAACCTGACCGGCAACGTCACCATCCCCCTGGTCAGCAAATACAGCCAGTCGGAGAGCTTCTCCGGCCTTTCCAACGGCATTGGCGACCTCTCGCTGGGCGTGCGCTGGCAGCCGCTGGCACAAAGCCGCGATCTGCCATCCCTGACCGCCTCCAGCACCCTGCGCGTGGCCACCGGCCGCAGCCCCTTCAAGACCATCAGCAACCAGGGCCTGGCCACCGGCTCGGGCTATAACAGCATCACCTTCGGCGCCAATGCCTCCAAGGTGATGGACCCGGTGGCCGTGTTCGGCTCGGTGTCCGTCACGCTGGGCCAAGCCGCCACCGGCTTGGATCAAACCGTCAACGGCGGCACTTTGGTGAAGATGAGCCCCGGCGCCAGCCTGAGTTTCGGCATGGGCTTCGCCTACGCCCTGTCTTACAAAGTCTCGACCACCCTGTCCTTCCAGGAGACGGTGTCGGCGCGCTCGCATCTCTACCTGGCCGATGGCAAGGTCAGTGCCACCGCGCCACAGACCTCGGGCATCCTGAGCTTCGGCCTGGGCGTGCGTGCCTCGCCCAAGACCACCATGAACGTCTCGGTCGGCGTCGGCCTGGGGCCGGATGCACCTAGCTTCACGCTGGGCTTCAACATGCCTCTGAACCTCTGAGGCTGCCATGTTTCGTCAGCTTCAGAACGACTGGCGCCGCCGGGCGCCAGCGGCAAGGCTTTGCGCGCTGGGCGCCCTGGCGAGCCTAGGCTTAGGCTTGGCCTCGCCCAGCCACGCCGCCTTGACCGAAAACCTGGGCGTCAGCGTGGTGGGCATGGCCTTGGGCAATGCCGTCACGGCCGACCCGCCGGGCCTGGACGCCATCCACTTCAACCCCGCCGGCCTGGCCCGCATCAAGACCAACCGGCGCCAGGACGCCTTGTTCGGCGCCTCCATCAAGCCCTACGCCAGCTTCCATCAGCCCGAAGGCTTTGACATCGGCGGCTGGAAGGAAGACCCGCTCAACGGCACCAAGACCGGGCCAGTGCGGCAGAGCATTTATCTGCCCATTTACGGCTCGCCCTCCTGGAGCTTGCCGGCGGCGTTTGCGGCGGGCTTAGGCCTGGCCTTTCACGAGCCCGAGTCCAAGTGGACCTTTGGCACCGCCACCTATGTGCCGCAGGCCGTGGGCATCGACCGCACCAAAGATCCCAATGACCCTGGCCGCTTCGACGGCCGCAAGGTGGTGATCCAGCGCCTGGTCTATCTCTCACCCACTGCCGCTTATCAGCTCAGCGATACCTTGAGCCTGGGCGTCTCCGTGCCTATCGCCCACCAAGGCTTCATGCTCAATACCGAGATGCGCATGCCCAATGAGCTGCTGGGCATCATCGGCAAGCTGCAGGACGCCTGGTGCGGCAATAGCGGCAACCCCATCGACGTGCTCGCCTTCGGCCTGTGTGGCGGCGGCAAAGAGGGGCGCCTGCGGCCCTTCAATTCCGTGGGCAGCATGGAATTCGACTTGACCGCCCCGATGGATCCCACTATCAATGTGGGCGTGCTGTGGGAACCCAAAGAGTGGTTTGCGGCGGGCGCGGTATATCAGTTCGGCTCCAACTCCACCTTGACCGGCCGCTACACCTTCAACGCGGACCCGATGCTGCGCAAGTTCGTGGAAGGCATGTACGCCAGCCTGCTGGGCCCCATCATGGCCGCCACCTTTGCCATGCCCAGCAGCATCCCCGAGTCGCAGAGCGGCAATGCCACCCTGGTGCTGCCCTTCCCGGAGCATATTCAGGCCGGCATCAAGATCAAGCCACTGCCCTTTCTGCAATTCAATGTGGACGTCAACTGGACCAACTGGGCGCGCTGGGACAAGATGACCTTCCAGTTCGACAAGCAGGTTTCCTTGCTGCAGATGGCACGCTTGTTCGGCCAGGGTGACGCCAGCAAGCTGATCATCCCGCGGGGCTACAAAAGCCCCTTGCACTTTGGCTATGGCGTGGATCTCAGCGTCGGCAAGCACTTCCATGTGCGGGGCGGCTACGAGCCGCGCCGCAGCTCGGTGCCCAGCTCGGCCATGGACTTGATCGCGCCGCTGCCTGATTTGAAGGTCTACAGCGCTGGCGTCGGCTACCAAAGCGACAAGGGCTTGCGCATCGACGCCACCGTGGCTTACGCCCACGGCCGCTTCAACCTGCCCGCCAACACCAGCTGCAACCTCAACTGCACCAACTTCAGCAATGTGATCTACAACCCCTATGCCGGCCTGGATGTGAATGGCGGCATCTACATCCGCTACGGCGGCATTTCCTTCAGCCATCCCTTCTGATGCCATCCCATGACGGGGCCTGAGTCAGGTCCTGTCCCTTCTTTGCTTCCGTCGCCTCCTTATCTCCATTTCCCTTTCGCCAATGAAGCTGCTCCCATCTCCGTCCTTTGCAACGTCCCTCACCGCCGGCCTGCTAGCGGCGCTCTTGAGTCAGGGCGCCAGCGCCCAAACCGCGGCCACACCCGCAGCCAAAACCACGGCAGCAGCCGCTGCTCCCGCCACACCTAGCACAGCCGCCAGCCCGGCGCGCCAAGCGCTGGTGGACCGCTTGCTGAGCCTGTGGCATGTGGAAGATGTGGCCGTGGTGATGGTGCAGCGCCCGGCGGTCAACGCCATGGAGCAAGCCCGCGTCGTGCTGCAAGGCCGGGTCAGCGCCGAAAAGCGTGACCGCACGCTCAAAGAGATCAGCAGCGATGTGCAGACCTATGTGGATGAGGCCACGCCCATTGCCAAGGCGAATGCGCAAAAGCTGGTCACCCCCACCGTCGGCCCCATGCTGCTAGAAAACTTTGACGACAACGAGCTGCGCCAGATCATTGCCCTGCTGGAATCGCCGGTGAAGAAGAAGTTCGAGAAGCTCGTGCCGGCGATGGAGAAGACCTTGGGCGAGAAGGTGGCCAGCGAAAGCGCCGCCGCCATCAACCCCAAGCTGCAAACCATGACCCAGGCCGTGGGCCTGAAGCTGCGCGCAGCCTCCATCGCCCCTTGAGCTGAAGGTCGCGCGGGCGTCCTGCGATCAGGGCGCTTGCGCGTAGCGCCGTTGCAGTTGTGCGACCTCGGCGCCTTGCTTGACCCGGCTCAGCGCTTGCGCGAAACGCTGGGCCAGCGGCGCATGGCCGCGCGCAGCTGAAAAAGCGATGTAGTTACGCGAACTGGTGATCGCCGGTTGCAGCGCCACGATGCGGGCGAACTCGGGGCGGTCCTGATAGGCCGCCTTGAAGTTGTCCCAGGCCACCGCGCCGACCGTGGCATGCCCGGCCAATAAGCGGCGCAGCAAGTCATCCATATTGCTGGCCTCGATGCGGGGCGCACGGTCGATATCGGCCTTGCCGAATTGAAAGCCTCGCACGGTCACCAAGCTGTGCTGAGCCAGGAACTCCTGCAGATCGCCATTGAAGGCGAGGCGAGGCGCGTCTTCCTTGCGGGCAATGAAGCGGACATCGGCGCTGGACAGGAAATTGCCCTCCAGAAACACCGCCCAGGCTTCGCGCTCGGGCGTGCGTGAGATGTAGGTGATGGCGTCGGCCTGGCCGGTTTCCACCATCAAGAGTGCGCGCTTCCAGGGCAGGCTGGTCCAGCGCACCCGCAGACCCAGGCTTTTGGCTGCGGCCTCCACCATATCCACATGCAGGCCCACCAGCTTGCCCTCAACCATCATTTCAAACGGCGGGTAATCTTCATTGCCGCGCACCACATCCAAAATGCCCTGCTGCGCTTGCGGCTGCGCCCAGGCTGCACCTGCGCCCAGCATGGCAGACAAGAAAACAGCAAACAGTACGCGCGACAAAACCTTCATGCATTCCTCCAGGAGTCGGCACGGTGAGCGCAGATGGGGCGTTAGGCCCGCTCAAGTTCCGACCCGGGAGTCTAACTTCAGTCGCCAAGCGTCCGCCAGGGTCGCCGTCAAGGACAATTGTCCGAAATTGAAAACAAATGTTCTATGATTCGACCATGGAATCCAAGAAAGATCAGCTGCTGGCCCTGATCACTCACAACCCCTTCATCAGCCAGCAAGACCTGGCCGAGCAGCTGGGGCTGTCGCGCTCGGCGGTAGCCGGCCACGTCGCGGCGCTGACCAAGGAGCGGCGCCTCCTCGGCCGCGCTTATGTTCTGCCGGGCGCGCGCCGCGTGGTGTGCATCGGCGGCAGCAATGTGGACCGCAAGCTGCGCGGCCTTAAGCCGCTGCAGATGGGCAACTCCAACCCGGCAAGCTTGAACGAAAGCCCCGGCGGCGTGGCCCGCAATGTAGCCGAGAACCTGGCCCGGCTGGGCCTGCCCGTGCAGCTCCTGACCGCCCTCGGCGATGACGCCGCCGGGCGCTTTTTGCGCAGCCATGCCGCGGCCTTGAGCGTGGACTGCAGCGCCAGCCTGATCGCCACCTATGCGCCCACCGGCAGCTACACCGCCGTGCTGAGCCCCGAGGGCGAGCTGGTCCTGGGCCTGGCGCAAATGGACTTGTGCGAACGTCTGACGCCCGACTACCTGCGCCAATGCGCGGCGCAGCGCGCCCAGGCCAGCCTGACGCTGGTGGACCTCAACCTGCCTGCCGATAGCCTGGCCTTTTTGCTGGCGCAAGCGGCCAATGAGACTGCGGCGCCGCTGGTGGCGGTGGCGGTCTCGGCGCCCAAGATGGCGCGGCTGCCGCAGGCCCTGCAGGGCTTGAGCCTTTTGATCCTGAACCACGACGAGTTGGCCGCCGCCACCGGCTTGGCCCTGAACGGCGAGGCCGATTTGCAGCGCGCCCATCAAGCCATGGCCGCACGCGGCCTGGGCAGCCTGATCGTCACCCAAGGCAGCGAGCGCCTCTACTTCGGCCATGCCGGCGAGGCATTGAAGTCCTTGAAGCCGACGGCGACCCGCGTGGTGGAGGTCAGCGGCGCCGGCGATGCTTTTGCCGCCGGCGTGTGCGCCGCCTTGCTGCAAGATGCGGGCGATCTGGCCAGCGCCTGCAAGCTGGGCCTGCGCCTGGCCCGACTCACTTTGCAAAGCGAGCACAGCGTCTCGCCCGAACTCAGCCCTGAACTGCTCCTGCCATGAACACATTGAACGCACAGAACTTCCTCGCCTTCTCACCCGAAGTGGCCGCGGCCCGCGCCGCTGGCCGGCCCATCGTGGCGCTGGAGTCCACCATCATTTCCCACGGCATGCCCTATCCGCAGAACGTGCAGACGGCTCGCGAGGTGGAGGCCTTGATCCGCGCCGAGGGTGCCGTGCCCGCCACCATCGCCGTGCTGGGCGGCAAGATCCGCATCGGCCTAGCGGACGAGGAACTGGAGCTGCTGGGCCAATCGCCCGAGGCCATGAAGGTCAGCCGGCGCGACCTGCCTTTTGTCTTGTCCAGCGGCAAGATCGGCGCCACCACGGTGGCGGCCACCATGATCTGCGCCGAGCTGGCCGGCATTCGCGTCTTTGTCACCGGCGGCATCGGCGGCGTGCACCGCGGCGCCGAGAGCAGCTTTGACATCTCCGCAGATTTGCAGGAGCTGGCGCAAACCTCGGTGGCCGTGGTCTGCGCCGGCGCGAAAAGCATTCTCGACATTGGCCTGACGCTGGAGTATCTGGAAACCCACGGCGTGCCGGTGCTCAGCATCGGCCAGGACAATTTCGCCGCCTTCTACACGCCGGACAGCGGCTTCAAGGCCGACTTCCGCCTCGACAGCGCCGCCGAGCAAGCGCGCTTTTTGCAAACCAAATGGGCGCTGGGCCTGCGCGGTGGCGTGGTGATCAGCAACCCGGTGCCGGCCGCGCAAGCCATGCCGCGCGCCGAGATCGATGCGATCACGCAGCAAGCGCTGGATGAGGCCGCCGCTCAGGGCATTGGCGGCAAGGCCGTCACGCCCTTCCTGCTGGCGCGCATCAAGGCGCTGACGGCCGGCCGCAGCCTGGCCACCAATATCGCCCTGGTCAAACACAATGCCGTGGCCGGCGCACGGCTCGCACAAGCGCTGCAAAACTGAGCGCGCGCGCGGGGCGGTTCACACGGCAGCAATATGCGGGCGGCGCTGAGCGGGTAAGCTCAGGGCCTTGCCTTGTATACACGGCGCAGCCTGCGCCGAGGCCAAGCGAATCACCGACCTCGCCCCAGCATGCGCAGCAGAAAAACAATCATCCTGTCCCTGACTCTCATCAGCCTGGCTGCCGCCGGCTGGTGGTGGAAATCCCAACCCCCTCGCGTCACCAGCGGCCCCACCGCCGCCTCCAGCCCGGCGGCCGGCGCAGCCAAGGGCGGCCCGCAAGCGGTCGGCGTGATTGAGGCGCGGCAGCAGGATGTGCCGGTCAATCTGGAAGCCAGCGGCACAGTGGCCTCGCTGGCCAGCGTGGACATGCGAGCGCAAACCACCAGCACCGTCAAAGAAGTCTTGATCAAGGACGGCGACACGGTGCGCAAGGGTCAGGTCTTGCTGCGCTTCGACGACCGCGCCGACCGCGCCAATCTGGAACGCGCTCGCGCCCAATTGCTGCGCGATCGTGCCGCCGCCGCCGATGCCGAGCGCCAGTTCAAGCGCGCCCAAGAACTCAAGGCCCAGAACTTCATCGCCCAAAGCGCGGTGGACACGGCGCAAGCCAATGCCGAAGCCGCCCGCGCCCTGGTGGCTGCTGACGAAGCGGCCGTGCAATCCGCCAATGTGGCGCTCAGCTATAACGAGCTGCGCGCCCCCATCAGCGGCCGGGCCGGTGCGCTCAGCGTCTTCCCTGGCAGCTTGGTGCAGGCCAGCGCGAGCGCGCTGCCGCTGGTCAATATCGCGCAGATGGATCCCGTTGGCGTCAGCTTCAGCCTGGCCGAATCGCAGTTGCAGCCCTTGCTGGCCGCCACGCGCGGCGCGGGCAAAGCCGGCGCCAGCAGCCCAGAAGCGCTGCAAGTGCAGATCGCACCGACCGGTGGCCGCGCAACTGGCAAAGGCAGCGAGGCCGAAGCCGGCGCCAAGGGCAAGCTGGTTTTCGTGGACAACCTGGTGGACAGCACGACCGGCACGATCAAAGTGCGCGCCGAGTTTGATAACCGCCAGCAGCAACTCTGGCCGGGCCAGTTTGTGCGGGTGCGCATGACGCTGCGCACAATCAAAGACGCCATCGTGATTCCGCAAGCCGCCATCATCCAGCGCGGCAACGAACGCTCGGTCTATATCGTTGACGCCGACAAGAACGCCCAACTCAAAACCGTGCAGCAGCGTTACACCTTTGGTGAGATGGCGGTGGTGGAAGGCATACAGGCCGGCGACAAGGTGGTGGTGGACGGCAAGCAGAATCTGCGCCCCGGCACCGCCGTCAAGGCCCAGCCCGCAGCCCTGAACCCTGCAGCAGCGGCCGCAGCGGCCGCCAGCAAGAAGGCGGCGGGTGAAGGCGCGGGGGCTGCATCAGCGGCATCGGCGCCATCAGCAGCCAGCTCGGCAGCTTCCGGGGCCGGCGCATGAACTTGACGGAGTTGTTCATCCGGCGGCCGGTGATGACCGTGCTGCTGAATATCGCGCTGGTCATCGCCGGCTTGGCGGCTTGGGGCAAGATTCCGGTGGCGGCGCTGCCGTCCTACAACACGCCGGTCATCAATGTGCAGGCCAGCCTGCCCGGCGCTTCGCCGGAGACCATGGCCTCTTCGGTGGCTCTGCCGCTGGAAAAGCAGTTTTCCACCATTGCCGGTCTGAGCACCATCTCCTCGACCAGCACCCTGGGCTCAACCTCGCTGACGCTGGAGTTCGACCCCAGCCGCAATATCGACGCAGCCGCCGTCGATGTGCAGGCGGCGCTGTTCCGCTCGCTGCGGGCATTGCCGACCGAGATGACCTCGCCGCCGAGCTACCGCAAGGTCAACCCGGCCGATGCCCCGGTGCTGCTGGTAGCGCTGACCTCGCCCAGCATCAATCTCTCGGAGTTGAATGACTTTGCCGAGAACCTGATCACCCCCAGCCTGTCCACCATCGACGGCGTGGCCCAGGTCTCCATCTACGGGCAGAAGCGTTTTGCGGTGCGCATCAAGGCGCGCACCGAGTTGCTGCAACAACGCAATATCACGCTGGAGGAGTTGCAAGGCGCGATCAAGGGCGCCAATGCCAATACGCCGGTGGGCGTGCTGGACGGCAATCGCCAGACGTTGACCATCCAGGCCAATAAGCAGCTGCGCAATGCGCGCGAATTCGGCGCCATCGTCGTGGCCAGCCGCAATGGCGCGCCGGTCTTTCTGCGTGATGTGGCGGAGGTGCTGGACAGTTTCGAAACCGTCAAATCCTTCTCCAACTTCAACGGCGAGCGCTCCATCGTGCTGGCTGTGCAGCGCCAGCCCGATGCCAACACCGTCAAGGTGGTCGATGCGGTGAAGGCCATGCTGCCGCGCTTCGAAGGCCAGCTGCCGGCCTCGGTGCAAATGAGCACGCTGAACGACCGTTCGATCTCGGTGCGCGAGTCCCTGCATGACGTCTATTTCACCCTGGCCCTGACCGTGGCCCTGGTGGTGTTGGTGATCTTCTTGTTCCTGCGCCGCGCGGTGGCCACGCTGATCCCGACGCTGTCGCTGCCAATCTCGCTGATCGGCGCGCTGACCCTGCTCTATGCCCTGGGCTACAGCCTCGACAATATCTCGCTGCTGGGCATCACCCTGGCCGTGGGCCTGGTGGTGGACGACGCCATCGTGATGCTGGAGAACATCCACCGCCACGTTGAGGATGGCATGGAGCCCTTCGCGGCTGCCGTGCGCGGCGCGCGCGAGATGGCCTTCACCATCGTCTCGATTTCGATCTCGCTGGTGGCGGTGCTGATCCCCATCTTCTTCATGCCCGGCGTGATCGGCCTGCTCTTCCACGAGTTCGCGGTGGTGGTGTCGCTGGCTATCCTGGTCTCGGCCGGCGTCTCGCTGAGCCTGGTGCCCATGTTGTGCAGCCGTTTCCTCAAGCCCCATGCGCATGTGGAAGAGAACGCGCTGGGCCGCGTGTTTGAGCGCGGCTTTAACGCCGTACTGAACGCCTACACCCGCAGCCTGGACGCGGCCTTGCGGCATCGCAACTGGGTCTTGGGCGTGGCGCTGGCCAGCTTTGTGGCGAGTGCCTGGCTCTACACCAGCATTCCCAAGGGCTTCTTCCCGGAAGAAGACATCGGCCAGATCCAAGCCAGCACTGAAGCCTCCGAAGACATCTCCTTCGCGGCCATGACGGTATTGCAAGAACGCGTGGCCGCCTTGGTCAAGGACGACCCGGCCGTGGCCAGCGTCTCGGCGGCCGTGGGCGGCGGGGGTGGTGGCGGCAGCGCCGGCAATACCGGGCGCTTGTTCATCAACCTCAAGCCGCGTGGCGAGCGCCCGCCGATGGCGCAGGTGCTGGAAGGCCTGCGCAAAAAACTGCGCAGCGTGCCCGGCATCGCCGTTTATTTACGCCCGGTGCAAAACCTGCAGTTGGGCGGGCGCCAGAGCAAGAGCCGCTACCAGTACACCTTGCAGTCCATCAGTGCCGGCGAGCTCAATGTCTGGGCCAGCAAGCTGCAAGAGAAGCTGCGTGCTGACCCGCTGTTCCGCGACGTTACCAGCGACTCGCAGCTGCGCGGCCTGCAAGCCAATCTGATCATCGACCGCGAGCGCGCCTCCTTGCTGGGCGTGCAGATGCAAGACCTGCGCACCGCGCTCTACGACGCTTTTGGCGAGCGGCAAGTCTCCAGCATCTACGCCGAGAGCAATACCTACCAAGTCATCATGGAGGCCAGCGACGCCGATCGCCTGACCGAGGACGCATTCGACAAGATCTATCTGCGCGGCAAGAACGGCGCCCTGGTGCCGCTGACGGCTTTCGCCAGCGTGCAAAGAGCGCTCGGCCCCACAGCAGTCAATCACCAGGGGCAGCTGCAGGCCATCACCCTGAGCTTCAACCTCGCACCCGATGTGCCCTTGGGTGACGCCACCGCCAAGCTGGACGGCTACACCAAAGCGCTGCAACTCCCCAGCAGCATCATCACCAGTTACGGCGGCGATGCGGCGGTGTTCCAGGACTCGCAAGGGGGTCAGGTCTTGCTGATCGGCTTGGCCATCGCGGTGATCTATGTGCTGCTGGGCGTGCTGTATGAAAGCTATATCCACCCGCTGACCATCCTGGCCGGCCTGCCCTCGGCGGCGGTGGGTGCCTTGATCACGCTGCAGCTCTTCAATATGGACCTGACGCTGATCGCCACCATCGGCATCCTGATGCTGATCGGCATCGTCAAGAAGAACGCCATCATGATGATTGACTTCGCGCTGGACGCCCAGCGCAACGGCGGCATGAGCCCGCCGGAAGCGATCCGCGAGGCCTGCATCTTGCGCTTCCGCCCCATCATGATGACCACCCTGGCCGCGCTGATGGGTGCCCTGCCGATTGCCTTGGGCCTGGGCGCCGGGGCCGAGCTGCGCCAACCTCTGGGTTTGGCGGTGGTCGGCGGCTTGATCTTGTCGCAGGCGGTGACGCTCTACATCACCCCGGTGATCTACCTGGCCCTGGACCGCTTCAGCGGCAAGGGGCCGGATATGCGTGAGGTGGCACCGGGCCGGATGACGGCCCATCAGTAACAAGCCATCGAAAAACGCAGCGCTTTCAGGAGCCGCCCGCCACATGTTCTCCCACATCTTCCTCGGCGTCAGCGATTTCGAGCGTGCCCTCGCCTTCTACCAGCCGCTCTTGGCGAGCCTAGGCCTGGCGCAGCGGTTTTGTGAGCGGCAGCGCCCCTGGGCCGGCTGGCAAAGCCCCGGCGTGGCGCGGCCGCTGCTGCTGATCGGCCACCCTTTCGATGGCCAGGCCGCGCAGCCGGGCAATGGACCGATGACAGCCTTGCTGGCCGACAGCCGCGCTGTGGTGGACCAGGCCTATGCACTGGCTCTGGCCCACGGCGGCCGCTGCGAGGGCGCACCGGGTTTGCGGCCTGACTATCACGCGCATTACTACGGCGCCTATTTCCGCGACCCAGATGGCAACAAGCTCTGCGTGGTTTGCCACACGCCACCCGACACGCCGCCCACTGAAACAGGCCGGGCATGAGCCGCCAGCAGCGCCTGCTGCTGGTGCTGGCCTTGCTGGCCGCCGCTTGGCTAACTTTAAAACTCAGCGGCCTGTCGACCCAACTCTTCACCCTGGCCGAGCTGCGCGCGCTGTTTGATGGCCACCAAGGCCTGGGCCTGCTGCTATTCACCTTGCTCTTCATGGCCGGCAATCTGCTGCAGATTCCAGGCTGGGTTTTTCTGGCTGCGGCGGTGCTGGCCCTGGGGCCGATGTGGGGCGGCCTGGGCACTTATCTGGCCGCATGCTGCGCCTGCCTCAGCAGCTTTTTCGTCATCCGCTGGCTGGGTGCTGACGCCTTACGCGCATGGCAAAACAAGGGCCGGCTGAGCCGGCGCCTGTTTGCGCGCCTGGACCGCCACCCACTGCAAAGCGTGACCCTGCTGCGCCTGATGTTCCAAACCGCGCCGGCGCTGAATGTGGCACTGGCGCTGTCGGGCGTGCCTTGGCGCAGCTATGTCTTGGGCACTGTGATCGGCCTGCCGCTGCCGATTGCGCTCTACAGCCTGTTCTTCGACCGGCTGGCGCTGTGGCTGCATCTGCCAGTGCCGAGCTAAGCCTGGCTAAGCCGCCACCCTGAATTCGCGCATGCCGATCACGCCGCTGGCGTCAAAGCTGCGCTCCAGAAAATCAAAGCCACCTGGTTGCCGCAGGCGCAGCAAGGCGCTGGCCCGCGTGCCGTAATTGGGCGAGGCAATGAAGATGGCGGAGAGCGCCCGCTCCCATTCCTGCGGCACACCGGTGGCGGGCAGGCTTTCGTCCGGCGCGATGCGCGGGTCACGCAACAAGGCCAGCAAGGCCTCATCGCCACCCGGCTCCGCGTGGTCCTCGGCCAAGCGCTGAGCCAGTGCGGACTTGAGCGTCAGCAGCTTGGGCCAGGGCGTGTCAAAGCCGGCATTGGACACCGCGCCCAAGCCCGGCTCTAGAACAACGCTGCGCTGCCCACGGCTGGCGCGGCCCTCAAAGCCCAGCAACTGCTGGCCATCAAACAGCAGCAGATTGAAACCCTGGAACTCGGCCGCGCGCGGCGCCAGCTGGGCCAGGTAGTCGGCCGCGCTCAGGGACTCGTCTTGCAAAAACTCGCTGACCAAAGCGCCGCGCGAAGGAGGTGAGGCGCCAGCCGCCGACGAACTCGGCAGCAGCCCAGGGTCGCGGAAATTGGTCAGTGCCGCCAACCGCCGCCCACCGGCACCCAGGCCCAGCCAAGTGCCCCCGGCTTGCAAGTCCTGACCCGCCAGCACGCGGCCACCCGGCCACCAGCGAAGCGGCGCCGTGGGCCGGGCATAGAACTCATCGCGATTGGCCAGCAGCAGCAAGGGCGTGGCCGTACCGGGCTGCCAGCGCCAGGCGATCAGGCACATTCGATTGACGCTCTGAACAACTTCACGGCGGCCAACATCATCGTCATCCTCACGATAGGGCCTCGCCCCGGCCGAGATAGGCACGAATGGAATGAATCTGGCCTTGCGGATTGAAGCTGATGACGTCGATCACAAACAGCTCGACGGGATCAGCAGCATCAACCAGGTCAACGCGAATCTTCAACTCGGCGGCCACGCTGTTGGCGTCGGCAATGAGGTTCAGCACCTCAATGGCGATCCCTCCCGCACTGGCGAAGTTCTTGCGCGTTTCGGCCAGTGCGGCGGCTTTTCCCTGCACGGCAATCTGCCAGTCGCGCAGGCTGACGTCCTCGGCCAGCATCGCTTCAATGGCCGCAATGTCTTTGCGCGCGTAGTGCTGCAGATAAGCCAGGGCGGCGGCCCTATTGGCCTGCGCCCGCATATCAGCTGAAGCCTGACCAGCCAGCACCTCGCTCATGCGCCGATCCGGCTTGGTGATGGCACCGCCACGGGCAAACGCCCTTCCCGCCAGGCCTGAGCCAGGCCTTGAACGGCCTGGCTGAGCAAGCCCATCACATGGTCAAAACCATGGGCCGGGCCGAAATAGGGGTCGGGCACTTCCTGGCCTTGCAGGCCGGGTGCGAAGTCCAGCAGCAGGTGCAAGCGCGGATGCAAAGCGGCCGGGCACAGCAGCTTCAGCTCGTGCAGGTTCTCGCTGTCCATGGCCAGAATCAGATCGAAGCGCTCAAAGTCCGCAGCCACCACACGGCGCGAACGCCATTTCTTGTTGGGGCTGAGCCCGGCGCGCTGCGCAGCGGCTGCGGCACGGGCGTCCATGGGGCCGGGCCGAGGTGCTGCGCGCACGCCGGCCGACTCGATCACCGAAAAGGCCTGCGCCGCGCCAGGGCCGAAGCCCGGCAGGCGTGTTTTCATCAGCAGCTCGGCCAACGGCGATCGGCACAGATTGGCCGTGCAGACCAGCAGCACCGCAGGCATCTTGATCAGCGCGCCAGTTCAGCGCGCATGGCGTCGATCACAGCCTTGTAGTCGGGCTTGCCGAAGATGGCGGAGCCGGCCACAAAGGTGTCGGCGCCGGCATCGGCGATTTGGCGGATGTTGTCGACCTTCACGCCGCCGTCGATCTCCAGGCGGATGTCGCGGCCGCTGGCATCGATGATGCGGCGGGCTTGCTCCAGCTTCTTCAGTGCGCTGGGCAAGAAGCTCTGGCCGCCGAAGCCGGGGTTGACGCTCATGATCAGCACCAGGTCCACCTTGTCGATCACCCATTCCAGCACGTCCAGCGGCTCGGCCGGGTTGAACACCAGGCCGGCTTGCTTGCCCTCGCCCTTGATCAGCTGCAGGGTGCGGTCCACATGCTTGGAAGCGTCGGGGTGGAAGCTCACCAAATCGGCGCCGGCCTTGGCAAAAGCCACGGCCAGGGCGTCCACCGGCTCCACCATCAGGTGCACGTCGATCGGGCAAGGCGTGCCATCGGGCTTGACCGAATGCTTGCGCAGGGCTTCGCAGACCATCGGCCCAAAGGTCAGATTGGGCACGTAATGGTTGTCCATCACGTCGAAGTGCACCCAGTCGGCGCCCGCCGCCAGGACGTTGCGCACCTCCTCGCCCAGGCGGGCAAAGTCGGCCGAGAGGATGCTGGGGGCGATACGGAAGTTGGTGGTCATGGCGGTATGAACGAAGGTGGCAAGAGTGGCCGGGCCGAGGCATGCCCGGCCAGGGCTGAATTCTAGGGGCTGCCGCCCGCGGCGCCTGCCTGCCACCCGACCGTGGCCCTAGGCGAGGTCCAGCTGTTCACGGCTGCCCGTGGTTCACCTAGCCCGGGCTCCTGGCGCGCCGCTCCGACGCGCACCCGCCCAAGCCAAAATGAACAAGGCAGTCCCGAATAATTCTTCTCCGTATCTTTTTATACCAATCGGTTGACTTTAAATACCAAGTAGTTCACATTTCATCCCGCGCAGTTCAAATCACTCGATTGCACTGTGCCAACGATCACAAACACGGCTTGTCTCATTGAGGTTTTCCCATGTTGAACTGGCAGATTGCCCCCGACCAGATTGCCCATACCGGCTGCCGGGAACTGCTAGGCCGCAATGACCGCGCTGGTGCTGCACGAGCGGAACGCAAGGGCGCGCCAACCGGCCTGCTGCGTTGGACCCAGGCCCTGCATGCGGCCGACCTGCCTCGCGCACTCGACCCCAGCGCCAGCCAAGGCCAGATCAGCCTGCTAGTGCCAGACGACCACGCGTTTGAGGCTTTTGAACTCCAGCTGCAACAGCGCGGCAGCAACTGGGCGGCGTTTTCAGCTGATCGCTCAGCCTTACGCCGCCTGTTGCTCAACCACGTCGTGCCAGCGCCGTTCTCGGCCCGGCAACTGAGCGCCTGCGCGCCGCGACTGGATACCTTGGGCGAACACCCCTTACAGCTGAAGCCCACACGAGCAGCAGCCGACGCGATCAGCCTGCACGACGGCCTTGGTCATGCCGCCCAGATCCTGAGCAGCTGGCAAACCGGGCCGCTGCGGCATGTGCATGTGCTGGACCGGGTTCTGCAGCCTGCCAGGAACAGCTTGCTTGATCTGCTGGCTCAGGCCGCTGAACATCGCGACTTCCTGGCCGCACTGCGCGCGACCGGCCTGGATGCCCTGCTGGCAGGCCATCAGCACGTCACCGTCCTCGCGCCAAGCAACGCGGGCATGGCTAGGCTTGCTCCTCGGCTGGGCCTGCGCGAGCGTGAACTGGCTCGCCAGCCCAAACTGCTGCGCCGCGTGCTGGCCCAGCATCTACTGCCGGGATCGTTCTACCTCAGCGAGCTGCCCTGGGGCGGCCAGATGATGACAGCGGGTGGAGAAGCCCTTCACCTGAGCGCTTTGGGCTTGCTGGGCAGGGGCGAACAAGGTCAACCGCTCTTGCCAGGCAGCGAGCAGCTGGCCCGCAACGGCGTTTTGCACCGGCTCGATCAGGCCCTGCTGCCCCCCTCACTGCAGGGGGAAGTCGCCGCCGCACATCTGCACTGACGCCAAGCCCGCTCTAGAGCAGCTTGCAGACCCACCCACTTTCTCACCCACCACCACAGAAGGAAGCACCATGAAGCACTTGATCGCCATCACCGCCCTGAGCCTGAGCGCCCTGTCTGCTCAAGCCAAGGACATCGTCGACACGGCCGTGGCCGCCGGCACTTTCAAAACTCTGGCCACCGCCCTGCAAGCCGCAGGCCTGGTCGACACACTCAAGGGCAAGGGCCCATTCACCGTCTTTGCCCCCACCGATGCCGCCTTTGCCAAAATCCCAAAGGCTGATCTGGACGCATTGCTCAAAGACAAGGCCAAGCTGACCGCCGTGCTGACGTACCACGTTGTGCCGGGCAAGGTCATGGCCAAGGACGTCAAGGCCGGAAAAGTCAAGACCGTACAAGGCAGCGAACTGACCATCAGCACCAGCGGTGGCGTGATGGTTGATCAAGCCAAGGTCACGGCCACCGATATCGCCGCCGACAACGGCGTGATCCATGTGATCGACAGCGTCATCATGCCCAAATAAGGCAACACTGCGCCCCACCCAAACCGCCAGCGGCTTAGTCCTGCTGGCGGTTTTTTTCGCTCCGCCCTCAGTCCAGTGCGGGCGAGCGAAACGCCTGACGCGCTAGCCTAACTTGCTCACGCGTCACGCACCCCAGCGCGTGATCGTTGACCAAGCCCATGGATTGAATGAAGGCGTACATGGTGGTGGGGCCGACAAACTTCCAGCCGCGCTTTTTCAAGTCTTTGGACAGCGCGCGCGAGGCCTCTGACTCGGTCAGGGCTTGCGGCGTTTCGGGCAAGTCGGCAGGGTGCGGCTCGAAGCGCCAGATATAGCGCGCCAGCGAGCCCTGCTCGGCCACCAGCTCCAGGCAGCGTTGCGCGTTATTGATGACTGCCTCGATCTTGCCTCGGTGGCGCACGATGCCGGCGTCTTGCAGCAGGCGCTCCACATCGCTGGCACCGAACTGTGCGACCTGCGCAAAGTCAAAACCCGCGAATGCGGCGCGAAAGGCCTCGCGTTTATTGAGGATGGTGCGCCAGGACAAGCCGGACTGAAAACCCTCCAGGCACAGCTTCTCGAACAAGCGCCGATCAGCAGCCACCGGGAAACCCCATTCGGTGTCGTGATAGCGCAGATAGCCTTCGTCGCCGGCGGCGGCCGCACACCAGCGGCAACGCGGCCAGCCGTCGGGGGGGAGATAGAGAGTTTGCTGAGTCATGGCGCTGCGCTTGCATTGAAGGGGCTTTGGCCCGCAGCATAGCGCCCGCCCTAGAATCAGCGCCATGGCAAACCCCCAATTCAAATGCAGCGCCCAGGTCGAAGTACTGGCCGAGCAGACTCAAGCCGAGCAAGGTGTTTTCGCCTTCAGCTACACGATCACGGTCGAGAACGTTGGCGATATCTCGGCGCAGCTGATTGGCCGCCACTGGACCATCATCGACGCGCGCGGCCATGAGCAAAAAGTGGATGGCTTGGCCGTGGTCGGCCATCAACCGCTGCTGGCGCCGGGCCAGAGCTTCAAGTACAGCAGCTGGGCGCAGATCGGCACCAAGCAAGGCAGTATGCGTGGACGCTTCTTGTGCGTGACCGAAAACGCCGAGGTGTTCTACAGCGAGGTGCCCGAGTTCATGCTGGCCGATAGCGGCGCCCTGCACTGATGGCACTGTTGGGCTTGCGCCGCAGCGTTGCCTGGGATCTGACCGCCCTGCTCAATGCCGCCGACCCGCGGGCGGAGATGGCGGCGCGCAATCTGTGGCTGGCGCGCTTGCTGGAGTGGCTGCGCCACCCGGCCGAGCGCGAGGAAGCCGCCGTGCAAACGCCGCTGCCGCTGCTGCGGCTCAAGCACCTGCTCAATGTGCTGGACCGCCACCCCGAACATGCGCTGACGGTCTCGCGCTTGCTCAATTCGATCTGGCGCGATCTGGACGCAGCAAGCCTCTTTGTGGATGTGGGTTTCGCCCCGCGCGTGGCCTTCTGGCCCGAGTTCTTCCATCGCCTGGGCCAGCATCTGCTGCCCAGCACCGCCGACACCAACGATCTGGCCGAACTGTTCAAGCTGCTCTTCCCTGAGGAGTCGGACGAGCATTGGCTGCTGGGCATCGATGCCAACACCTTGCTGCGCCTGGAGCGCTTGCTGGATGTCGGCAAGCCTGAGGCCGGGCCGGCGGACAGCCACCGCGCCAAGCCCTGGCTGCAGCCCATGCTGGTCGGCCTGACCGCCCTGGTGAGCGCGGTGCGCTCCGCCGGTCTGAACGGCACGCTGCGCCGGCGCATGAGCACGGCGCTCTTGACCGCCAAACCCTTCGAGCAACTCGCCAGCGCCTGCGATGCGCTGACCTTCGCGGTGCAGGCCGACGACCGCGCCGCCACGCTGCAAGCCCTGACCTTTTTGCGCGCCCTGCTGGACGCTTGCCGCAAGGCCGCCAATAGCGTGCCCGAGCATCTGGAACAGTTCGGCGTGTCGGTGGACATCATGTTCTCGGTGGAGCAGCTGCTGGCGCGCATCCAGCGCATCGAAGCCCTGCTGGACTGCCTGGCCGGTGAGCACCCGCAGCAAGAGCTGGCCCGGCTGCTGGCGGCCCTGGTTCGCGTGGGGCATGAGCGGCGCAGCATCCGCACCCTGTTCGCCCGCCATTACTCGCTGCTGGCCCGCAAAGTGGCGGAACGCAGCGCCGAAACCGGCGAGCACTACATCACCCGCGACCGCGCCGACTACCGCGTCATGTTGCGCCACGCCGCTGGCGGCGGCGCCATCATCGCCGGCACCACCTTCGTCAAGTTCCTGGTCATGGCCCTGGGCCTGAGCGCGCTGTGGGCGGGCTTTTGGGCCGGCATCAATTACGCGATGAGTTTTCTCATCATCCACTTGCTGCACTGGACCGTGGCCACCAAACAGCCGGCCATGACGGCCCCGGCAATGGCGCAGAAGCTGCAGCACATCGAGTCCGAAGGCGGGCTGGAGAGCTTTGTCGACGAGGTGGCGAATCTATTCCGCTCACAGATCGCCGGCATCTTGGGCAATCTGGCCGTGGTGGCGCCGGTGGTGCTGGGTGTGCAGCTACTCTGGCGCGCCCTGTTTGGTGCCCCGCTGGTGGGCGCGGCGCAGGCGGACTATGTGCTGCACGGCCTGACCCTGCTGGGGCCAACCGTTTTGTTCGCCGCCTTCACCGGCGTGCTGCTGTTCGCCAGCAGCCTGGTGGCTGGCTGGGTGGAAAACTGGTTTGTGTTCCACCGCCTGGAAAGCGCCATCGCCTGGAACCCCAGCATCATCAACCGCCTGGGCGCCAACCGCGCGGCCCGCTGGGCGCGTTGGTGGCGCGACAACATCAGCGGCGTGGCCGCCAATGTGGCGCTGGGCATGATGCTGGGCTTGGTGCCGCCGGTGCTGGCCTTCATCGGCCTGCCGCTGGATGTGCGCCACGTCACCTTGTCCACCGGGCAGCTGGCCGCCAGCGTCGGTGCGCTGGGTTTCAACATCTTCCACCTGAGCGCTTTCTGGTGGTGTGTGGCCGGCATTGCGGCCACCGGCTTGCTCAATCTGGGCGTGAGCTTCTACTTGGCATTGAAGGTGGCATTGCGTTCACGCGGCATCCGGCTGGCCGATCGCTCGCGGGTGACTGCAGCGATCTGGCAGCGCCTGCGGCAGCACCCGCGCAGCTTCTTCTTGCCGCCCAAAGCCGAAGCCGCGACACAAGACAAAGCCTAAGGCGGGCAGAGCGGGGCTTGGCTTATTCTTGATCCTGATCGCCCCGGCGCTCGCCCCCTTTGCGGCCGGAGAACATGGTCCACCACACGATGAACACCAATAGCGCCAAGGCCAACAAAGCCTCCAGCAAGATCACAGCCATGTCTTCTCCGTCCCGGGTTGGCCGGCTGCGGGGCAGCCTGGCGGCGCTGGCGATTCTAGGGCTGCTGGCGGCTTGCGCTGCGCCACCAACCCCACCGGTCAAGCCAAGCACACCCCCGCCCGCCGCCACGCCGGCGCTGGAAGAACAAGCGCCGCGCCAGCGCCAGGTTTTGCTGCGCGAGCGCTCGCGCTGGGTGGCCGCCGACTGGAGCGAGTTGCCCGGCTGGGGCCAAGACCGCGCCACTGAGCTGTGGCCGGCCTTGCTGCAAAGCTGCGCCCGCCCGGCGCCGGGCTGGGCGGCGGTTTGCGCCCGCGCTCGCATGGAGCCGCCACCAACAGACGACACCAGCGCCAGCCTGTGGCTGATGCAACATCTGCGCCCCTACCGGGTGGAAAGCCTGGAGGGCGAAGCCCAAGGCCTGCTTACGGGCTATTTCGAGCCACAGCTGGAAGCCACGCGGCGGCCTCAAGGTGCCTTCAAGGTGCCGGTACTCGGCGCCCCGGCGGATTTGCAGCAGCGCCGCCCCTATTTCACCCGCCAGCAAATCGAGTCCGAGCCGGCCGTGAAAGCCCGTTTACGCGAGCGCGAACTGGCTTATCTGGATGACCCGCTGGACCTCTTGGTGCTGCAAATCCAAGGCTCCGGCCGGGTGCGTTTTTCCAGCCTGGACGGCAGCCAGCAATGGGTGCGCTTGGCCTTCGCGGGGCATAACGACCACCCCTATCAATCGATTGGCAAGACCCTGATCGAGCGCGGCGAGCTGCGCCCCGGCGAGGCCTCTTGGCCGCAAATCCGCGACTGGCTGCGCCGCAATCCCCAGCGAAGCAATGAGTTGCTGTGGACCAACCCTCGCTACGTCTTCTTCCGCGAAGAAGCCCTACCCGACCTGAACCTGGGCCCGCGCGGCGCCCAGGGCGTGCCGCTGACACCGGGCCGCTCCGTCGCGGTGGACCGCAACAGCGTGCCCTACGGCACGCCCGTCTGGCTGGATGCCAGCGAGCCCCTGAGCAGCCAGCCCCTGCGCCGCCTGGCCATGGCGCAGGACACCGGCAGCGCCATCGTCGGCGCGGTGCGGGCCGACTACTTCTGGGGTTGGGGCCGCGAGGCCGAAACCCAGGCCGGGCGCATGAAACAGCCGCTGCGGCTGTGGGCGCTGTGGCCGGACGACGGCACTGCCACCAGCCGCTGAATCAGCACTCGCCAGCACTGTGGAGGCGCAGCAATTGCGCCTGGATAAACAGCGCGCTGCGGCCTAGAGTTGAGCGGTGGGGTGCCGCGTTTCGCACGCCAGCCGAACAAAGGCAAGGAGCTCATCATGTCCAGCGCAAAACTTCATGTGTTTTCTGAAGGTGGCCTGCATATGGCGCTCTTGGTGGCGGTGCTGGCGATCTTTGCCGGCGTCTTGATTCAAGACCTTTTTCTCAGCGCCGAAGGCCAGGGCATCGTGCTGACAACGCTGAGCAGCGCCAGCACGCAAGGCCAGTCGCCACCGCCGCGCTGAAGCTTGGGCTTAGGCGCCGGCACGCCCGGCTTGCGGCACCTGGCGTCACAGGGCCAAGATCACAGCACCTGCACGCCCTTCCAAAAGGCGTAATGGCCCTTGATTTCCGCCGCAGCCTCGGTGGGCTCGGGGTAGAACCAGACGGCGTCTGGGTTCATCTCGCCGTTGACGAACAGGCTCAGGTAATGCGCCTGGCCCTTCCACGCACAACCGGTGCGGTGGTTGCTGAAGCTGGTGTATTCGCGCTTGAGCGACTCGGGCGGGAAGTAGTGGTTGCCTTCCACCAGCACCGTTTTGTCGCTCTCGGCGATCACCACACCGTTCCAAACTGCTTTCATTTCACGCCCTCTTTGCTGACTGATCGTGGGGAACTATAGCCAGCACCGACAATGGCGAGGTGAAACGCTATTACTCCCACCAAGACAAAGACATTTTCATCACCGCCGGCTCAGCCAAAGAGCTGGCGCCGGGCAGCTTCGGCGTCTGCGCCATAGGCGGCGGCGCGGAGGGCTGGTCGGTGGTGCATATCGGCCCGGAGGGCGACGTGGCGGACCTGGGGCAGGAGTACTACTTCGCCACGCCCGAAGAAGCCCTGGAATTCGTCAAAGAGCTGATCGACATGATGATCGCCGCGGCTGAACCCGGCGAATCGCGCTAACGAAGCTTTCGGGATTTCACCGACGTTTCAACGGTCTGCTCAGCAGCAGACCGGCCGGCTTTGGCGCAGAATGGTGCTATTCACATTTTGCGACTCAACTCGTGCCAGCATGAGCGAGGCCCATTCATCGCAAGCAGTTCAGCCCCAGCCGGCGACGGCGGCGGTGGCAGCCCCTGACGACATCGCGTCGCGGCTGGACGCATGCAAGCAGCTCTGCGACAACCTGGATGGCGACGCCCTGCACGCCGCGCTGCAAGCCCTGCCCAGGGCCGAGTTGAGCCCCGAGCAAACCTTGCTCGCGGAATTGCTGCGCGAATATCCCAGCACCAATCGCTCAGGCAAGAGCTTGAGCCAGCAGTTGCAAGAAGGCTCGGTGCGGCTGGAGCTGGCCAAGGCCATGGGCTCGGTGCTGGCGCAGGCCTGGGCCTGGGAGTCGCTGCAGATCGTGCAGTTCCGCCTGCGTCTGCATCACTCCGCCCTGCACAGCGCCGCCATGGCGATGGACCTGCTGACCCGTGCTGGCCGCGGCCACCAAGCCGCCGCACTGGGCTGTGCCTTGTGCGCGGCCCTGGTGGATGCCGAGCTTTACGCCGAAGTGATCACACGTAGCGCCGCACTGCTGGCCAGGCGCGACTTGCTGCAACCCAGCGCCATCTGCGCCGTCTTGAACAGCACGGCTTCGGCCCATTTCTTCCTCGCCAGCAATCTGCCTGAAACCGAGGCGGCGCCGCATTGGGCCGCCTGCCTGGACATGCATCAGCAATCCTTGCAAGGCGCCCGCGCGGCCGGCATGACCACGCGCGCCACCATCTCGCATTTGAATCTGGCCGTGGTCAACGCCACTCTGGGCCAGTCAGTAGCGGCCCAGCAGCATTTGTCGCAGTTCGATTTGGTCTGCGAAGAGACGCTGGCGCCTCTGGGCATCAGCACGGTTTGGCGCGGTTGGCGGCGCCTGTGCGCCGCCATGCTGGCCTGCCAAAGTGAGTCAGCCGATGCAGGATGGGCGGACTTGCTGGATCTGGCCGACTCGTTGCGCGGGCAAGAAGGCGTGCATCAACATATTTGCGAAGCCGCACTGGCCACCATCGTGCGCCTGGGGCGTCAGCAAGGCCGCTTCGAGCAGGCCCTGGCCGCCAGCCAGGAACTGCTGCATCTGCAGGTGGAGTTGCGGCGCAAGCTGTCCAAGACCCTGGCCGACACGGTGGACGATGTGATGGAGCGGCCCAAGCTGCAGCAACGCAATGCGCAGCTGGCCGAACAAGGCATCTTGCTGGAAGGTTCGCTGGCCCAGCGCAATGCCCAGCTGCAACAGGCCTTGGCGGAGCTGCAGGCCGAAGCCCGCACCCGCCGTGCCGCCGAAGCCGAGCTGCAGGCCGCCCACGATGAACTGGAAGACCAGGTGCGCCTGCGCAGCCGCGAACTGGAAACCGCCATGCAAGCGCTGATGCGCCAGGAACAGCAACTGGCCTTGTCGCGCATGGTGGTGGGCGTGGCTCACGAGATGAACACACCGCTCGGCAATGCCCGCATGGCGGCCAGCACCATGCAAGCCAGCTGCACCCATTTGCTGGCCGACCTGCAGACCAATCAGATGCGCCGCAGTGAATTGCAAAGCAGCCTGGCCACGCTGCAAAGCGGCAGCGCCGTGATCGACCGCGCACTCGAGCGCGCCGCCACCCTGGTGCAGCGTTTCAAGGCCTTGGCCATCAGCCAGCATGACGAAGCTCGCGTGGACTTTGATGTCGTGCAGCTGCTGCGCACTTGCCTGGAAAGCTGGCAGGCGAAACTGGCCGACAGCGGCGTGCGGATTCAACTCGAGCCAGGGCCCGCGGCTTGGCGCCTCCAGGGCTACCCGCGCGCATTGGACGAAGCCCTGCAGCAATTATTTGAAAACAGCTTGCTGCACGGCTTCACGCCAGGCCAAACAGGCCTGATTCAAATTGGCTTGGCCCACGCCAAGCCCGCGCATTTGCAACTGAGCTGGCAGGACGACGGCCGCGGCATTGCCGCCGAACACCTGCCCCATGTGCTGGAGCCGTTTTTCACCACCCAGCTGGGGCAGAGCGGCACCGGCCTGGGCCTGAGCTACGTCAACAGCTTGGTTTGCGACCTGATGGGCGGCCAAGTCAAGATCGACAGCGCGCCGGGTCAGGGCTGCAAGATTGTCTTGCTACTGCCCTTGCAACAAAGCTAGATCCCAGCGATCAGGCCTGCGGGTTTCGATCATGCAAGTGGGCCGCGAAAGCTGCGGCCACTTGCTGATTGGCGCTTACTGAGGCTGACCAGCGCCGATCAGCCCGCTGCCAGCATCGCGCTGGCCAGAGCCTCGGCCACCTCGATGCCATCGACCCCCGCGGACATGATGCCGCCGGCATAACCCGCACCTTCACCGGCGGGGTACAAGCCCTTGACGTTGAGGCTTTGGTAGTCGCGCCCACGAGTGATGCGCAGCGGTGAGGAGGTGCGTGTTTCCACGCCGGTCAGCACCGCATCGGGCATGGAGAAGCCGCGGATCTGGCGCTCAAACGCGGGCAAGGCCTCGCGAATCGCGTCCAGGCAGTACTCCGGCAAGCTGCCACGGCCTTTTTGCTGCAAATCGGTCAGCGTGATGCCGGGCTTGTAAGACGGTTCCACATTGCCCAACACGCGGCTGCGCTGGCGTTTGATGAAGTCGCCCACCAGCGCGCCAGGGGCTTTGTAGCCGCCCTCACCCAGCTCGTAGGCGCGGCTTTCCCAGATGCGCTGGAAGGCCATGCCGTCGAGCGGGTTGACCGGGCCGTCGGTCTTGCCGTCTTGCCGGTAGTCTTGCGGGCTGATGCCCACGACGATGCCAGCATTGGCATTGCGCTCATTGCGCGAATACTGGCTCATGCCGTTGGTGACCACACGCTCGGGCTCGGACGTGGCCGCCACCACCGTGCCACCGGGGCACATGCAAAAGCTGTAGACCGAGCGACCGTTTTTGGCGTGGTGCACCAGCTTGTAATCGGCCGCGCCCAAAATCTCGTTGCCGGCATTGGGGCCGAAGCGGGCCTTGTCGATCAGGCTTTGCGGATGCTCGATGCGATAGCCGATCGAGAAGGGCTTGGCCTCCATGAACACGCCGCGCTCGTGCAGCATGGTGAAGGTGTCGCGGGCGCTGTGGCCCAGCGCCAGCACGACGTGATCGGTGCGGATCTGCTCACCGCTGGCCAGGCTGACGCCGCGAATATGTTTGCCCTTGGGGCCGTCTTCGATCAAGACGTCGGTGACCTTTTGCTCGAAGTGGATCTCGCCGCCCAGGGCCTCGATGTCGGCGCGCATCTTGATCACCATGGACACCAGGCGGAAGGTACCGATATGCGGCTTGCTGACGTACAGGATTTCTTCCGGCGCGCCGGCCTTGACGAACTCGGTCAGCACCTTGCGGGTGAGGTGGCGCGGATCGGAGATCTGGCTCCACAGCTTGCCGTCCGAGAAGGTGCCGGCCCCCCCTTCGCCGAACTGCACATTCGACTCCGGGTTGAGCTCGCTCTGGCGCCACAGGCCCCAGGTGTCCTTGGTGCGCTCGCGCACTTGCTTGCCGCGCTCCAGCACGATGGGGCGCAAGCCCATTTGGGCCAGGATCAAGGCGGCAAAGATGCCGCAGGGGCCAAAGCCGATCACCACCGGGCGCGGCCGGGACTCAGTCGCGTAAAAATCCGCCGGCGCGTGGCCGACAAATTTGTAGTTGGTGTCGGGCGAAGGCTTGATGTGGGGGTTGCCGGCATGACGCGCCAGCACTTCGGGCTCAAGCCCGGCGGCCAGTTCACAGTCGACCGTGTAGATCAGCAGAATGGCCGAGCGCTTGCGCGCGTCATAGCTGCGCTTGAAGACGGTGAAATTCAGGAGCTGCGCATCGCTCGCCAGGCCCAGGGCTTGCACAACAGCGGGGCGCAGCGCGTCCTCGGCATGGTCAAGCGGCAGGCGGAGTTCGGTGATGCGAAGCATGGTGAAGGGTGTTTCAGTGATTCAAATTTTGACCGGAATCTTCACAGACTCAGGGTCGAAAAAACAAAAGGCCCTGCCAAAAGGAAGGGCCTGATGTTTTCAGCAAATCCAGCAAGTTCGGCCAAATGCCGAGGCTGAATTAACCGCCGTTGCTGCAACGCTTGCCGGGGTTCTTCTTGCTGCGGGTGTGCGAACCACGCTCCAGGCTGCACTTCTGGCCCTTGGGGGCAGTGAAGGTCACGCCCTTAGGAGCGACGGGACGGGGAGTGGCGCGGCTAGCGGCTTCGGTAATGATTTTGTTGCCCATGAATGGCTCCGGTACAAGGGATTGGATGCAAGAAAAGGTATTGCAAAAGATCACCAACCCGCTGCCGCAGCCCCGATTCAGACTCTGCCGCCCGGCTCAATTCGAAAAATGAAGCCAGGGCGTAAAACCCGAAAACAAAGCCAAACCCGGCGCGACTGAGTTGGAATGAACCGCGCATTTTACGGTGTTCTGGGCCCAAGCGCTTTTTCTGATGCTGACGCAGCCCGAAACCCTGCAAATTGAGCCACCGCGCGCCCGATTGTGGGCGCCGCGCCACGGCCACGCCCCCAAGCCCAAATACTGGGGTCAGAGTCAATTTATTGAGTCGGCAAATTAATCGACTCTGACCCCAGTTTTGAGAGCAGCAGCCGTGCGCCTGCCGGGTTGGTGGCGCAGGGGATGTTGTGCACATCACAGGCGCGCACCAGGGCATTGATGTCGGGCTCGTGGGGTTGCGGCGTCATGGGGTCGCGCAGAAAGATCACCACATCCACCTCACCGGCCGCCAGGCGGGCCCCGATTTGCAGATCGCCACCCAAGGGGCCGCTGAGCAGGCATTCCACCTGCAAGCCGCATTCGCGCTGCAGGCGCCCGCCGGTGGTGCCGGTGGCCAGCAATCGGCAGCTCTGCAAAAAAGTCTTGAATTCGGCCGCCAGGGCGACCATCTGGTTCTTCTTGCCGTCGTGGGCGATCAGGGCGATGTTCATGCCCAAATCCTAGGGCAGCTAAGGCGAGGCGAGTTACAAACCAGCGTCAAGTTGCGGCGGAAGGGGCCGCACTCACGGGCCTTGCAGCGCCAGGCAGCTCCACCCGCACCGCCAGCCCGCCCAGCTCCGCCGAAGCGCCGGCACTGATGCGCCCACCATGTGCCGCCACGATGCGCTGGGCAATCGACCAGCCCAGGCCGCTGCCCGGCTGCTCATGCCCCAGCACGCGGAAGAAACGCTCGCCCAGGCGGGCCGCGTCGGCCGGGCTGAGGCCGGGGCCGCTGTCTTCCACCTGCAGCAAAACGCCGGCCGACCCGTTCGCGCTCACGCTGAGGCGGATCTGCGCGGCAGTCGGGCTGTAGCGAATGGCGTTGTCCAGCAGATTGCGCAGCAGCGCCGCCAACAAGCTCGGGTTGCCCGCCACCCAGACTGCAGGCTCGGCCGCCACTTCCAGCTGCTGGCCTTTTTGCACCGCCTGCACCGCCAATTCGGCCACCTGGCCGCGCAGCACATCGGCCAGATTGAGCGCCTGCATGGCCGGCAACTCGCCCGCCTCCAGGCGCGACAGCGTCAACAACTGATCCACCAAGCGCCCAGCCCGGTCACAGCCCGCCAGCGTGGCGTGCAGAGCGTGCTGTCGCAACTCCGCGTCGGGCTCGGCCAGGGCCACTTGCGCCTGGGCGCGGATGGCGGCGATGGGGGTGCGCAGCTCATGCGCCGCGTCGGCCGTGAAGCGGCGCTCGGCCTGCATCAGCGCGGCAATGCGGGCGAATAGATCGTTCAGGGCCTGCAGCATGCCCTGGGTCTCGCGCGGCGCGGCGGCCAGATCGAGGGCGCGCAAGTCACCAGCGGGCCGCGCCGCCAGATCGGCCTGAATGCGCCGCAGCGGCGCAAAGCCGCGCCACACCCCCCACCACAAGCCGGCAGCCAGCAAAGGCAGGGCCAGCAGCATGGGCCAGAGCGTGCTGCGCAGCACCGCCATCAAGATGGCGTCGCGCGAGTCCATGCGCTCACCCACCAGCACCAGCACATCGCGCTCTTGCCCACGGGCGACGAAGAAGCGCCAGGACTCGCCGTCTCGCTTCACCGTGCTGAAACCGCCCACGCGTGCCTGCGCCAGGTCCAGCATCGCTTGCTCAGGTGCATTGGCCGATCGAAGCGCCAGATGCCCTTCGTGAAAGACCTGAAACAAAACCTTGGGGGCATAGCGGTGCAGGCTGGGTGCGTCCACCTCATGCGCGTCTTCAGCGAATTCATGTGCAGCCTGCTGCACCACCAGCAAGGCAGCGGCCTGGGCCAAATGGCCGTCCAGCAACTCGGTCAGCTCATGCCGGGCATCCCACCAAGTCAACGCCGCAGTGGCCGCCCACAGCAGGCAGACCAGGCTCAGCACAAAGGCCAGCAAACGGCCTTGCAGAGACGGCGCGCGCTTGGCCGGCGGGGGCATCGCCATCATCACGGCGCCGCCTTGGCGGTGAGCAAATAGCCCACGCCACGCACGGTCTGGATCAGGCCGGCACCGAGCTTGCGGCGCAAATGATGCACATGCACCTCGACGGCGTTGCTCTCCACCTCGCTGCCCCAGCTGTAGAGCTGCTGCTCCAGCTGCTCGCGCGACAGCACGCGGTCGGCATTGAGCATCAGCGCTTGCAGCAGATCAAATTCGCGGGTGGACAAAGCCACCTCCACGCCGGCTTGCCGCACGCTGCGCGCGGCAGGGTCCAGTTGCAGGTCTTGCGCCACCAGGCATTCCTGCGCCTGGCCGTGGGCCCGCCGCACCAACGCACGCAGGCGGGCGGCCAACTCATGCAGGTCAACCGGTTTGATGACGTAATCATCGGCACCCGCGTCAAGCCCGCGGATGCGCTCGGACAAAGCGTCACGGGCGGTCAGCACCAGCACCGGCAGGGTCAGGCCGGCGCGCCGCCAAGCGGCCAGCACCTCCATGCCATCGAGCTTGGGCAGGCCCAGGTCCAGCACCGCTGCGGCATAGCTCTGAGCGCGGGCCTCGCGCTCCGCCGCCAGGCCATCGCGCACCCAGTCGACCTGAAAGCCAAGCTGGCGCAGGCCGGCCCGCAAGCCATCGCCCAAGAGCGGGTCGTCTTCTGCAAGCAGTATTCGCATGAGGAATTATTGCCGCTCAATCGTCATCATCATGGTGCTGCTGCGCGCTCGCCGCTGAAGCCACGGGGGCCTGCTGCCATTGCCAAGCCCAGAAGCCCAGCACCGCCACCAAGATCAGGGCCGCCAGCGGCGCCCAGCTGCGGCGAATGCCTTGCTCGGGTCCGGCCTGCTTGCGGCCTGTGATCATGGCGCGCGGCAGGTTCTCCCGGTGCAGCCAGCTCGACACCAGCACACCCAGCACATGCAGGCCGATGACGGCCAGCAGGCCGTTGGCCAGCAGCTCATGCGTCTCCTCCAGCCATTCGCCGCCCAAGTCGGTGTAAGTGGCATAGCCGCTGGCGGTCAGGCCCAGGGCCAAACCCAGCATGGCCACAATCGCCAGCGCACCGGCCGGGTTGTGGCCCGCAAAGTGCTGCGGCCGCCCCTGCAACAACCCGCGCAGATAAGCCAGCACGGCAGCTGGCCCACGCACGAAGTTGGCAAAACGCGCGTGGCGGCTGCCCAGCAGGCCCCACACCAGGCGAAAGATCACCAAACCGGCCAGGGTATAGCCCAGGCTCACATGCACCAAGCGCCAGCGCTCGGTCTCGGCGGTGAGGTAGGCGCCGGAAAAGCTCAGCACCATCAACCAGTGCACCAGGCGCTGCGGCAGATCCCAGATCAGCTGGCTTGACGCGCCAGGGGCGTGGCTGGCAGACGCTTGCGGATCAGCCGACTTAGCGGGGGATGCGGACATCGTGTTCATTGAAAATTCCTTTGGAGTCGGCTTGGGTATGGCAGGCCGCGCAGTTGGCGGCGCTCTTGACGGCGGGCAGCTTCCAGCTGGCGGCCGAGACCTCGTCGTGCTTGCGCACAAACCAGGCGCTGCGGGTGATGCGGTCTTGTGGCGGGTTTTCAGCCGCCCGCTTGCCAGTGCCCGCGTTGGCCGTCAGCCAGGTGGACAAGGCCTTGACAGTGGCCGGGTCCAGCGAGGCATCACTGCCGAAATGCTGCGGCAGGCCCTGCATCAAACGCTGCCAGGACGCGGCCTGCAGGAACTGCGGCGGATAAGCCATGTGGCAGGCCGCGCACTCCTGCTTGTACAGCGGCAGCAAGGGCGCGCCGGCAGCGCGTGAGCGATCGCCATCGGCACTCACCTGCCCGACGGCGAGGCCGCCCAGCAAGAGGCCGGAAAGTATGGCGCGGGCTCGGTGGAATTTGTTTGCACTCATGAGCAGCTCCTATTCAAGGTTTGAGCGTCAGCAACCAACTCAGCACATCGGCCTTCTCGCTAGGCGTACAGGCGCGGGCCAGCACGTCTTTACAGTTGCGGCCAAACCATTTCTCCACCTTGGCGCTATCGCTGAATCGGGCCGGGTTGAAGGCCGGCGCCAGGGGCTGAATCGGCTTTGCCGTAGCCGCGTGCTGGCCCGCTTGGGTGGGCAGCACGCCGTGGCAGGACGCGCATTGCCAGCTCTGCCCATGGTTGCGGTTGAAGAATTGCTGCCCACGCTGCGGGCTGGCCGGCACGCCAGCTTGGGCGCTGTAAGCGGCCAACATCTGCTCGGGCGTGTCGGCCTGGGCTGCAGCAGCCAGCAGGGTCAGCATCAAGGTCGCGGAGACTCGTTTCAGAAAGTAGGACATCGCAGGCTCTCTTTCCTTTTCACCAGCTTGTTATCGATGCCTGTCATGCTGCCCGGCTGGGCTTAGGGCTTTCTTAAGGCAACGCCGTTGGACGCCCGATTTGGGATGCGCAGCGCATGAGGGACTTGTGCGGCCTTGCCTTGAGAACCACCTTGCGGCAGATCAGCGCTGCAGCGCTCAGAAAGCCTTAAGCTCAGTCGCCGAGAATGTTCGCCTGCCTCGCTCTGCCCTGCTGCCTGCCCCACCATGCCCCCTCATTCAGAATTCAAGCCCCACGACAGCGACCATGAAAGCCACGCGGTGGGCGAGGACGGCCTGCCCGCCCTCAGCCCGCAAGAGAAGGTGCGTGCCGCCTCGCGCAGCACCTGGGTCAGCGTGGTGGTAAACGTGGTGCTGACCTGCGTTCAGATCGCGGTGGGCATCATGGCCAAGTCACAGGCCTTGGTGGCGGACGGCATCCATTCGCTGTCGGATCTGGTGTCGGACTTCGTTGTGCTGTTCGCCGGCCACCACAGCCGCAAAGATGCCGATGAAGACCACCCCTACGGCCACCACCGTTTCGAGACCGCAGCCTCCTTGGTGCTGGGCTTGATCCTGCTGGCGGTGGGCGTGGGCATGTTGTGGTCGGCAGCGCACAAGCTGCAGGACCCCGACAGCATTCCGGTCGTGCATGGCACCGCCCTGTGGGTGGCGGGCATCGCCCTGGTGGCCAAGGAAAGCTTGTTCCGCTACATGCTGGCGGTGGCCACACGGGTCAAATCCAGCATGCTGGTGGCCAATGCCTGGCATGCGCGCTCGGACGCCGCGTCATCGCTGGTGGTGGGCGTGGGCATCATTGGCAATCTGGCCGGCTACCCGCTGCTGGACCCGATTGCCGCGCTGATCGTAGGCTTTATGGTCGGCAAGATGGGCTGGACCTTCGGCTGGGACGCACTGAACGACTTGATGGACCGCGCCATTGACGAAGAGGAAGTGGCCGCCATCCGCAAAACCCTGGAAGAAACCCCCGGCGTGCATAACGTGCACGATCTACGCACCCGCAAGATGGGCGATTTGATCGTGGTGGACGCGCATCTGGAGGTGGATGCGCTGATCACCGTTGAGGCCGGCCACGATATTGCGGTGCTGGCCCGCCAACGCGTCTTGCAACGCCACCGCGTGCTCGATTTGATGACCCATCTGGATCCCTGGCGCAAGCCCGATCTGGATCACGGGCCAGGCCGCAGCTGAGGCGGCAAGCAGGCAAACAGTCACAGAGACTGCTCAGGGCGCGCCGAAACTCCACTCCAAACGCGCGCCAATCAAAGTGCTGCTGGCCTCGCGCCGGCCACCCGGATGCCACAAGTGCTGTAGCAAAGGCTGCACCGCCAGCGTCGGCAGGGGCTGCCAGCGGGCGCCGATTTCCAGCACCAGTTCATGGCTGCTGATTGGCGTGCCAGCAGCCAGTTGCGCGTCACGCCAGCCTTGACCGTAGTGGGCGTAGGCCAAGCCTGCAGTAAAGGTCTGCGGCGCCAGGTTCGCCAGCCCGGAAACCGAGGCCAGCGGATGCTCGATCAGCAGGCCGGTGTCCAGCGCGCAGTCCACCGCATTCACCTTGCTGTGCGCCAGGCCGCTGCGCACAAAACCTATCGTGCGGGTGCTGCCTTGGCCCTGATGCAAGAGGCCTTGAGCTAAGGCGTAGATGCCGTGATTGCGCGCGGTGCCGGCGCTGCCATGCGCCCGCGACGGGCTCTGTGCGCTGTACTGCCACGCCCCCAAGGCCCAATGGCCGGGCCCGTTGCCGCCGTCTTCACCGCGCTCCTGGTAGCCAAACTCCAACACGCCCAGGGCGCCATCCTCACGGCTGAGCTTGACCACGGTGCGCCCCGGGTGAGCAGGATCACCCGGCACGCCGTCGATCAGCGCGGCCTGCACATAGTGGCTGGCACCCAAGGCTTGCCGCAGCCGCAGGGTCAAACCCAGATTGGGAAAAACCGAGGGGCCGTTGCGGCCGCTTTGCGAGGCATCAACGCCGATGCCGAAGGAGGGATTGATCAGCAGCGCCGATGCCTCCGTGGAGTAGAACTCGGAGTTCAGGTCATACAAGCCGAACAAGACCCGCGTACCTGATTCCGCGAATTCATGCTCAAGCCAAGTGGCATACAAGCGCGCGGCCCCTTCTGCGACCTCGATATTGCTAATGCCTTGGGTGCTGCCGATCAGCTGATTGGGCTTGCCGCCGTGGTTGAGCAAGGCTTCGATATGAAAACTGGTGCCGGCCCAGCCGAACAGCTGGCCGGCATCGGCATCGGCCCGCAAGTTCAGATTGCCCACCCAGCTATTGAGTGAGCCGGTATTGGCATGCAAGGCGTCAGCCTTGTAGATGCCAGCCCATTGCCAAGCCTTGGGTGCTGCGGCGGCAGCAGGCTCCGCCTCCAGCTCGGGCGCCGCGGCATGGGCCAGGCTCCATGCAGGGGCCAGCACCAGCATCAGTGCGACGGCGCGGGGAGCGAAAAGAAACTCTGCAAACCTCATGCACCCACTGTAGCGATTTGGATTCCCGCAACCAAGCTCAGTTCAGCAGCTTTTCTCCGTCAAATCGCTGTATGGGCCGCGCCGGCCGGCGCCTCAGGGCTGCTTCTGCTGCGGCAAGAGCAAATTGCCAACGCCGAAGTTCATCGCATTCAGCAAGTCACCATTATCCTGGCTCAGCTCCCAGGCAAACACGCCGGCCAGGCCGGTCTTGACGGCGTACTGGCCCTTGGCAATCACGGCGCGCGGGTCGTCATAGCCGATGAAGAGCTTGTGCTGGGGGTGGAACAGGTTCCAGGCCTGGGTCGTGGGGTCAAGCCTTGCCTGCCAGCCGTGCAGGCCCTGGCCCTTGGCATCCAGGTAGCGGCCGGCGATGCTGCGGTAACCCAGCGAGCCGTCGGCGCCGGGGAAGCCTGCGGCCTTGGCCGAGCCGGTCTGCGACCCCGCAGCGCCGCTGAAGCCGCGGCCATACATGGCCACACCGGCCACCATCTTGGCGGCGGGCAGCCCGGCTTGCGCCAGATTGCGCACGGCGCGCTCCAGGCTATCGTCCGCCTCGGGTGAACTGCTGCGCAGGCTGCTGTGATTGCCAACGCCGGCAGACCAGGCACCGTAATGGTCATAGGTCATCATGAAGACCAGATCCAGCGCAGGGCTGGCGCGCTTGAAGTCGATCAGGCTGACGACGGGCTGGGTGGTATTCAGGGCGATGCTGACCAGATAGGGCCGGCCGGTTTCGGCTGTCAGCGCGTCCACCGCTTGGCGCAGTTCCAGCAGCAGCTCGGCATAGTATTTGCCGTCATGCGGGCTGCCGAGCTGAACGCCGTTAGCGTCGCCGTTATTGCCGGGGTGCTCCCAGTCGATGTCCAGGCCGTCAAAACCGCGGTGATCGCGCAGGAACTGCACGCCCGAAGCAATGAAGACGGCGCGCTTTTGTGCGTCTCCCGCCAGATGGAAGATCGGGTCCGACCCGCCCCAGCCGCCCACCGAGGCCAGCACCTTCACATGCGGGGCGCGTGCTTTGAGGCGGCTGAAGGCGGCGTCAAAGGTTTTCTCGACCGGGCCAGTGGTCAGCTCAAAGTCCCGCTTGCCTGCGCAGCGCGCCGCGTCCTTGGGCAATTGGCCAGGGCCGCAGACGCGCAAAAAGGCGTAGAGCAAGTGGGTGACGCTGTCGCCGTTCAGGCGCTCGACATGGTTCACCGACTCCCACATCGGCGTGTAAACGCCGACCACCTTGGCGCTGGTCCGCTCCACGGCCAGGGGCTTGCCGCCGAACAAGGGGTAGGCGGGGGGGCTGGCGGCTGGGGCGGCATGGCTTGCCGGCATGGCCAGCAAGGCAGCGGCGACAGCAAGGCTCAGGGAAACGAAAAACTGAGAGCGGAGCGACATGGCGCGTGAGGGGCAGCTAAGGTTGCCGCTAGCCTAACAGTTTTGCGCGCCAAAAGAGGCCAATCAAATACCACTTAGCGAACAAGTCAAGGCGCCAGCTCGACCCGAATCTGCAACTCCCGCAGGCTGCGCATTTCAGCATCACGGCTGCTGGTCACGCCGCGCTCGGCGCGCTGCAGCTCGGCGCCGCTGCGCGCCACGGTCAGCCATTCGCCCAGCGGCACCATGACCGTGCTTTGAAACTGAGCTTGGCGGCCTTGGCCGGGCACATCGCCCGCTGAGCCCCCGCCCACGTTGGGGCCAGCCGACAGCGCGGTCAGCGTGACCCGCACCGGCTGCTGGCCGCCGGGCCACTGCGGGTTGACGGTGAAGCCACTGCTGCGTTCGACCCAGCCGGTGCGCGGCAAGGCCAGGACCTTGGCGCCACTATGCGAACCATTGGGCGCACCATTGCCACCGAGCGCCGGCCGCCCGCCCACCGTCCCAGCCTCCAGTTGCACGCCGTAATCCAGCCATTGCACCGGCGTTTGTTCACTCAGCTGCACGCTCGCCGTGCCACCGTTGAGCACCAACACGCGCTGAATCTGCTGCGCGGCCTCGTCACGGCGCTGCGTGCTCAGCACGATTTGCCCGCGCGGCGACACCGAGCCCGCAGTGCCCACCACCACCGCGCCATCGCGCACGCCGGCCAGGGCGGCGCCACTGACGCTGCTCTCGACCCAGCGCATCTCGACCCACAGGTTCTTATTGCGCGGCTCGGCCGCCGTGGCGGCCAGCGCCGTCCAGGCCAGCAGCGCTAGCGATGCCTTCACCAAGACCGCTGTTCTCATTTGCTCGCTCCTTCCAACTGCACCGCCGCACGCCAGGGCCGCAGCGGCCATAACAAGTTCAGCGCCAAACCGCCCAGCACCAGGCCGGCTGCCAGCAGCTTCCAACCCGGCAGGCTTTCACCCAGCACCCAGGCCGCCGTGCTCATGCCAAAGATAGGTACCAGCAAAGCCATGGGCACGATGGTGGCCGGGGCGTGCCGCGCCAGCAACCAGCCCCAAACACCGTAGCCGAATAAGGTGTTGCCAACAGCCTGCCACAGCACGGCGGCCCAGGTCAGGGCATCGGCGTGAGCCAAGCCTTGGGCCATCAGCGCCGGGCCTTCAATCATCAACGAAAGTACCAACAAAGGTGGCACCGCGAACACGCTGGTCCAGACCATGAAGGCCAGCATATTCACCCGCCCGGCGCGCTTTCCCACCATATTGGCGCAGGCCCAGGAAAAGGCCGCCAACAAGATCATCACCAGCCCCAGGGGCGTGGCGCTGCCGTCGGTGTGACTGGCGATCACACCAATGCCGGCCGCCGCCAGCAGCAGTGCCAGCCATTGATAGGGTTTGACCATCTCGCGCGTCACGCGCATGGCCAGCATCAGGGTGAAGAAGACCTGGGTCTGGATCACCAGCGAAGCCAGGCCGGGTGAGATCGCGGCATTCGGGCCGCGCATCGCCAGGAACAGCAGACCGAACTGGCCCACACCGATCAGCAGGCCATAGCTGGCCAGTAAGCGCCAGGGCAGGTCCGGCTTCTTCAAAAAGAATATCGCTGGCAGCACCGCAAAGGCGAAGCGCAGGGTGGCGAACAGCAGCGGCGGCAGGGTGTTGAGCCCCAGACGAATCACCACGAAGTTGCTGCCCCAGATGGCCACCACGGCCAAGGCAAGGAGGAAGTGCTTGAAGGGCAGACTGGTACTCGGGCTCATGCTGACCATTCTCAGGGCAGAAGCAAGGCGAGCCGAAAGTTTGCGGGGCTCAGTGGGTCAAGGCCAGAGCGGAGCACGCGCCGGGCTGCCGCCTGACGCCAAACCCAAGGCATGCATGGGTTCAGACGGCATGACCTGCAGCCCCTTTGAACAAGAGGCGCCGCAACTGCGGCTCGACCCAGTCCAGCGACAGCAAGAAAGCCAGGCTGACCGTCAAATTGAAGACCAGATGCGCCAAAGCGACCGCCAAGCCCGGGTCCCCAGCCAGCGTGACCATCAGCTGAGAAAAGGGCGTCAGAAAAGGGAAAAAAGCCAGCGCCCCGGCGGCATTGAATAAGCCATTCGCGATGGCTGTGGCGCGCGCCGTCGCGCTCATGCCCACGCTGGCCAACAAGGCCGTTGAGGTCGAGCCCACATTGGCTCCCACCACGATCGGGATGGCCGCCTCCGCAGGCAACACGCCTTGTTGCGCCAACAAAATCGCCACGCCGCTGGTCACACTGCTTGACTGCACCAGCGCGGTGAAGACCAGCCCCGTCACCAACCCCAACCAGGGCGTTTGCGCCAGAGCCAACCACTCGATGAACAGCGGCTCTTGCTGCAGAGGCTTCAGCTCCGCGGAAATGAGATCCAGCGCAAAGAAGATCAGACCGAAATAGAACACCGACTTGCCCGCCATGCTGAAGCGCTTGGGCAGCGCTGTAAACAGCGCCCCCAGGACAATGAATGCCGGGCCTATGCCGGTGAGCTTGAGCGAGACCAGCCAGGCCGTTGCCGTGGTGCCGACATTCGAGCCCAGCAAGACACCCAGGCTGGCCCGGAAGGAGAGTGCAGAGGCATCCACCAAGGCCGCGGTCAAGGCCGTGATGGCACTGCTGGACTGCACCGCCGCTGTGGCCAGCGCGCCGACGGCAAAGCCTTTCCACCGGCTTTGGGTAATTCGCGCCAGCCAGACCCGCAAGGACTTCCCTCCCACGAGTTGCAATTCGCTGCTGAAGCCCTGCAAGCCGTAGATGAACAAGACGATGGCGGCAACAAGTGCGACGAGTGAGTGAAAGCTGCTCATGCGCAAAGTCTAAAGGGCGGGGGCTTGCACGCACTGCCGCGTCAGTTCAGTTGCCCCAAGGCTGACAGAACCTCCGCTTTGCGCAAACCAATCACGCTAGGGCCGGCTTTGCGCCGCAGCTGGCGGCAAGCCGCGTGGCAAACCGCTACCATGCAGCCTCCGCTGTTGCTGCGACCCCTCTCTGGCCCCCCCGCCCATCCATGAGTGCCGATCTTCGTTTCCTTGTTGTTGATGGTTTGACCGGCGTACAAACCTTCGCCCGCCAACTGCTTGAAGGCTTTGGCATGGCGCCGGACAGCATCCGTTGCGCCAGTGAACCCGAAGCCGCGCTGGCGATGGGGCAAGCATTCAAGCCCGACTTTTTAATCACCGACTGGTTCCCGAAAAGCGGCTTGACCGGTATCGGCCTGCATCAGCGCCTCAAACTCGACAACCCCGGTTGCCGCTTGGCGCTCCTGAGCTTTGAAGTCGGGCCCGAACAAGAGCAGCAGGCGCACGCCGCCGGTTCACGCTTTTTGTTGCGCAAGCCCTTCACCGCCGCCGAACTCAAAACCACCATGACCCAGGCCCTGGCAGCCTTGGCCAAAGAGCGCCCGGAGTTGCATCAGCGACTGAGCAGCGTCATGCGCGCCGCCAACCCGGGCGCACCGATGCGCTTGCCCATTGCCATGCCCGTCATCCCCAGCCTGAAAGCGGGCGACAGGGTGAAGCACGGCAGCATGACCGATACGGTGAGCTGTGTGGTGGTCAGCCAGGGCGAGTTGCTGGTGCAACTCAAGGGTGGGCCGGCCTTGATCCCGGCCACCAAGCTGCAGCGCCTGTGAGTCGGGGCTGCGCCCGAGCAAGGCCGTAAGCGACTAAGGCCTGCGCAAGGCGCCAGAGGCGCTCAGTGATCGCCCGCCAGGCGCAACAGGCGGCTGCGCACCAAGGGGTGCCAGAGCCGACTGTCCTGCACCGGGGTTGCCAGCGGCAGCTCAGGGTTGCGCAGCACCAGCCAGCGCCGCTCGGCCAGTTTGGCGCGGGCCAGTTGCGGGCCGACCCATTGCTCAAACAAGGCGGCGAAGCTGCCGTCGGCCAAGACCAGTTCCCAACCCTGACGCAGGCGCTGCGCCAGCTCCGGCCTTTTCGGATTGACGAAGAAGTAATAGGCGGAAGGGTAGGCGATCAGCCACTGCGTCAGCACGGTCAACTCCGGCACGGCATCAACGATGGGAAAGACCTCGATGGCCCCCAGCGCAAACAAATCGATGCGTTCGCGCTTGAGCATCTCCGGAAAAGTGCTCAGCCGAGGGATGCGTTCGACATGCCAGCCATTGGCATGAAGGATTTGGGTATCCGGCCAATCGGCCACTTGGGCGAGCTTGAAGGCCTGGGCCTGCGCCAAGCTGCTGACACTTTCAAAGCGCTCGCTGCGGCTGCTCAGGCTGATGGGCAGGCGCACGCCCAAAAGCCCGCGGTAAAGACAGACCCGCATCGGAATGCCCTGGCTCTCGCGGGCCGTTGTGCTCATCGAGCTCACCACATCTAGCTCCCCGCTAGCCAACTGCAAGAAGGCGCGGCTTTGCGAGACCACCGCGCTGGGCTGAAGTTGGTAGGGGCCGTGGCTAGGGACGGTTTTGTCCAGCAGCAAACGCAGCACCGCTTGTTCGTAGGTGATGACTTTGGCCTGCTGCTCCTGGCCCAGGGCATGGCGGATCAGCAGCGGCGCAGTCTCGGCCCGCGCTACCCAAGCACCGGCCAGCATTTGCAGCAGAAAAATTAGCAGCGGCAGCAGCACGGATAGCAGCCGCTTGGGCACCAAGACCGCGTGAACGGCTGACTTGAACATAGCTGAAGTTTGCCTCAACTTGGCGCTACGCGGGCGCCTCAAGCTGGCTGGCCCAAGCAATCCCGGCCCGCCCTATTCCTTCAAGTATTTGTCGTAAATGGCCTGCAAACGCCCCGACTCCTTGAGCTGCTTCAAGCCCTGGTTGAAATCATCACGCACTTGCGGGTCGCGAAAGAGCGGGCGGTAGTCCTGCGGATTGAGCTTGACGAAAGGCGTCTCGTCGACGGGCTGGAGCGCGACGCCCTCTCGCTTGAGCTGCAGGGCGAAGTACTTGAAAATATTGCGGTCGCTGAGCACCACGTCGTAGCGCCCCAGCATCAAGGTCTTGACCTGGGCCGATTGGTCATTGATTTCCACATAGCGGCCGGCGCGCCGCACCGGCTCCAGCCACTCCGGGTAGCGCTTGATGGCGCCGACGAAAGACACCACGCTCAAACCATTCAGATCGGCCGGCTTGAGGATCTTGAGCTGGCGCCGGCTCAGGCTGATGAAGACGTTGTCATACATCACGGCCGGCTCGCCGTATTGAGCGCCTGCGGCGCTCATGTCCTGCCCCAGATCCGTCATGGCCGCATCCACCGTGCCGTCGCGAAAGGCCACCGGAATCCGCGCAAATGGAAAGTAACGGGGCTTGAGCTGGTGCCCCTTAAAGGCCAGCGCCTCGCGCATCACCTCAAGCTCAATACCGGAGTTGCTAGAGGGAAAGCAGAACGGCGGAATCTTCTCGCCGAAAGCCATGCTGACTTCGGCGGCCCGCAGCGGCGCTGCAAACAAGAGGAAAGCTACGGCCAGCGCCGCCAAAGACGGCGGCACCAAGCGAAAAGATCTGCACCCTCTCCCCATGCCAATCCCTCCTACCCACGACGGGCAGCTGAGGAAAAGACTATCACAGCTGATCCTGCAGGGGAGCAGCTCTAGTGATTCACTTTCAACAAGGCTTGATAGCAGCCAGCCAGCGCACGCGCATTGATGTCCCAGGTGTATTGGCTGCGGATCAACTCATGCCCGCGCGCGGCCAGTTGCGCACACAGCGCGGGGCTGTCCATCAGGCGCGCGACGGCTTCTTCAATCGCAGGCACCGAACGCGGCGGAATCAATAGTGCCTCTTGGCCATCGCTGACCACATCGCCGACCCCGCCGACCTTGGTGAATATGCTGGGGGCGCCGACAAACAAGGACTCAAACAGCACGGTCGGCGTGCCTTCGGAGTGCGAGGGCAAGATGAAGGCGCTGGCGAAGCGCATCCAGATTTTGACCTTCTGGTGCGGCACCGCGCCGACCCGGATCACCACGTTTTGCAGTCCGTGCTCGGCCAGGTAGTTGTCGATGTAGGAGCCCAGGTGGTTCCCCCCCACCAAGAAGACACGCAGATTGCGTCGCCCGCCGGCCACCAGATTCTTGGTTGCATCCAGCAATTCCTTGATGCCCTTGACCTCTTTGAGGTAGCCCACAAACACCATATTCCATGTGTCGGCGTGCGCGGCCTTGAGGGCCGCCACTTCCTGCAACTCCGCTTCATTCAGCGAGAAATTGTCGGTGTTGACGCCGTTGGTGATGTATTGACTGAAGTCGGCGATGCGGCCCTGGGTGTACTCAAGGCCAAGCTGCAGCCCTTCCCGGCTGACAAAGACATTGGCATCCGCGCCCTCCAAACTCTGCGCTACCTTCTCAAAACAGGCCTGGTTGTAGCTGGGCGCGTCAATGATGCAGGTGCGGTGAATGGTGTGCAGCACCTTGACTTGCGGGAACAACTCATCACGGCAGCGATTCGCCGCATAGCCACAAGGGTAAGTGGCGTGGGCATGAATGACATCAAACGGCCATTCCTTGTAAAGCGCCGCGATCTGCGCGCGAATGCCGCGGAACATCCAGTCGCCAACCCGTTCGTAGAGACTATGCGCGGGCAGGGTCAGATAGCGCGGATGGTAGACCGGATGCCCGGCATATTGCTCTTCATCGGGCAAGGCGGCCAAGGCCCGATACGATTTTTTGATCAATGGCAGAGGGAATGGCGCCAGGGGAATCGGCTGCATGATTCGCACCTCAACACCTTGTTGGCGCAGCGCCTCCGCTTGTTCGTGCACAAACGTTCCAGACACAGGATTTTCTGCATTTGGATACCACATGGTAAGGAACAGAACTCTCATAGCACCGGCTTATCCCGCTGTTTTCAGAAGTTTTTGGTAGAGCGCGTCATAGCGCTGCAGGAACATGCTGTTGTCATACTCGGCATGGACGCGGCGTAGATTTTCTGCGCCCATGCGCTGGGCGAGCCCTGGCTCCGTCGCGAACCTTTGCAAATGCGCCGCCAAGGCCGCGTCGTCGTCTGAGGGGAAAAACAGCGCGTTGCTGCCTTCGTGCAGCCAGCAGAGGTTGCCGGCGATCGCGGAGGCCACAATCGGCACGCCGCAGGCCATGGCCTCCAGCACCGAATTGCTCATACCCTCCGAATGCGAGGTGTTGGCGAACAGATCGAACCTGGGATACCACTGCTCGGGCGTCGCGGTCTCCCCCACGAAATCGATCTTGCTGGCCGCAGCACCCTGGCGAGCCAGTTGCGAGAGCGCCTCCAGTTCAGGCCCAGCGCCGACCAGAACCAATCGCACCTTGAGTTGCGGCTGAGCCTGCACCAGGCGCCCAAAAGCACGAATCAAGCAAGGCAGATTCTTGATGGCATCAAAGCGGGCAATCGTGCCGATGACGAATTCGTCAGCATCGCGACCGGTGTCAGGGCCGCGCTCGCTGCGCGGCTTGAAGCGGCCGAGATCAACGCCATTGGGCACACAGACGATGCGGCTTGAGGGCAATTTCCAGCGCCCCTGCACGTCTGCCGCAATCGACTCATTGACGGCCACCACACGGGTCGCCAGGCGGGCCAGCGTGGCCGCCGCAATTTCGCGGCGCAGCGGGATCCCGGCGCGGTCTTGCTCATTGCGGCCATGCTCACCGTGCAGCACCACCGGCACCCGCGCCAGCTTGGCCGCCAGCACGCCGTAAAACATGGTGGCCCAGTTATGGGTGTGCACCACATCGAATTGCCCCTCGCGCATGAAGCGGGCCAGACCCAGCAGACGGTCACGATGGAGGCCGGAGGGAATGGGGAAATAGGTATGGCGCTCAGGCGGCCAAGGCAGCGTTGCCCCCACCACAGGTCGCAAGCTCAGGGCATGGATGTCATACCGGTCGGCATCCAGCCCAAGGCCCAGCCGCAGCACTCGGCGCTCGGCACCGCCCACTCCCAAGGCATACAGCAGGTGCAGCACGCGTACTTTTTTTTGCATTGTGTTGGGCCAGCTTTTCTTTTGCAGCGAGGTGTACTTCAGCGAGTTATGTTCAATTGCAGGTTAGACCCTTCGCAAGCTGCGAACCGCCACAAAGCATAGGGGCGGAAAAATTTGGGTCAGCGCCGATTTATTCTGCCTGAAGCCCGAGTCATTCCGCGCGCCCGCGGCAAGCATCGCTGCGTCGATTTGACGCGCCAGCCATGCCGCCACGCCGACATCAACACGCAACAATGGCGCGTTAGCGTCCAGGCGCCGGCGCCACTTGCTGCAGCTACGCGCCCATCAGCGTAAGCCCCTATTTCAGCCGGCAAGGCCCTGGCTTGTTTCTGCTGTCAAATGCCAGCTCAGAGTCAGCAGCCAACACTTCAGACTTTCATGAGCCAGCCTGCATGAGTGCCTTGTCGACCCCGCCGCGATGGCAGCGCCTCGGGATTCGGCTGTCTGGCCTCCTGCTCACCCTGTTCTTAGCGGCCTGCGCCGGGACGGCACCACCTCCCCCCAAGCTGCCCCCCGCCTACGCGATGGCGCCGCAGGACTCCGGCGTCTGGGCGCAGACCGAAAGCCAAGTGGCCGCGCTGCACGGCAGCGACGCCTCCGGATTCCGCTTGCTGGAAAAGAACTCGGAAGGCCTGAAGTGGCGCCTGGCCCTGATCGACCAGGCCAAGCACAGCCTGGACTTGCAGTACTACGTCTGGTTTGGCGACGCCAGCGGTCAGTTGCTGATGGCGCGGGTGATCGCCGCGGCCGAGCGGGGCGTGAAGGTACGCCTGCTCTTCGATGACTTGAGCACCATGCTGCGCCATATGACGGCGCCGGAGTTGAGGGACGAGATGCTGGCCTATATTGACTCGCACCCGAATATTCAAGTCCGCACCTTCAACGCCTGGCAGAGCCGCGACTGGATTGGCCGGATTGCCGAAGGCACGCGCGATTTCAGCCGCATCAACCGCCGCATGCACAACAAGCAAATGGTGGTGGACAACCGCGTGGCCATCATCGGCGGGCGCAATATCGGTGATGAGTATTTCGGTCTGAACAGCGAATTCAACTTCCATGATCTCGACGTGATGGGCGTTGGCCCGGTCGCTCGCCAGGCCAGCGCCGTCTTCGATCGCTACTGGAACAGCGACTGGGTGCGGCCGATTCCAAGCAGCAGCGCCGCGCGCAGCCGAGGCCGCATCACCGCCGCCGCCATTGAGTTGCCCGAGGCCGCTGCCGCCCACCCCGGCATGCAAGACCTGCTGGCCGGGCGGCACAGCTGGACGGCTGAGCAGCAGCTGCTGAGCGCCTCCCTGGCGCCGGGACGCAGCGTGGTGCACACCGACTCGCCCTCGCGGGCCGAAGGCGTTCGCAACCATACGCCCGAGGCCTTCCGGGCCTTGATGCGCTCGGCACAGAGGGAAGTGCTGATCACCAATGCCTACATCATCCCGGATGCCAACTTCATGCAAGACCTGGCGGACTTGCAGACGCGCGGCGTGCGCGTGCGCATCCTGACCAATTCGCTGGCCTCGCACGATGTGCCGGCCGTCAACGCGCACTACGAAGACTGGCGCGCGCCGATTCTGAAGACCGGCGCCGAGCTGCACGAGTTAAGACCTGACCCCGCGATCAAAACCGACTGGGTCGATACCGCGCCCGTGCGCTCGGGCTTTGCCGGGCTGCACACCAAGGCCATGGTGATCGACCGCGCGCGCAGCTTCATCGGCTCGATGAATCTGGACCCGCGCTCCGAAGTCATCAACTCCGAGATGGGCGTGATCATCGACAGCCCCGCCCTGGCCGCCACCCTGGCGCAGCGCATGGAGCGCGATATGAGCAGCGCCAACAGCTGGCGGCTGGCATTCAATGCCGCGCAAACCGTCGTCTGGCATGGCGAGCAGCAAGTGCTGAAACAAGCCCCCGCACGCAGCCACTGGCAGCGCCTGCAGAGCTGGTTCTTCAAGCTGATGCCGTCCAGCTATTACTGAAGGCGCCGCTGACATGTGCCACACGATCTTGCGCTGCTGCTCTTGGGCTGTTACCGGCCTCATGGCCGCCGCGCTGAGCGCCTGCGTCAGCTTTTCACCCCAGCCCGGCCCCGATGCCCAAGTGCCCGGCAGCGGCAATTACCAAGTGCTGACCACGCCCATCGTGGCCCTGGGGGATACGCAGGAGCATGAGCCCACGGGCTGGCCGCTTTACGACAACGACAGCGCGGTGGACGCTTATGTGGAAGTGGCCCAGCGCCCGCCCGAACAGCCGCTGTTTGGGCGCCGCATCATGGAGTGGGCGCTTCAGGCCCACCCCAACGAGAACTTTCTACATCTGGGCGATGTGCTGGACCTGTCCTGCCGCTCCGAAGCGCAGCGCATGAGCCGGGTCTTCAACGCGGCGGGCCGAGCCGGCGCCATCCTGCCCGGCAATCACGATGGGCTGATGTTTGGCATCTACGGCTACAGCATCATGGACGACATCCTCAACCGCGATGCGCAGAAGTGGAACCAGGCCTGCCGGCGCGGCGCAAGCTTGGAAGAGAAGGCCAACAAAGGCCAAAACGAGGCCTTCAGCAAACGCGACTTCATTCAGATGTATCTGGAGGGCCAGGCGGCCGTGCCCTCGCAGCCCGGCATCCAACTCCCTCCGGCCCGAGGCTCGCACCGCGTCAGCTGGCGCAACCCCAATGCCGAGGCCTTCCTCAGCGGCATTGAGGCCCATGTGCTGGACGGCTATGCCTATGCCGATTCCTTCCTGGCCCAGCGCATTCAGCTACCACGGGCCCCTGGCGCCACACGCAACGTGATCGTCATTGGGCTGGACACCAACCAAGCCGGCCCCCTGGTCAGCAGCTGGGACACTTTGATGGGCCGCAGCCCCGGCAGCATCGGCCACGTCAATCTGGACCAGGTGCGCGCCCTGACGCACTGGGTCACCGAAGCCAAGAAAAAAGGGGACTTGGTGATCTTTGCTGGCCACCACAACTGGCGCGCGCTCGGCCTGCCTTCGCGCTTGCTGCTGCGCAGCCTGATGTCACGAGTCGACCACCCCTTGGTCTACTTGTCGGCCCACACCCACCGCGGCTTCTGGGCCGCCCACCGGGAGCTCGACATCCGCCCGGTGCTGGAGCTCAACGTCAGCTCACTGTCCGATTGGCCGGTGGCCTACCGCCGCATCAGCTTTGCCTACGACGAGGCAGCCAAGCGCATCCTGGTGCGCGGCGAGCTGATGCCGCATGGCGAAGACCCGGTGGAAAGCGATGACGAGCTGATGGCCGCCTGGGAGGGCCAAACCTGCGGCTCGCTGAATGTGCCGGTGGACGCGATTCGCGCGGTGGACGGCGAGCTGGTGCGCAAACAGCGAGAGTCGCGCGGCAGTCTGGTGGGCTGGCTGCTCAAACGCTTCGGCCCGGACTGTGAGGGCTGTGACGCCACGCTCTACGAACACGCCCACGCTTACCAAGACGCGATGCTGGACGCCATCATGCAGGTCAAACAATTTGTCGATGCCGACACACGCACTTTGATTCGCGCCGAATTCCCCCGCTGGTGCAAGGGCGCCAGCTTTGATGAATGCGTAGAGAAGCTGCGGGCCGAGCAGCCCAAGGACTATGCCGAGCAAGTCGATTTATTCAGGCGCAAGGCCAAACTGGTGGATCTGCTCGGCGCCCATCTGGACGACTTGACCGAGCCGCGCGCCAGGGCCTATATGACTTGCCGCGCCGTGCAAGCCGCCAAGCTCGACTTTGATGCCACCGAAGAAACGCGCAATGAGAATCGCAGTGAAGCCAAGCGCCGCGCCGAGCGCTTTTTTCTGACCGAAGCCAGTGTGGGCATGGACTGAATCGTGAGAACACCGCTGCTGCTGCGAATTTGCCCGCCAACACTTGCCCTGCTGCTCAGCGCCTGCGCCAGCTGGGTCGCCCCGCCGGCGGTGATGAGCCCCTGGCCCATCGTCAATCTGCCCCTGGCCGCCGCCGGCATCCAAGACGAGCGGCAAGACTTTGGCGCCCTGTTTGCGCAAGAGCTGCTGGCCCACCCCGGCCCCAAGCCACAACCGATTCAAGCCTGGTTGCATGGGCTTGAGCCCGCGCCGCCGCCGGCTAGCCTGGCGGCCTCCAAGCAAAGACTGGCCGCGCTGGAGCAACGCTTTCAGGCCCAAGCGCCCGGCACCTCGGTCTTGCTGGTGCCCGGTTTGTTCTCCGACTGTTTTGAAGAACAGTCCGTGCCTTTTGGTGACGGCGTTTTGCGCGAGCGCACGCTCAGCCGCAGCGAGGCTTATCGCCAATATGCCGATTTGGGCTTGGCCCAGGTTCAAGCGCTGAGCCTGCCCGGGCGCGAGTCCAGCGCCGCCAATGCCAAGCGCGTGGCGGCGGCCATTCGCCAAGAAGCCGCGCGCCCCGGCGTGCAGCGCATTGTGCTGATTGCCTACTCCAAAGGCGTGCCAGACACCTTGCGCGCACTGGCGCTGCTGCAGGCCGAAGCTGAGGGCCTGCCCGCGGCCGTGAGCGATCTGGTGGCGGTGGCCGGCGTGGTCATGGGCACCCGTTTGGCCGACCACTTTGAAGACCTGTTTGAAAGCCTGTCCACGCGCATCAATGCTTTTGGCTGCACGGCCTCGGACGGCCAGGAGGTCAGCAGTGTGACGCAGCGCGAGAGCGTGGCCTGGCTGGCCGCGCACCCGCCACCCCGCAGCCTGTGCTACCACTCGGTGCTGGGCTTTGTGCCGCCGCATGAAGTGGGCATTTCGCTGCGCCCCTTCAATAGCGCGCTCAGCAATATCGACCCGCGCAATGATGGGCAGTTGCTCAGCCGGGACGCCATCCTGCCCGGCAGCAGCCTACTAGCCGAAGCCCGCGCCGACCACTGGGACATTGCCCTGCCGCGCGAACGTCACCCCAGCGTCTGGGTGCGGGCCAGCACCAGCGAGCGCGGCTATCCGCGCGAAGCTCTGTTCCGCGCCTTGGTCAAATGGACCTTGGGCAGCGGCGCCTGAGGCCGCGCTGCTGCGCCCACAACTCACTCTTTATCCATTCAAGGTGACTGACCATGAAGATGCGCATCTGTTTTTCTGCCCTCCTCGCTGCGGCCGTTGGAGTCGCCCCGCCAATCACTGTGGCCGCCGAACCCGGCATTCAGGTCAAGCAGGTTCAGTTCAAGAAGGGCAGCTCCGGCAGCACCATCAAGGCCAGCATCAAAGGGGACCAAACCATTGACTACAAGCTGCGCACGGGCGCAGGGCAGGTCTTGACCGTCAGCTTTAAGCCCAGCAATCCCTCGACCTATTTCAATGTCTTGCCACCCGGCTCACAGGGCGAGGCCATTCATATCGGCTCAAGCGCCGGCAATGAGTTCAAGCTGGACAGCACCGAGGCGGGCGAGTACAGCGTGCGGGTCTATCTGATGCGCAATGCCGCGCGGCGCAATGAGCACAGCAACTACCAACTCAAGATCGACGTAACCGGCAGCCCCAGCAAGTGAGCCGCAGCCGCGCTAGGCCGCGCCCAAATGCCCCAGCGGCGTCACCCCGGCCGCCTTCACCTCGCCCAGAGAAAAGCGGGTGTGCACGTCCTTCACATTGGGCAGGTGCAGCAAGGTGTCGATAGTGAAGCGGGAAAACGCGTCCAAGTCGGTGGCCATCACCTGCAGCTCGAAGGTGCCGGTGCCTGAGATGTAGTGGCAGCTGATCACCTCGGGCAGCTGGCGCAGCGCCTCTTCCAGCACCTTGGTGGAGGCGCCGTTATTGCGGTCGGCATCCACCCGTACAAAGGCCAGCACGCCTAGACCAACCTTGCGTCTATCGATCTCGGCCCGATAGCCGGTGATGAAGCCCTGCTCCTCCAGCCACTTGACGCGCCGCCAGGTCGGCGCCGCCGACAGGCCGATGCGGGTGGCCAGCTCGGCATTCGACAAACGCGCGTCGCGCTGCAGGGCTTGCAGGATGGCGATGTCGTAGCGATCCAGGCCCGAGGACGCACCGGGCGCACCGGCCGGCACCCCTTCCTGCGACTCAAGGGTTTTTACTGAAGTTTGATTTTTCGAAATCATTCGCAAGGCCTTCCGCAGTTCTCAGCATGATTATTGCGCGAACTGCGAATCTGGAGCGCCAAAAAGCAAGCACAGCAGGCCGGGCTTTTCATACACTCCCGTACCCGGTAAAAAGCCGAGAACCGCGCCAGCCAAGGTGCGCCGCCACAAGCGGTCAGCGCCCTCGAAGCTGCGCCAGCCACACCACCCCTGGAGCCTAAAGCCACATCATGAATGCACCCCTGCCCGACCATATCTTGCGTGCGCTAGAGACCGTCACGCTGGACGATAAATACGCGCTGGACAGCGGCCGAGCCTTCATGAGCGGGGTGCAAGCCCTGGTGCGCCTGCCAATGCTGCAACGCACTCGCGACGCGATGGTGGGCCTGAACACCGGCGGCTTCATCAGCGGCTACCGCGGCTCGCCGCTGGGTACTTATGACCAAGCGCTGCAGGCTGCGAAGAAGCATCTGGCCAAGCAGAACATCGTGTTCCAGCCCGGCGTCAATGAAGAACTGGGTGCCACCGCGGTGTGGGGCACACAGCAGCTCGACCTCTTCCCCGAGAAGAACAAGTTCGACGGCGTGTTCGGCATCTGGTACGGCAAGGGCCCGGGCGTGGACCGCTGCATCGACGTGTTCAAGCACGCCAATATGGCCGGCACCGCCAAGCATGGTGGCGTGATCGCGGTGGCGGGTGATGACCACATCGCCAAGAGTTCCACCGCCGCGCACCAGAGCGACCACGTGTTCAAGGCCGTGGGCTTCCCGGTGTTCTTCCCCACCAGCGTGCAAGACATTCTGGACATGGGCTTGCACGCGTTTGCGATGAGCCGCTTCTCGGGCCTGTGGTCGGGCCTGAAGACGATTCAGGAAATCGTCGAAAGCTCTTCGTCCATCAGCGTCGATCCGGACCGCGTCAAGATCATCATGCCGGAGGACTTCCAGATGCCCGAGGGCGGACTGCACATCCGCTGGCCCGACGCGCCGCTGGAGCAGGAAAAGCGCTTGATGGACTACAAGTGGTATGCCGCCTTGGCCTATATCCGCGCCAACAAGCTGAACTACAACGTCATCGAAACCAAGCAAGACCGCTTTGGCCTGATCGCCAGCGGCAAGGCTTATAACGACACCCGCCAGGCCCTGCATGACCTGGGCCTGGATGACGACACCTGCCGCCGTCTGGGCATCCGCCTGCACAAGGTCAATGTGGTGTGGCCGCTGGAAGCCACCATCACGCGCGACTTCGCCGAAGGCCTGCAAGAAATTTTGGTGATCGAAGAAAAGCGCCAGATGATCGAATACCAGCTCAAGGAAGAGCTGTACAACTGGCGCAGCGATGTGCGCCCGCATGTGCTGGGCAAGTTCGACGACCATGAAGGCGAAGGCGGCGAGTGGAGCCTGCCCAACCCGAGCAGCAACTGGCTGCTGCGCCCGCAAGCCGACCTGACGCCGGCCATCATCGCCCGCGCCATCGCCAAGCGCCTGAAGAAGCTGGGCGTGGATGCCGATGTGATGGCGCGCCTGGATGCCCGCGTGGCCATCATCGACGCCAAGGAAAACGCCCTCAAGGCCGAGGAAAAGACCGCCGGCGGCGCCGACCGCACGCCCTGGTTCTGCAGCGGCTGCCCGCACAACACCTCCACCCGCGTGCCCGAGGGCTCGCGCGCCGTAGCCGGCATCGGCTGCCACTACATGGTCAGCTGGATGCCCGGCCGCAACACCGCCACCTTTACGCAAATGGGTGGTGAGGGCGTGCCATGGGTGGGCCAGTCGGCCTTCACGAACGAGAAGCACATCTTCGCCAATCTGGGCGACGGCACCTACTTCCACAGCGGCCTGCTGGCAATCCGCCAGAGCATCGCCGCCGGCGTCAACATCACCTACAAGATTCTCTACAACGACGCCGTCGCCATGACGGGCGGCCAGCAAGTCGGTGAGCGCGCCGAAGGCCACACCGTGCTGCAAATCATGCAAAGCGTGACGGCCGAAGGTGTGAGCAAGCTCTGCATCGTGACGGACGAGCCGCAGAAGTACCAAGGCGTGTCCCTGCTGGCTGGTGTGAGCGTGCATCACCGCGATGAGCTTGACGCCGTGCAGCGCCAGTTCCGCGAGATCCCCGGCACCAGCGTCATCATTTACGACCAAGTCTGCGCCACCGAAAAGCGCCGCCGCCGCAAGCGGGGCAAGCTGGTGGACCCGGCCAAGCGCGTGGTCATCAACGAGCTGGTGTGTGAAGGCTGCGGCGACTGCTCGGTGCAATCGAACTGCCTGTCGATCGAGCCGGTCGACACCGAATTCGGCCGCAAGCGTCAGATCAACCAGAACAGCTGCAACAAGGACTACAGCTGCGTCAAAGGCTTCTGCCCCAGCTTCGTCACCGTGGAAGGTGGCGAGCTCAAGAAGCCCAAGAAGGACAAGAAACTCAGCCCCTTCGACAGCGCCAAGCTCGGCGCCATTCCTCAACCCGTTGTGCCAAATGCCGAGAAGGCCTGGGGCATTGTGGTGGGCGGCGTGGGCGGCACCGGCGTCATCACCATCGGCCAATTGCTGGGCATGGCTGCGCACCTCGAAGGCAAGGGCGTGATCACGCAGGACGCGGCCGGTCTGGCGCAAAAGGGTGGCAGCACCTGGAGCCATATCCAAATCGCCAACAAGGCCGAAGACCTGCACTGCACCAAGGTCGGCACGGCCGAGGCCAAGCTGGTGATCGCCTGCGACTCCATCGTTGCCGCCAACAAGGCCACCCTGGCCGTGATGCGCGAGGGGCACACCTATGTGGCGCTGAACACCCACGGCTCGCCAACGGCCAATTTGGTCAATGACGCCAACTGGTCATTCCCCGGCGCCGCTTGCGAAAGCGCTGTGCTGGCCGCCGTAGGCCAAAGCCATCTGGGCATGTTTGATGCCGAGGAAGTGGCCGTCAAGCTGGTGGGCGATTCGCTCTACACCAACCCGCTGATGCTGGGCTATGCCTGGCAGCAGGGCCGCATTCCGTTGAGCTATGCCGCACTGATGCGCGCCATCGAGCTCAACAATGTGCAGATCGACAACAACAAGATCGCCTTTGAATGGGGCCGCCGCTGCGCCCATGATCTGGCCGCCGTGCAGGCCTTGTTTGTGGCCACGCAAGTCATCAACATCGTCAAGCGCCCGGGCGTCGAAGAGCTGGTGAGCAAGCGCGTCGCCTTCCTGACCGACTACCAGAACGCCGCCTATGCCGCCGCCTACAAGGCACTGGTCGACAAGGTGCAAGCCGCCGAGAAGCCGCTGGGCGGCAGCCAGCTGAGCGAGGCCGTGGCGCGCTATCTGTTCAAGCTGATGGCCTACAAGGACGAGTACGAAGTCGCCCGCCTGCACACCGACAAGCGCTTCACCGACAAGGTGGCCGCGCAGTTCGAGGGCGACTACAAAATCATCCATCACCTCGCGCCGCCGCTGCTGGCCAAGAAGAACGAGAAGGGCGAGCTGGTCAAACAGCAGATGGGCGCCTGGATCCGCCCGGCCTTTGGCCTGCTGGCCAAGCTCAAGGGCTTGCGCGGCACGGCTTTCGACATCTTCGGCCACACCGAAGAGCGCAAGACCGAGCGCGCCTTGATCAATGAGTACCGCGCCAGCATCGAAGCCATCCTGGCCAAGGGCCTGACGGCCGAGCGCCTCAAGCTGGCCGTGGACATCGCCCGCATCCCCGAGGAAATTCGCGGTTATGGGCATGTGAAGGAGCGCCACCTCAAGGCGGCTCGCGCCAAGTGGGCGAGCTTGATGGGGCAGTGGCAGGCTTGAAGCAGAGCCGGGGCGGCTGCCCCGGCGGCACCGCAGCAGCCTTAAGCGCTCGCCGCCAGCCGGCCGGCGCGCTGCTGCAGTTGCTGCCACAGGGTGGCGCCCACAGCCAAGGCCAGCAGCGGCAGCACCAGCAGATTGACCGCTGCCCAGCCCTGGCTGGCGTAGAGCGCGCCGGCAGCCAGTGAAGCGCCCGCCACGGCCGCGAAGGTGATGAACTCACCGGCGGCCTGGGCGCGGGCCCGGTCCACGGCGGAGTCGGCCGCGAAGCCCTGGGCCAGCAAGCTGGTGCCGCCCACAAACATCAGGTTCCAAGCCAGGCCATTGAGCGCCAGCGCAATGCCGAAATGAAGCTGCGTCAGCCCCAGCAAAGCGGGCAAGGCGGCCAGGCCGAATAGCGCGGTGCCCAGCAGCAACACTCGCTGCACACCCCAGCGCGCCACCAGCTTGCCGCTGAAGAAGCCCGGCGCAAACATGGCGAACAAATGCCACTGGATCACCGTGGCCGCTGCGCCCACACTCAGGCCGCAGCCCAGCACGGCCAAGGGCGTGGCCGTCATCACAAACATCATCACGGCATAGGCCACTGCGCTATTGGCCACCGCCACGATGAAAGCCGGGCGGCTGACGATGCGCCGCCAGGGTGTGGCGGCCTGGCCGGCCGGCAATGCGGGGGGCGCGGCCATTTGCAGCCTGACCAGCACCAGGCTAGAGAGCAACGCCAAACCCAGCACCGCCAGGTAGGAGCCGGCAAAGGTGTGCGGCCCTAACGCATCCCGCGCCCAGGCAGCCAGCGTGGGGCCCAGCACGGCCGCGAGCACGCCGCCGCCAATCACCAGGCCAATGGCCCTGGCCTTGAAGTCGGCCGCAGCCGCTTCGGTGGCCGCAAAGCGGTAGTACTGGGCGCTGGCCTGGAACAAGCCCTGGAACAGCATGGCCAGGCAAAACAGGGTGAAGCTGCCCCGCACGATGGCCCAGGCCGCCAGGCCTCCGCCCACGCCACCGGCCAAGGCGCCCAGCAGGAACAAGGGCTTGCGCCCCCAGCGCGCCATCGCCAGTGACACCGGGATGGTGCTGCAGGCCGTGGCCACCGTCACCAGGGCGAAGGGCAAAGTGGCCAGTGCCTGCGAGGGCGCCAGATTCAGGCCCACCAGGCCGGTCAGCGTCAGGCCGATGGCCGAGGCGCACACATAGAGGGCTTGGCACAAGACCAACAGCCAGACTTGCAGTTTGGATTCATTCATGCGTCCAGTCTAGGCAGGCGTAGCATGTCTGTTCTGACAACATCACCGCAAATTCAGCCATGCCAGAAACTCAAGCCAACACGGCCGCTCGGCGCAGCCGCGTCATCGTGCTGCTGGCCTACGAGGGCTGCCAGTCGCTCGATGTGACGGGCCCCTGGGAGGTCTTCACCAAGGCCGCGCAGTTCAGCGCCCGCGAGGGCCAGGCACCGGCCTACCGGCTGATCTTGGCCTCGCCCAGCGGCGGCACGGTGCGCTGCAACTCGGGCCTGAGCTGGGCCGACTCCGTCCCCATTGCCGAGCTACGCGGCAGCATCGACACCTTGCTGGTGGCAGGCGGCGACGAACAGGCCTTCGACACCGGCGGCACGGCACACGCCCTGCTGCCCTGGCTGCGCCGCAAGGCCCGCGTGGTGCGGCGCGTCGGCAGTGTGTGCACGGGAGCGTTTGCCTTGGCGGGCGCGGGCTTGCTGGAGGGCCGGCGCGCCACCACGCATTGGCGCTCCTGCGCGGCCTTGGCGCGCCAGTACCCCGGCATTGCGCTGGAGCCCGACGCCATCTTTGTGGCCGACCCGCCGTTCTACAGCTCGGCCGGCATCTCGGCCGCAATTGATCTGGCCCTGGCCTTGGTGGAGGCCGATCTGGGTCAGGCGGTGGCACTCGCGGTGGCGCGCGACCTGGTGCTGTACTTGCGCCGGCCGGGCGGGCAATCGCAGTTTTCAGCCGGCCTGCAGGCGCAGACGCGGGCCAGCCATCGCTTCCGGGATCTGCTGAGCTGGATGCATGAGCATCCGCAAGCCGACCTGGGCGTGGCCGAACTGGCCCAGCGTGTGGCCATGAGCGAGCGCCACTTTGCGCGCCAGTTCCGGCAGGAAACCGGGCAGACCCCGGCGCGCTTTGTCGAAGCGTTGCGGCTGGACTGCGCCAAAAGCCATCTGGAACAAACGCCCTGGCCGCTGGCCCGGGTGGCGCACAAGGCGGGCTTCGGTTCGGTGGACAGCTTGCAGCGCAGCCTCAAGCGCCACGCCGGCATCACGCCGGAGCAATACCGGCAGCGCTTTTCCAGGCAGGCTTAGGCTTTGGCGGCGTTGCTGCTGCCGCTGCTGCGCGCCGTGTTCAGGCTCAGCGCCAGGCCTTCAAACATCGCTTCCAGCAGGGCCAGCTTCTTGCGCGCTTCCGAGCGCTTTTTGGAGGCTATGGCCTCGATGTCGATGAAGGGCTTATCCAGCGCGCTCAACTCGTAATTGCCGTCAGGGCGCTGCACCGCCTCCATCTCCGTCCACATCTGGTCGTAATTGGAGGTGATGTGCCAGCGCCGCCACAGATTGATGCTGATGCGGTTGTGGTTGCTGACCAGCAGCACTTTTGAGCAGCCCAGCAAATGAGCGAAATGCCTGGCCGCCAGCACCAGCAAGCCGGCCGGGCGGGTGCTGTAGAGGTCTTTGGTGGCTTCGCGCACCAGCTCGCGGGCCTGATCGGTGGCCTTGCCTTGCAGGCGGCCCAGCATCAGGCAGGGCTGCCCCTCTTCCTCGAACACCACCAGGGAAGCGGCAAAGATGTACTCACCCTTGTAGACCAAGCGCAGGCACAACTCCCCTTCGCGGTGACCTTCGTGAATGGCGCTCAGCTCCAGTGCCATGTTGGCGCCGGACTTGCACGCCAGCTGCACCAAGGGCTGTGGCTGCTGCGAGGCGTCGCGCACCCAGTCGCTCAGACCGAAGTCGCTCAGGAAACGGTAATGGGCAATCAAGACATCGACCCGCTTGGCGCAGCACAGGCGGTTCGACAAATAGGGGCGGTAGATCTTGCTGTGTGCGAAGGGGAACTGCGCCAGCTTGTCTTGCAGGATCTCGTTCTGGCCGACGAACTGCAGCCAGCGCCGCGTTTGCCGCGGATGCAAAAGGCTGCCGATGAGAATCTTGGCGCGATCCTTGGGCTTGAGGGCAACCGGTTTTGAGTTCATGCAGGCGCTGACGGGGCTGAGGCAAACAGGCGCTGGGCGGATGCCTCGCGCGGTGTTGAATTGTCCCTGACTTTGCCGGCGCTGCGGGTGGGCCGCCGGTTTGATTTCGCCAGGCCCTGAGCGCCATTGCCGCGGCTCTGCCGCAAGAGGCAACACCCGCCTGCTACGCTTGCCGCCTCCGCCATCTTTTCGCTCATCACTGCATGCCCGGGTCCTCCTCCAACCTCTCCGTCATCAAGCCGCTGCGGCTGCTGTTCATGAGCCTGAGTTTGCTGCAGCCCGCAGCATCCGCCTGGGCCGCGCCGCGGCTGCAGACCAGCGCCGAAGGCATCAGCGAATACCGCTTGACCAACGGCCTGCAAGTGCTGCTGGCGCCCGACGACTCCAAGCCCAGCACCCACGTCAATATGACTTACCGGGTCGGCGCCAAGCATGAGAGCTACGGCGAGGCCGGCCTAGCCCATTTGCTGGAGCACATGATCTTCAAAGGCACGCCGCGCCACCCCAGCCCCTGGGCGGATTTCAGCCGCCTGGGCATCAATGCCAATGCCAGCACCGGGCACGACCGCAGCAATTACTTCGCCAGCTTCGCCGCCGATGAGGCCAAGCTGCGCTGGCTGCTGGCCTGGCAGGCCGATGCCATGCGCAACAGCCTGATCCGCCAGTCCGACCTGGATGCCGAGATGAGCGTGGTGCGCAGCGAGATGGACATCAGCGACGGTGATCTCGACTTCAACCTGGAGTCACACGCCTTGGCCGCCATGTACCAGTGGCACAGCTATAAGCGCCCGGTGATCGGCACGCGCAGCGATGTAGAAAACATCAAGGCCAGCCAGCTGCGCCAGTTCTATCGCCGCTACTACCAGCCCAGCAACGCCACGCTGATCATCAGCGGCAGCTTCGAGCCCATCAAAGCGCTGGCCTGGGTGCAACAGAGCTTTGGCGCCTTGCCCGCGGGGCCAAGTACCGGTGAAAGCGCCGCAGCACCACGCCACACCCTGGAAGCCGCCCAGGACGGCGAACGCAGCGTGGTGATCCGCCGCAGCGGCGGCGTGGCCGCGCTGCGGGCGGCCTATCACGCCACGGCCGCCGCGCACCCGGACTATGCCGCCATCGAGCTGCTGCAAAACATCCTCAGCGCCGCCCCAGGCGGGCGGCTGGCCCAACGCCTGGTGAGCGAGCGCAAGCTGGCCAGCCGCATCAGCGCCAGCAATGAGCTGCGTGCCGAGCCCGGCGTGATGATGCTGACGGCCGAACTCGCGGCAGGCGCAGATCCCGCCGAAATGCAGCGCGAAATGCTGCAGGTGCTGGAAGAAGAACTGAGCACCAGGCCCATCACCGCGACAGAGTTGCAGCGTGCCAAGACCCGCTGGCTCAACCAATGGGAGCAGCAGTTCGCCGATGCCGAGAGCCTCAGCCTGGCCTTGTCCAACGCCGTGGGACAGGGCGACTGGCGGCTCTACTTTCTGCTGCGGGACCGCGTCAAGGCGCTGAGCCTGGCCGAGCTGCAACGCGTGGCCCGCGAGCGCCTGCTGCCCGCCAATCGGACCCTGGTGCTTTACCTGCCGACCGAACAGCCGCAGCGCGCCCCCAAGCCCAGCTTTGTCGATGCGGGCCATGCCCTGCGCGACTTCAAGCCCGGCCCGGGCCCCGCCGCCGTGCCCGCCTTTGACACGCGGCCGGCCAAGATCGAGCGCCTGACCCAGCGCAGCCAACTACCCGGCGGCATGCGCCTGGCCCTGCTGCCCAAGCCCACACGCGGCGGCATGCTGGAGTCAACGCTTGTGCTGCGCATGGGCGATGCCAACAATCTGCGCGGCCAGGCGGCGGTGGCGGAACTGCTGGCCGGCCTGCTGGGCAAGGGCACGCAAAGCCTGGATGCCCAGGCCCTCAGCGACCGCATGGACGCCTTGAAGATGAACTTGCAAATCAGCGCCGAGGCCGATCGCCTCACGCTGAATTGGCGCAGCCAGCGCCAGCATGCCGCTGCCGCCGTACAGCTGGTGGCCGAAGTCTTGCGCCAGCCCTTGTGGCAGCAGACGCTGCTCGATGAGGTGCGCGCGCAGCTGCTGGGCAATCTGCAAACGCAGCGCAACGACCCGGAGCTGCTGGCCGCGAATGCGCTGGCGCAGACGCTGAGCCCTTGGCCGCGCGGCGATGTGCGCCATGCCCGCAGCTTTGACGACATGGCGGCCGATCTGCAAGCCGTCAGCCTCGATCAGCTGCGCGACTTTCACCAGCGCTTTTACGGCAGCACGCACGCGCAGTTCGCCGCCGTGGGCGACTTTGATCCCGCCGAGCTGAGCGCGGCCCTGCAGCAAGCGCTGGGCGACTGGCAAGCCCCCGCCGCCTACGCCGCCCTGCCCCGCCCCTTGGCCGATGCCAAGGTTGAGGCCGGTGCCCCGCAAGCGCTGCAACAGCTTCTGCTGGCCGACAAGCGCAATGCCGCCCTGCTGGCGCGCTTGGACCTGGCAGTGAACGATGAGCACGCCGATCACGCAGCGCTGTTGGTGGCGAACCTGATCCTCGGCGGCAGCAGCGATTCACGCCTGTGGAAACGCATCCGCGAGCGCGAAGGCCTGTCCTACAACGTCTGGTCTTACTGGCGCTGGGGTGGGCCGGACCTCAACAGCGTCTGGCATCTGGGCGCCTTGTTCGCCCCGCAGCAGCGCGCGCAGCTGGAGCAAGCCCTGCGGGAAGAGGTGCGCCAACTCAGCCAACAAGGCGCCAGCGCGGCCGAGTTGCGCAGCGCCCAGCAAGCCCTGCTGGGTGAGCGGCGCCTGGCCCGCATGCAAGACGCCCACCTAGCCGCCAGCTTGGCCAGCGGCCTGTATCGCGGCCACAGCCTGCTGCGCGCCCAAGCGCTGGACGAGGCCATCCAAGCGCTCACGCTGACGCAGCTCAACGCCGCCCTGCAGCGCCATTTACGCGTCGATGCCTTGCGCCTGGCCTACGCGGGCGAGATCAATTAGCGCCGACATCCCAGAACGGCAACTCCGCATCGAAGCGCTGCGCCAAGAAGTCGATGAAGCTGCGCAGCAGCGCCGGCTGGTGGCGCCGGCTGGTGTAGACGGCGTGCAGGCCCAGGCATTCGGGCTCATGCTCGGGCAGCACGCGCTGCAACTCGCCGCTGGCCAGAAAAGGCCCGGCCAGATAGGTCGGCAACAACGCGATGCCGCCCCCGGCCAGCGCGGCACGCAGCAGCGTCACGCTGTCATTCGCGCTCAGGCGGATCTGCGGCAGGCTGGCCACCACGCGCTCGGCGCCGCGCTGCAAGCGCCAGGCATCGGGGCTGTAAAGCTGGTGCGCCATGCAAGCGTGATCCATCAAATCGGCCGGTGATTGCGGCTGGCCTTGCGCGGCCAGATAGGCCGGGGCCGCGCAAATCGCGGAGCGGCACCAGGTCAAGCGCCGGGCAATCAGCTGCGGGTCGAGCTGATTGCTGATGCGCAGGGCCAGATCGATGCGGTCTTCCACCAGATTGACCGCGCGCTCCTGCACCAGCACCTCGATGCGGGTCTGCGGGTGCTGGCGCAGAAAGTCCACCACCGCCGGCGCCAGCGGGCCTTGCGCAAACGAGGCACTGGCGCTGACGCGTAACTGTCCCTGCACCGTTTGCTGGTGGTTGCCGGCCGCCTGCAGGGTTTCGTCGGCCAAGGCCACCATCTGCCGGCAGGACGATAAAGCTTGCGTGCCAGCCTCCGTGAGGCTGAGGCGCCGGGTACTGCGCTGCAAAAGCCGGGCGCCCAACCACTGCTCCAGCGCCTCCAGATGGCGCGAGGCCATGGCGCGGGACATCTGCAAATGCTCGGCCGCCGCGGTCAGGCTGCCGCGCTCCACCACCTCAACAAACAACTGCATGGCCCGCAATCTGTCCATGGTCACCACCTTGATTCGATCGATTTAGGAAACAAACAGTCTATCCAATCGCTGTTTATCTTGCGATTCAGAGCAAATAAAGTTCATCCATCGCAACACAACTGATTGGACAGACCATGTTTTCGACCCAAAACCCAAGCCTGCGCCGCCTGCTGAAGTCCTTCGGCATGGGTGCCCTGTTCGCCGCCACCTTGAGCGCCGTGCAGCCCGCCGCCGCCGCTGAGCCCGCCCCGCTGACGCTGACCGTCATCAACCACGGCCCGGCCAGCTTCCATGTCAACTCGGTGCTGGTCAGCGGCGCCAAGGAAGCCGTGCTGCTGGACACCGGCTTCACCCGCGCCGACGCCCTGCGCGTGGCCGCCGCCGTGCTGGACAGCGGCAAGAAGCTCAGCACCATCTACATCTCGGCCGCCGACCCGGACTACTACTTCGGCCTGGAAGTGCTGCACGCCGAATTCCCTGACGCCAAGATCGTGGCCAGCGCCGCGACGCTGAAAAAGATTGAAGCCTCGGTGAAGGGCAAAGTGCAGTTTTGGGGCCCCAAGCTGGCTGGCAATGCGCCGCGCCAACCGGTGCTGCCCGTGGCCATGACGGGTGAGACCCTGACGCTGGAAGGCCAGAGCCTGGAAGTGCGCGGCCTGCACGACAGCCTGGCGCATCGCAGCTATGTGTGGATCCCGTCCATCCAGGCCGTGGTGGGCGGCGTCAACATCTTCGGCGGCCTGCACGCCTGGACCGCCGACACCCAAACCAGCGCCTCGCGTGCCGACTGGGTCGCCAAGATTGACGCCATCAGCGCGCTCAAGCCCGTCACCGTCGTGCCCGGCCATATGTTGCCCGGCACCGCTCAGGACGCCTCGTCGCTGCGCTACACCCGCGACTATCTGGTCCGCTTCGAGTCCGAGTTGCCCAAGGCCAAGGACGCTGCCAGCTTGATCGAGACCATGAAGACCGCCTACCCGCAAGCCGGACTGGGCATCGCCCTGGACATCGGCGCAAAGGTCAACAAGGGTGAGATGAAGTGGTAAGTTAGGCCGCCACGGCTGCTGGCGCGGCTTCAACAGGCATGGCCAAGGCGGACTTGATCGCGCTCAGCAGCTGCGCCTCTAGCACCGGCTTGTGCAGCACCAGCAAGCCGGCCTCATGCGCCTCGCGCAAACGCTCCGGGCAGGTGTCGCCGGTGATCAGGATGGCAGGCAGCTGCGGCAAGGCGCTGCGCAAGGAGCGCAGTGCCTGCAGCCCTTCCTCGCCGCCCTGCAGGCGCAGATCGGTCAGCACGATGTCGGGCCGGCGCTGCAGGCTAGTCAACACGGCCTCGCGGGCGGTGCTGGCCAGGCTGACCTCGGCCCCATGGCTGTTCAGCAAAGCCTGCATGGCCTGGCGCACCGGCGCCTCGGCCTCCAGCACCAGCACATGCACATGGGGCAGTTGCGCCAGAGCGGTGGCCGCACCGGCCTCGCCGCCTGGCGCAGCGGAGGGCAAGGCTGAGCTGGCCACTGCCACGCTGAGGCTGAAGCAGCTGCCCTCACCGGGTTGCGAGCGCAGGTCGAGGTGCAAGTCCAGCAAATCAACCAAACGGCTGACGATGGACAAGCCCAGGCCCAGTCCCTTGGCGCGGTCACGCTCAGGGTTGCCGATTTGGTAGAACTCCTCGAACACCTGGCTCTGCTCAGGCAGGGCAATGCCCACGCCGGTGTCGCATACATCGATGCGCCACAGCCCCGACTCGCCACTGCCCGCCTGCACCACGTTCACATCGACATGGCCCTGCTCGGTGTACTTGATGGCGTTGTCGATCAGATTGCGCAGGACCCGCTCCAACAAAACCGGATCGGTGTCCACAAAGGCATCGGCCGGGCAGTTCAGGCCCAGGACCAGGCCCTTGGCCGCCGCGGCGGTGCGCATTTCCTGGCACAGGCGTTGCAAGGTCTGGGCGAGCGAGATGCATTGGCTATTGACCGGCACCACTTGCGCGTCGAGTTTGGAAATATCCAGCAAGGCGTCCATCTGCGCGGTCAGCGATTGCACGGCCTGATTCATCTGGCTGGCAATCGACGAAGTGGCCGCATCCAGCGGCCGCCGAACCAGGGCCGAACCGAACAGCGACAAGGTGTGCATGGGCTGGCGCAAGTCATGGCTGGCCGAGGCCAGAAAGCGGGTGCGTGATTGCATCGCCGCCTGCGCCTGCTGCAACGCCAGGCTGAGCTGCTGATTACTCTTGGCCTGGGCTAGGCGGATCAGCACCGAATCGACGAACACCCGGTGACCATCGCGCGCCATCACGGCCAAGACGCCCGCAAAACCCAGGATCAGCATGCCCAAGGCCCAGTCCATCCACCACAGCTGATGTGAGGCCGAATGGAAAAACCAGGCCAGGCTGTTGAAGAAAGACAGCGGCAGCATGAACACCAGCAATACCGGCCAGTAGCCTGCCGTGGACGCCACCGCGCCCGCGCACAAGCCCAGCAAGAGGATGGTTTGCACCATGCGCTCGTAGTCACTCATCCAGGGCGTAAACAGCAGGGTGAGGCAGAACAGCAGACCGCAAAAGCCGCTCAGGGCGGTCACCCAACTCAAGCGCTTGCGCACGCTCAGCTGATGCAGATCGGGTAGCAGGCCCAGCACATACCAACGCAGTGCCAGCACCGCCAAAACGGCCAACACCCAGGCAGCGCTCAGCGCTTGCGTGACCGCCGAATTGCCGTAGGCCGCGATGGCGCCGAGCAGCACGGCGCTGAGCCCCACCGGCACGGGCATGCGACGGCCCTGGCGTGCCAGGAAACGGAGCAATTCCTCATCGACCGCTAGTTGCTCTTGCGAGCCATTCGAATTCATGACGGGTCCCAAACAAGCGCTCACGGCGCTTCGCGCGCGCGGCCAAGCGCCGCACTTTGCAAAGCCACCGAGCATACTGCCCGCGCGACTGGGCGAGACCGGTACGAACACCCCAGTTTGGGTGTTCTGACGCACGCACCGAAGGTGAATACTAACGATTCAAGTCGGCGCACGACTGATGCTGCCCCAAAGCTGCGTTCAGCCCCTCGCTGAGGGCGCCCTGCGCACGCAAACCCAAAGCCTGCGCATGAACGGTCGGCACAAAAAACTAAGCCGACAATCGCCACCCTTGCGGGCTTTGATTGTCGGCATAGCACTCCTCCCCTCGATCAACACGCCGAGGTCCAGGCGGCATGTCAATCTGGTGCCCAGTATTCCCCGCGCTTGGCGCCACCGCTATCCCTCTCAAGAGGGATGCCGAAAGACATGGGCCTGCGCGAACAGGGCTCGCCTCAGGCAACAGCCACGCGTTTGACTTGTTGGCTGTCCCGTAAAACTGCGTCAAGCAGGTCCAGGTAATAGGCCAAGGGCGGCGTGCGCTTGCCGGGGTGCTTGGCCAGATCGTCCCAGCGGCGCAGCTGCAAGGCCCGGCTGGCATGCGGCTGAGCCAGAAAGAGCAGGCGCTCTTCCGCATTCATCGGCCCACCTTGCAAGGCCAGCGAATGGCGTGAGGCCAGAGACAAGCTCTCGCCATAGCTTTCATCGGTGGCCACCAGATAGCGCTTGGCTTCCACATGCAGGCTGATCGGCTCCAGCACAGCGGGACCAAAGCCTCCACCGGAAAGAAAGGTTAGCGCCCGCAACTCATGGTGATCATTGCGCAGCGCATCATCGGCGGCGCCATCCAGCAACTGGCCCAGGTCATGCAAAAGGGCGGCCGCCACCAGGGTGTTGTCGGCATGCGCCCATTCGGCCAGTTGAGCGCATTGCAGCGCATGGGCTTGCGCAGTCACCGCCTCCCGGCGCGCCAGCTGTTCGCCGCTGTAAAGCGTGGCGCCACGGCGCTCGAACAAGGCTTCGATCTTGCAAACAATATCCATCTCACAACCCCTTAACTGCAGCCGCTATCTTGTGCCGCCGCCTGTGACCAGGGCATGACATGACCCCGCGGCTGCGTCAGAGCTACCAGGGGTGTTCAAATTCACTGAACCTTGGCGTCAAGCGGGGTGAATCCGCGCTCAGGCGCCAGGGTTCACACTAGCGTCAAGTCAACACAGCTCAGACAGGGTCTTCGCCATGCGTCATCAGATCGCCACGTCCTCAGCCGCCACCCGCTACAGCGCCCCCGCGATTGCCCTGCACTGGCTGCTGGCGGTGGCGATCATGGGAGCCTTCGGCATGGGCTTGTACATGGCGGATCTGCCCTTCTCCCCCAATCGGCTGAAGCTCTACAACTGGCATAAATGGGCTGGCGTCACCATCCTGGCCCTGTCAGCCTTGCGCCTGCTCTGGCGTTTGAGCCACAAGCCACCCGCCGATTTGCCCATGCCGCGCTGGCAGGCTTTTGTGGCCCACATCACCCATGGTCTCTTGTACGCGCTGTTTTTCGCCGTGCCTCTGGTCGGCTGGGCCTATAGCTCGGCGGCGGGCTTCCCCATCGTCTGGTTCGGCGTGATCCCCTTGCCAGATTTCGTCCCCAAGGACAAAGCCCTGGCCGATCTGCTCAAAGACGCCCATGAACTGCTGGCCTGGGCGATGGCCTTGCTGGTGCTGCTGCATGTGGGCGGCGCGCTGAAACACCACTTCATCGACCGCGACGGTCTGGTCCAGCGCATGCTGCCCGGCCGTGGCCGTTGAACCTACTCGTTGTCCAAGGAGTCCTATGAACACCGCCCGAATTTTGCGCCGCTCTACCCTGAGCGCACTCGCCTTGAGCAGCGCCCTGCTGCTACCCGCATTTGCCGCTCAAGCCCAGGCCAAGCCCGCCGCCGCGCCGGCTGCTGCTGCCGCGACACCAATTCAATTCTTGGCCGCCCAGAGCCAGCTGAGTTTCATCAGCAAGCAGATGGGTGTGCCGGTGGACGGCCACTTCAAGCGCTTTGACGCTCAACTGGCCTTCGATCCGAAGAAGCCCGAAGCCGGGCGGGTCAGCTTCACCATCGACTTGGCCAGCGTCAGCTTGGGCGCGGCCGAATTTGATGCCGAATTGGCCAAGCCGGCCTGGTTTGACAGCAAGAAGCTACCCCAAGCCAGCTTCCAGAGCAGCGCCATCAAAGCCATCGGCGGCGGCAAGTTTGAAGTCAGCGGCAAGCTGAGCATCAAGGGCCAGAGCCGCGACATCGTCGTGCCCATCACCCTGACGCAAGCCGGCAAGCTGAGCACCGCCACCGGCAGCTTTGTACTCAAGCGCCTGGAATTCAAAATCGGCGACGGCGAATGGGCCGACACCTCCATGGTGGCCAACGAAGTGCAAGTGAAGTTCAAACTTGCCTTCAACGGCGTGGCCGCGCTGTAACCACGCCGCGCCACCTTACTCGATTTCTCTCTGTTCGATTTCCCTCGCACCACCTCAACCCACGCAATCAAGAAGGAACCATTCATGAAGACAGCAGCTTTTTTCATCGCCGCACTGAGCCTGTGCGGCCTGGCCCAGGCGGAACCCGCCACCTACACGATCGAGCCTACCCACACCTTCGTGACCTACGAGATCCTGCACTTCGGCACCTCGACCAACCGCGGTCGTTTTGACAAGAAGGAAGGCACGGTTCAGATCGACAAGGCCGCCAAGACCGGCAAGGTCGAAATCAGCTTCGACATCGCCTCGGTGAACACCGGCGTGCCTGGCATGAACAAGCATTTGCAAGGCGACGACTTCTTCTCGTCCGACAAGTTCCCCACCGCCAAGTTCGTCGGCGACAAGTTCAGCTTCAACGGCGACAAGGTCAGCGAAGTGCAAGGCCAGCTGACCCTGAAGGACAAGACCGCACCGGTGACCCTCAAGGCCACCCATTTCAACTGCTTCCAGCACCCCATGCTCAAGCGCGAAGTCTGTGGCGGCGACTTTGAAGCCGTCATCGACCGCACCCAGTGGGGCATCGACTACGGCCTGGCTTACGGCTTCCCCAAGAACGTCAAGCTGGTCATCCAGGTCGAAGCCGTCAAGCAGTAATCTGCTTCGACTCCGGCGGGGCTGCGTACCTCCTGCGCCCCGCCAGCACCGTCAAGCATTGGCCCGTCCCCCTACCCAGGGGCACGGGCCTTGTTTTTTGTCGGCAGAGCGCCACGGACTATCGCCCGGATCTGCATTTCAGCCGTTTGGCGCCACAGCGCATCGCCTACACCGGGCTGAGCCCGCCTGGCTTGCGTACAGTGCGAACAAACGACGAAGCTAGGTCCCCCTCCCATGAACGCTGCCCCCCTGCCCCCAACAATCTACTCGCGCTGGCAATCTTTCGCCAAAGCCGTGGTGGCGGGTTTCCACGTTTATGCCAGCTGGCTGGTCAGCATCAGCTGGCGGCGCTTTGTGGTCTTGTCGCTGGCCCTGATCATTGCGGCCAATATCCTGCAAGATCTGCCCCCCTTCACCTGGCGCATCAAGGAGCAGGTGCTGTTTGACGAGCCGGTCAGCCAGCCCGAACCACCCGCTCCGCCCAGCAGCAGCAAGCCCATCAAAGCCGTCCCCAAGCTGGACAAGCCCGTCCACTTCGAGATCAGCATCGACGACAAGGGCGTGCGCATCTCGCCGCGTAAGGGCGCCGCGCCTGCAACTGCGGCCAGCGCGAGCGCATCCGCAGCCTCGGGCAATGAGGGCGAGGCCGACGACAGCCTGCCTGGCGTGCGCATCGACCTGCCGCAGGGCGCCGACACGGAGCAAATCCGCAGCGCGATCGAAGAGGCGCAGCAAAGCATCGAGGAATCCGTCAAAGACGCCCGTGAAGCGGCCCAAGAAGCCGCGCGTGAAACCAGGGACGCCGTGCGCGAAGCCACCCGCGGCACCCGCAAGCGCACCACGGTGATCAGCCTGGGGGACTTTTTGTCCAATCTCTCGGTCTTGCTGGTGCTGGCCTCGGCCATCATCAAGATCACTTACAAGGGCCGCATCCAGGCCGAAGTCAAGGCCGCACAAGCAACCGAAACGGCCGAGGCCGAATCGCTCAAGCGCCAGGTGGTGGAAGCCCGCATGGCCGCCATGCAAGCCCAGGTGGAGCCGCACTTTCTGTTCAATACCCTGGCCTCGATTGATCACTTGATCGAAACCGACCCGCCGCGCGCCTCCATCATGCAGAAGAACCTGATCGCCCTGCTGCGCGCCTCCATGCCCACCATGCGCGAGGCCAATGCAAGCGGCGTGCGCGACCTGGGCCGCGAGTTGGCCGTCATCAAGCCCTATCTGGAAATTCTGAAGGTGCGCATGGAAGAGCGGCTGAACACCGTGATCGATGTGCCCGATGGCCTGCTGTCCGCCGAGTTCCCGCCCATGATGATGCAAAGCCTGGTGGAAAACGCCATCAAGCACGGCCTGGAGCCCAAGGCCGAGGGCGGCACGCTGACCGTCAAGGCCGAGATCTTGCACGGAAAGCTGGCCGTCAGCGTGGCCGACACGGGCTTAGGCTTCGGCCGCGCCGCCACCGCCGGCACCGGTGTGGGCCTGGCCAATATCCGCGAACGCCTGAACCTGCTGTACGGCGCCAAAGCGGCCGTGTCCATTACAGAAAACCAGCCCTCGGGTTGCGTGGTGTGCATCACCGTGCCCTACCGCAGCCGAGGCTATGAAGGAGCGCAAGCATGAGAGCGATTGGCAATGTCTTCAAGGTTCTGATCATCCTGGCCATCGGCATGGCGCTGCTGGCCATGCTGACCGGCGGCGCGCTCTGGCAGGCCTTCTCAGACATGCCGGGCATCCACGTCAGCGTCAACGGCCAGGAGCTGAACATTGAGGGCAGCGACTTCTTCGGCGACAGCGTCAGCGCGCTGGCCATCTGCGTGCTGGCGGGTGTGGTGATTTGCATCGCCCTGCCCTTGGTGCTGCTGCTGAGTTTGGGCCTGCCGCTGCTGATCCTCGGCCTGGTGCTGGGCGGCTTGCTGCTGGGTGCTTTGAGCCTGGGCAGCCTGCTGGCCTCGCCGGTCCTGGTGATGCTGCTGCTTTTGTGGCTGCTGCTGCGCTCGCCGAAGAAGGCGGCACCGCCCTCGCCGCTCGCTAGGCCCGCCAATCCCACCAAAGCAGGCTGATTCAGTCAGAATCCACAGCCTACTTGCCTGACAGTGTGGGCCACCACACTCACCATCCACTCATCCCCGCACCATGAATCAAAGCAAATCCGTACGCGCCATTCTTGCCGACGACGAGCGCCTGATGCGCGAGCAACTGCGCAGCCGGCTGATGGAAGTCTGGCCCGAGTTGGAGATCGTGGCCGAGGCCAAGAACGGCATCGAGGCGGTGGAGTTGGTGCGCCAACATCGCCCCGAGCTGGTGTTTCTGGACATCCGCATGCCCGGCCTCACCGGCGTGGACGCCGCCCGCCAAATCGCCCAGCTGCCCGAGGATGATGATTGGCTGGTGCCCGAGATCGTCTTCATCACCGCTTACGACCAGTACGCCGTCGAGGCCTTTGAGCAAGGCGTGGCCGACTATGTGCTCAAACCAGCCGAGCGTGAGCGCCTGCTGGTGACGGTGGATCGGATCAAGAAGCGCCTGGCGCTCAAGCAGGCCGATGGCGAAGCTGCCGATGAGTCTTCCGCCGCCCGGGCCAGCGCGCCGCTGCAGCAGCTGCTGCACAAGCTCTCATCCCAGCTCAACCCCGGCGGCGCACCCAAATACCTGCAATGGATCCAGGCCACGGTGGGCCAGGCGATTCAGATGATTCCGGTGGAAGACGTGCTCTTCTTCATCAGCGACGAGAAATACACCCGGGTGCAAACCGCCCGCGTTGAAGCCCTGATCCGCAAGCCGATCAAAGAGCTGGTCGATGAGCTGGACCCCGCCCTGTTCTGGCAGATCCACCGCTCCACCCTGGTCAACGCCCGCGCCATCGACGGCATCACCCGCGACTTCCGCGGCCGCCAGATGGTGGGCGTCAAAGGCGTGACGGAAAAGCTGGAAGTCAGCCGCAGCTACACGCAGTTGTTCAAGGGTATGTAAGAAGGACCGAGGCCGGCCTCGGCCGTGAGGCTGAGTGGCCGCCCGCTGCGGGGCTCAATCAGGCGAAGCGCTGCCCGCTGAAGCCGGCGCATCGCCATCGACTTGCACAAACCTGACCTGCCCGCGCCCGCCCGCCTTCGCTTCATAAAGCATTCGGTCCGCGGCATCGATCAAATGGCCGGGCTCATCACCTTGGGCAGGCTGGGCCGCCGCAGCGCCCAAGCTGATGGTGACCACGGGGGCCACACTCGAGCCCTCATGAGGAATCGCCAGGGACCGCACCGAGGCTTCGAGTTCTTGGGCCTTATGGATCGCGCCCTCCAGCGGGGTTTCCGGCAGAAGACACACAAACTCCTCGCCGCCATAACGGGCTAACAAATCAGCAGGCCGCCAGATGCGCGATTTCATGGCCGTAGCCACCGAGGACAAGCAGTAGTCGCCCATCGGGTGGCCATAGATGTCGTTGAAGCGCTTGAAGAAGTCCACGTCGATGAAGACCAAGGACAGCGGCAGCGCGCTGCGTGCGCAACGACGCCATTCCTTGAGCAGGGTGCTGTTGAAATGGCGCCGATTGCTCAGGCCGGTCAAGGCATCTGTTCTGGCAATCCGCCGCAAAAGATCGGACTTGGTTTTGAGCCGCAACTGGGTGTTGACCCGGACCAGCACGATTCTCGGATTGAAGGGTTTGGAAATGAAATCGGCCGCACCGGCATCCAGGCCCAGGGCTTCATCATCGACGCTGGAACTGGCGGTCAGGAAAATGATCGGAATGTTCTGCGTCTCCGGGTCGCCCTTCAACTGCGTGCAGACCTCCATGCCGCTCATACCGGGCATCACCATATCGAGCAGGATGAGGTCCGGCGGGTTCATTTTCACCATGCTCAGCGCCTGCGCGCCATTCGTGGCGACGTACACCTCGTAGCTGACCTTGAAGAGCTGATAGAGCGACTGCAGCACCGTCGCCTGATCATCCACGATCAAGATCGATGAGCGACGTGATGGCGGCAGCGGGTTCTCCTCAACGTCGTCCGGCAAGTCCACGAACCCTGATTTCACAATGATGCTTTCCTAAGTTGTTGCAAGAGCTTGGCCGCCTGCTGAAAGTCGAGCTTGGCCATGGCCGCGTCAAGCCCCGCCAAGTCTGCGCTGAACACCTTACCCAAGTCTGATCGCAGGGCCTCAAACGCTTCGCTTGCGCGCATATTTCCATCATGCAAGAGTGCAAGCAGCTCCTCAAGTCGCTGCGGCAAATCTTCGCTCGCCGTTGTAAGCGAAGTGGGCGCGGCTACGGCCTGATCCTGCAGCGGTGCGTGTTGCGCCAAGTAGGCCTCAAGGGCGTCGACCGTCTGCTGCACCACAAGCTCCAAACTGCGCAGCAGATCGTCAATGAAGGGTCGAGCCAAGCCAGTTGCGCTGACGGCTTGTGCTTGAACTCGCTCCTCGGCTTTGCTTGCCACCTCCGCCAGCAACACCGCGCCGGTCATGCCTGCATTGCCTTTGATGGTGTGCAAGAGCCGGATTGCCGCGCTGCAGTCCCGACTGCCTTCTTCGCGCAGTTGTTGCGGCAAAGAGGCCAGCGAAGCGATCAGGTGGCGGATGCTGCGCTGCAATAGCGCCTCGCGGCCGCCGTAGCGGTAGAGCGCCAGCGGCATATCCAGTACGGTCGGTCCAGCGGCGGCGGTTTCGTCCCGGGATGGCCGCGCTGCACTGTCGATGGTCAGCGGGTTCGAACGCTTGACATGGTGCCTGACGACCTCGATCAATTCGGCGAAATCCATCGGCTTGCCGATGTGCTCATTCATGCCGGCATCGACACAGGCTTGGCGGTCGGCAGGCAGGGCATTGGCCGTCATGGCGATGATGGGCAGCGCCGTCAACCCAAGCTCGCGGCGGATCAGGCGGGTGGCCTCATAGCCGTCCATCTTCGGCATCTGCACATCCATCAACACCAGGTCAAACGGCGGCTTTGCCGCCCTCACCGCATCAACAGCGGCCTGACCATCCACCGCCAGCGAGACTTTGGCACCTTCGTCAATCAACAACTCCGTGGCCACCTGCTGATTAAGAGGACTGTCTTCCACCAACAAGATGTGCAAACCCTGGAGCTGCATGGCGCTCACATGGCTGGAGCGGGTGGCCACTTCTCCAGTCGATTTCACTCTGGCGCGGGCTTCGGTGACAGCCTCCAAAAGCATCGAGGGGGTCACCGGCTTGATCAGAAAGCCGTCCAAGCAATCGCTGGACACTTCAGACTTCTTCGCCAACACCTCGCGCTCATGCGCGGTCACCATGATCAGCACCGGCGGCTTGTCCTGGGCAAGATGTCGAATCCGCTCGCACACCTCCAACCCGTCCATCTCCGGCATGCGCCAGTCCACCAGCACCACATCGAAGGGGTGATTGTTCGCAGCAGCATCGGCCACTTGGCGCAGGCCCAGCGGGCCGCTATCAGCCAAATGCATTTGCCAACCGAACGTTCGCCCGTAGGTGGAAAGCAGCTCGCGCGACAGCGCGTTGTCGTCGATGGCCAGCACCCGCAAGGGCTGTGGTGAAGGCGCGCTGGGGCGCGCTTCATCGACCGCCGCAGTTCGATCAAACATGACGTCAAAGCCGAAACAACTGCCCTTGCCCAGCTCGCTCTGCACGGTCAGAACGCCGCCCATCAAGTCCACGAAACGCTGGCTGATCGCAAGACCCAGCCCCGTGCCGCCGAATCGTCGGGTGGTTGAGGCCTCGGCCTGCGAAAAGCCTTCGAAAATGGTTTGCAGCTTGTCCGCCGGAATGCCAATGCCGGAGTCCTGCACCGAAAACTTGGCCCTGACACGATGTTCATCCTTGGCAATCGAATCGACGGCAATCACGACCTCACCCTGGCTGGTGAACTTGATCGCATTGCCGGCCAGATTGATCAGGATCTGCTTGAGGCGCTGGGCATCTCCGATCAAGTCATTGGGCATCTGGGCGCAGATCTTGAACAAGACTTCGATGTTCTTTTCGCCGATGCTGGCCGACACGATCACCGCAAGATCGTCGAGCAACTGGCTCAAGCTGAAGGGCTGCGGATCCAGCGTCATCTTGCCAGCGTCAATCTTCGAGAAGTCGAGGATGTCATTCAGTATCGATAACAGCGACTTGGCGGCCAACTGCGACTTCTCGACATAGTCGAACTGGCGCGGCGTCAGGTCGGTACGCCGCATCAACTGAAGCATGCCTAAGACAGCGCTCATCGGCGTGCGCAGCTCGTGACTCATATTGGCGAGGAACTGGCCCTTGGCCGCACTGGCAGACTCCGCCTGACGCGTTCTGAGCTCAAGCTCTTCGTTCAAGCCTTGCAGCGTGACCTGAGCCTGCTTGACTTCGCTGATGTCTGACACCAGCACGAAAAATCCTCGCAATGCCCCGCCATCCATGTCGGGCACATAGTGAGTCCAGGTGTAGCCCGTCGACCCATCGGCTTTCGTCAAGGTCCCCTCGAATTGCTGGGCCTCACCACGCAGCACCGCCTGGATATACGGGGCGTTCTTGGCAAACAAATCTGGCCCCAACAATTCGACCATCGAAATGCCGCTCATCTGCTGATGCGTTCTGCCAAACCACTCCTGGTAGCCACTACTCGAAAACCGGCAATGCAAACTCGCATCCCAATACGCCACCAGGCCAGGCAGCACATCGACGAGGATGCGCATAAACCGGTCGCGCTCGATCAGCCCGGCCTGTGCCTGCTTGCGATCCGAAATATCGAGGTGGGTGCCGAACATCCACTCGGGCTCGCCGCCCGCAAGCCTTGACTTCAGGCTGCCACGCGCCTGAACCCAGACCCAGTGGCCCGCGCGGTGCCGCATTCTCAGCTCGACGTCGTAGTAGGCACTTCTGCCTTCAAAGTGCGCCGTCAAGGCGTTCCTTGCTTTAAGCAAATCCTCATCGTGGCAAAGCCGCTGCCAGGTCGTGACATCGGTGGGCGCCAGTTCCGCCAAGGTGTAACCCAGCATGCTCGCCCACTTCGCGTTCAGCTTCAGCGCCCCGGTCTGGACATTCCACTCCCAGATTCCCGCGCCAGTGCTCTCGATCACCGAAGCCAGAAACTGGCGCTCGTCGTTCAGGGTCTGCTCGGCGGCAACGGCGTCGGTGATGTCCTCGACCGAGCCCACGAAACCAAGCAATTCATCATCCTGGCCAAGCACGGCCTTAGACCAGGCGCGCACATTGCGAACCACGCCCGGTGCCGGAACAACTCTGTAGACCTGCTGAAAATCTTGACGCGCCCGCAAGGTCCGGCGCAACTCCTCCAGCATGTGATCGCGATCATCAGGGTGCAGGGTCTGGCTGTAGCCGGAGCCCAGGCTTTGCGCCAGCGTCAGACCATGAATTTGCTGCCAGCGCGCATTGGTGTAGATGCACTCGCCAGCGGCATTGGCGCTAAAGATGCCCAGCGGCGCAGCATCGCTCAAAGCTCGAAACTTGGCCTCGGTCTTATAAAAGGCAAGGGCATCGCGGCGGCGCTCCAGCGCGGCGGCGGCGGCCTTGGCGAGCAGTTTCAGAATGGTGCGCTGGTGATCATTGAGGTGTCTGGGCTTGCGATCAATCACGCACAGGGTTCCGACCTTTTCACCGCTGCTCAGTGTCAGGTTGGCGCCGCAGTAAAAGCGAATATTGGGATCGGTGGTGACCAAGGGGTTGCTTGCAAACCTGGGGTCATCCGTCGCGTTGTCGATCTCAAACAGATCGTCTTCCAGGATGGCGTGCGCGCAGAACGCAATGTCACGCGGCGTTTGCTCTGCGCCAGGCAAGCCCACATTGGCCTTGAACCATTGGCGGTCCACATCGACCAAGCTGACCAGCGAAATCGGCACCTCGCAAACAGCCGCCGCGGCCTGCACCAGCGCATCAAACTCCGCCTCCGGCCCCGTATCAAGGACGTCCAGCCCCACCAAAGCCTTGATGCGCGCAGGCTCGTCCTTAGCTAGCAGTGCAGCAACCATAGTGATCCAAAGCTCAGTCCCGATATCGTCCCATTATTGACGCGAGGGAGCGGAACAAACGCCAAATCTTGACGGAGCGCTGGTTTTTGGAAACCGGCAACGCCAAGCGTGACGCAGGCTCTTTGATGCGAAAGCACGCAAGCTTGGGCAGGCCCGCACCTTGAGTTGGCCAACGGCTCGGGGACATGCCAGTGTCGAGGACAGTTTTGATAACCCAATTGGCGTCATACAGCATGGCCACTGGGGGGGCCGGATTCCAGACGATTCCGGTTGAGGACCTGCTGTTCTTCATCGGCGGCGAAAAGTCCAACCACGTGGAAACCGCAAGTATCGAAGCCCAGATCCGCACGCAAACCGATCAATGAGCAAGTGGATTAGTTGGAGCCTGCCCTGTTCAGGCAGATCCACCGCTCCCCCTGGTCATCGCCCGCGGCATCAACAGCGCCACCCTAGGCGTTCGCGGCCGCCGAATGGTGGCCGTCAAAGGCGTCAATGAGAAGCTCTAAGTCAACCGCCGCTATTCGAGGGTATGCAATGCGGGAGAGTCCACTGAGCACAGTCCTCAAAAAGAGTTGCTGCACCGCATAAGTTACCGATAGATTGCATAGGCAATTGGAACCCATTTTCCAGTTTTACTTCTCCATAAGAAAACTGTGTCGCCAACACTTGGCATTGGCAGTAGCGAAATCTTGGTTGCAGCAATTAACGCATGATCATACTCACCATTCGCCATACCATCATGAACCGATCCCGCACCAAAAATTTGCATAAACTCAGGCATTATCAAGACGGATTGCTTAGCCAATAACTGACCTATCGTTGGCCGAATATATGATGCTGCGGTCGGCTTTAGCTTTGAGGCGCCAGAAAACGTCTTAACCTCATTGCGCGGACTAGTGGTGGAGTAAGTTAATTTACCTATGCTCTCAACAATCTTATATGTAAGAAAAGCAGTGCGCTCCACTACAAAAGTAGCTTGGCCAGAGCCACTAAAATACGGTCTTGGAGGCACGTTTTCCGGCCAATAGTTAGGCAAGCCTTGCTTGGTCCATAAACTCTGAATATTTACAACAACATCACGATCGTACTCTTCGACACCTGAGTGCCAGTTTTTGTCAATATCGAGCTGAGCACGATCCTGAGAGTCAAGTCTACCAAGCGTACGTTCGATCCCATTCACGTCGTAGTAGACATCCATTTTCAACAAGGCTGGAAAGTATCTTGAAAAATCGATACTGAATGCGTAGATTAGCAGGGCTATGGAGAGTACATAGCAAAATGCTTTTGTTAACGCGATGTTTTTAACCCAAAGCGATAATGGAATTTTGAAGCCAACAATACCGAGCCTGATCTCAGTCTCAATAGTAGGCTGCTTGATTCCCGCCAAGAACTTCGGCGCAAGTAGTGTTACGAAAAAAATGATTACCGACGCAAGTATGGGCAAGTAAAAATTTACAATGAAGTCAGTCTCATTTTTCAATTTCACTCTCCGGCAAATGATTGGAAAATCCGCTCGATGAAAACTTGACGCCAGTGACAGAAAACCATCACCCCCCATAACCAGCACTTCAACAAACCTCAGACTCCACTGCAGATGCAACGAGTTATTCTACTTCTGCGATGAACGAGGAATTATGACCAAGTATCAGGTTAACGGGAGTCCCGACCAGAACTTAAATACAATTCCCCTATGCAGCACCAAACAATTGGCGACCTCCATTGCCTTAAAATTTGCAACCCGACTCGATGTTTCGAGCCAGGCGGCGAAGACTCAGCCCCCTCAAAAAAGGCGCAAGCGTCATTGCGCAACTAGGTTGTGAGAGCGTTCAGTTCATCTTTGTAAGCCACTATTGGTGAATAGAGTTTGTGAAATGCACGGCCAATAGCACCCGGAAATAGTGTCAGTGCAGGATTCTTCGATCCGCCCTGGAGAATATGACCAATCGCGATACCTGGATATGGATCAATATAGAAGATCTTGGTAATTCCTAGCTGATACGCCTTCTTCGCACACAATTCGCAAGGGCTTGCTGTCGTAAAAAGTAGACCACCCTCAATGGATGACAGACCATACTTAGATATCTGTAGGAAGGCGTTCTCTTCCGCGTGCAACGATCGCGTGTGAACCTGATTCTTTTCGTTTCTGAACGCGTTGTACTCCGACTTAAAGCAAAAAGCGTTGTTTCTTCCGTCCTCCGGAACGATAGCGAAACGCTTACTACTAGCAGTGAAATGTCCGAGGTACTTTTCATCAGTTCTTTCGTACTCGCTGTATGCAGATGAATCTGATCCTGTAAGGAGGTCATCCCTATTACGTAGATTGCAGGGTACTTGTCCGTGCGGCGCATCATTCCAACCAATGGATCGCACGGAGAAGTTCACGTCTGTTACGACCGCGCCGACTTGTCGTGAGATGCAACCCGAGTTGAGCTTTGCTGTATAGGCAATCTGCATGCAGCGCTCAAGTGCGGACGGCGTGACAATTCCCGGCCTTCTTATCAATGAGACAAACCGCAGCAACTGATTAGCCAAATCCTGAAACTCGTTTACCTTTGACGTCACATTCGGATTACTAATGTACAAATCCGCGCGCTGCAAACAAGCCTGAATGTCCTGCACAGAGTAAAATTCCGTTTTATCAAGATCATGCGGTGTGTATTCGACCGTATCAATTGACGCAATATCGACCTCGGAGTATCTCTGCGCCCTCAGCCGAGCCTGCCGGTCAAATTCAGGAGCTGAAACTGCCACCAAATAGAATGAAGAGTAGCGATCCTGAAAGAAGAGCGCTTCAAGCGGATTTCGGATGGCGTCAACAACTATAAAAGTACGCTCCTTCCGTGCCCGTCTCTCCTCATGAATATGTTCAATAACTGAATTAACTCGTTCCGCCAACGTAAAAAACTTCCCCTCTATTAGAGTCGAGTCATAAGGATCACCTGAAAGACGAATATTCTTTCCGATTACTTGATACAACCTCACGAAACTACTCTCCCCTAGAGTCGCGCGCAACTCGTCACATTTAGTTGGCAGGGTTTTTGTATAGTACTGAGTGGCGTCAACGCATCCCGTTCTATTCAGAATATCTTGATAAGGCCCACGGAGCTCCTCAAGAAGCCCGGCAAATTCAGCCGTTTTTTCAGGCGTGGGGAGCAACTCTTGAAACTCCTCTATAGCCGCTGAAATCTCTCTATCTAGGAGGAAGGTCGTGATGAGAGATCGAACTTGAATTAGCAGGAACGGTGTCCATGTTGCCTTGAAGTGCCGAAGAAGGATTCGCTCCTTTCTTTGCTCGTTAGTGTCCGGCTTCTCTCCGGAGAAAAGGCTGTGTCGGATTTCAGCCATGTTCGACTGAAGGATTTTTGCTGAAGTGCTGCAACCACTGCCGGTCCGACCAGTAAGTCCAAGAACAATAAAGTCATCGTCATCACCGTAGATTCTTCCAATGGCGGACTTGAGGTAGTTTGTATTGGGCAGAGGACCGATAACTATCGACATTTGATGTTCCCTGAGTTGTCTGCAGGCGGGTTGAGCACTCTTGCCCTCTGCACATTTAGACATCTGTTTAAGGCGCCCGATTAACTATATGGAGCCGCAATGACGCCTGACGTCGCGCCCTGTCACGCCAAAAAATTTGAGCCGACTGGGCGCATACAGCCTACGGCTGGGCCTTGCGGAGCATTAGTCATGTAAGCAGCTGCACTAGAAAGCTACAGGGAAAGCCTAACCCATATTTTGAGCGGATTTCCCCCATAGACTGCTCGGTATCAACCCACACCAAATCGACTTTGTGCATTCGAGATGCACAGCCGTGCCCCGCCGGTCGCACCGATAGGGGGCTCGGCAAGCTCCGGCTCTAAGCACCAGCTTTCCCGAGCAAGCCATTGATCCGCAAAAAACATCAGCAGTAACAGCAACCCAAAACCCGACTCAAGCCTTCTTGCCTTCCGCCGCCTGTGCCGCGGTCGAAGCCGCGCCCTTGGCGGCAAAGGTCTCGCGCAGGCGCTTGAGCTTTTCGCGTGGGTCTTCCTTGACCTCGTTCTCGTTCAAGCGCATCTCGGTGATGAAGCGGCTGGGGATGCCCATCACCAATTCGCGGCTCTTTTTGCGCCGCCGCAAGGTGCTGACGGCCAAGGTGGTGCGGGCGCGGGTGATGCCCACATACATCAGCCGGCGCTCTTCTTCCAGGCGCTGGGCGGTCATCTCTTCGTCGTCGGCCTTGAAGGGCAGCAGGCCTTCGTTGACGCTGGCCAGGAAGACATGGGGCCACTCCAAGCCCTTGGAGGCGTGCAAGGTGGTCAGGGTGACTTGGTCTTGCTCATCGCCGCGCTCGGCCATGGACAGAATCACGCTGATGGTTTGCGCCACCTGCAGCACGGTCTGCTTTTCGCTTTCAAACTGGCTGCCGCTGTCTTGGGTGATTTCGCCGCCGCAGCGCTTGGCCACCCAGTCGACGAAGTCCAGCACATTGTTCCAACGGGCGGCGGCCACCTTCTCGTTCTCTTCGTTGTCGTAGAGGTGTTGCTCGTAGCCGATGTCTTTGAGCCATTCCAGCAGCAAGGCCTTGGCCTCTTTATTGCCGCTGGTGGTCTTGGCCTTGAATTCGAGGTCGGTGATGTAGCGGCCGAACTCGTGCAGGGAGCCCAAGGCCCGCGTGGTCATCACGGTCGCCAGGCTTTCGGCGAATAGCGACTCGAACATGCTGCATTTCCAGCGCCCAGAGAACTGGCTCAACGCGCCCAGGGTCTGGTGGCCGATGCCGCGCTTGGGCGTGGTGATGGCGCGCAGGAAAGCCGGGTCATCATCCTGATTGACCAGCAGGCGCAGCCAGGCGCACAAGTCCTTGATCTCGCTCTTGTCGAAGAAGCTTTGGCCGCCGGAGACCTTGTAGGGAATCTCGGCGCGGCGCAGGGCTTGCTCGAAGATGCGGGCCTGGTGGTTGGCGCGGTAGAGGATGGCGAACTGCTTGAATTCCTTGGCCTTGCCATCGGCCATCAAAGCCTGGATCAGACTGACGGCGCGTTCGGCCTCATGTTCCTCACCATCGGCTTCGATCAGCTTGACCGGGTCGCCGTCGCCGAAGTCACTCCACAGCGTTTTCTGGAAGAGCTTGGGGTTGATGGCGATGACGTTGTTGGCGGCCCGCAGAATGGCGCCGGTGGAGCGGTAGTTCTGCTCCAGCGGAATCACCTTGAGCTGGGGAAAGTCCACCGGCAGGCGCTTGAGGTTTTCAATCGTGGCGCCGCGCCAGCCGTAAATGCTCTGGTCGTCATCACCCACGGCGGTGAACATGGCGCGCTTGCCCACCAGCTGCTTGAGCAGGTCGTACTGCACGGCATTGGTGTCTTGGTATTCGTCCACCAGCACATAGCGCAGCTGGTCTTGCCAGCGGCCGCGTGCTTCGGGGTTGGACTCCAGCAGGCGCAGGGGCAGGCTGATCAAATCGTCAAAGTCCACCGCCTGGTAGGCGGCCAGGCGCTCTTGATAACGCTCCATCACGGCGGCAGCGGCGCGCTCGTTATCGTCCTTGGCGATCATCATCGCCTGCTTGGGCGTGAGGCCCTGGTTCTTCCACAGCGAGATGGTCCACTGCCAGGATTTGGCTTGGTTGGCGTCCACCGTGCCGCCGGCATCGCGCAGCAAGCCCAGCACATCGTCGCTGTCGAGGATGGAGAACTGCTCCTTCAAGCCGACCAGCGTGCCCTCCTGCCGCAAGATGCGCACGCCCAGGCTGTGGAAGGTGGAAATCACCAGATCCTTGGCCGCCCGCGCGCCAATCAGGTGCTTGGCGCGCTCGCGCATTTCCTGCGAGGCCTTGTTGGTGAAGGTGATGGCGGCAATCTGCTTGGACTGGTAGCCGGCTTGCAACAAACGCGCAATCTTTTGCGTGATGACCCGGGTTTTGCCAGAACCGGCGCCGGCAATGACCAGGCAAGGGCCGTCCAGATGGTGGACGGCCGCCAATTGGGCAGGATTCAGGGTGTTTTCGGCCATGGCTTTCTCGGGCTGGGGCGCGAATCATAGCCAGCCGGGCGGCGGCTGGCGGACCGAAGGGCTTGATTCAGATCGCCCCGCTCAGGGACGCTGCCCGCCCGGCGGCGCCAGCTCGACCTGGGCATTGCCCGGCGCCACGGGCGTGGCCTCGGTGACCGCGCCACTCATCAGCAAGTCGGGCTGGCCGGTATTGGCAACTTGGTTGGCGGCTTGCTTGGCGTCTGGGTCGCTTGCCGGCAGCGGCGCCAGTTTGCTGGCCGGTGCAGGCGTCGTGCGCGGCCGCAGTAGCGGTGGTGCCTGCGGCTTGGGCGCGGCATTGGCCAGCCCGGGGGTGGGCTCGGGCTGGTTCGTCAGAACGGAGTTGGTGGCCGCAGGCGTAGCGGTGGTGGCGCTGGGGTCGGCAGGGACCGTGTTTGCGGCACCGCTACTCTCGATGAGCAAGCTGGGCTTGGCATTGGCGCCTTGGCTTGGATTCAAGCTCTGGCTTGGCCGCACACCACCCGCCAGCCGCTGCGCCCAGGCCGAAGGTACGGCCTCACGCCCCAGCCAGCCCGCCAGCGTCAAGCTCAAAGCCACGCCGCCGGCCGCCAGCCAAAGGGAGCGGCCGCGTCTGGATTTGGCTCCGCCCCAGCTGGCTGCGGCAACGTCGGTAACCATGGCCTTGGCTTGCGGCGCCCGCTGCGAAGGCATGGGCTGGAAGCGCAGGGCGGAATGGCCATCTCCAGCCAGCCATGCGCGCACATCATCGGCCAGGGCCTCGACGCAGCCGTAGCGGAAATCGACCTGCTTGGCATGCGCTTTGCGGATCAAGGCCTCCAGGCTGAAACGGTCCTTGGGACTCAAGCTGGCCAGGCTGGCCTCATCCAGGCAAGCGGCCAGCAATTGGCCGACACCAAATACCTCGCTGGCCAAGCTGGGCGGATGGCCGGCGGCCACCTCGGGGCTGGCATAGCCCGGGGCCGAGCTGAGCGCCATCACATGCTCAAAAGGGTCACTCGGGTCGGCCATGCGCAGCAGGCCCAGCGCCATCAGCTTGAGCTGCTGGCGGCGGTCCAGCCACAGCATGGCGGGGTCGATTTCGGCCCACAGCCAGCCCTGGGTGTGCAAAGCGCGCAAGGCTTCGCAAAAACTCAGCAGCAACTCGATGCGCGCGCGCAGCGGCATGGCGGCAGCCGCCTGCAGCAACGGCTGGCCGCCCTGCACCTGTTCAAACACCAGATAAGGCTGGCCTTGCGGCGTGACACCACTGTCGGTGGGGACGGCAATCATGGGCTGGCCGAGCTGCTCGAAGTCGGCGGCTAAGTCGCCAAAACGCAGCATCAGGCCCATCGCGCGCTCACTGCGCGGCAGCAGCAGCACGGTGGCTTGTTTGTCTTTGGCCAGGGCGTGGCTGGCTTCGTACCATTGCGCCACCGGGCCGGCCGATGCGGCCGCCGCCACCAAGGCCTGACGCACCCGCCACACGCCCAGCGCCGCGCCAACGCCCAGCAAAGCTGGCGCGGCAGGCGGTGGCAGGGCGAGTTCAGGCATGCGCATGACGGGTTTTCGCTGATGTTAGGTTGCTCGAATAGCCAAGCCGGGCACTGCATCCCCGCATCTGGGGGAGCCAGCAGGCCGCCGCCACTCACCCAGGGGGGACGCGTCGGCGCAGCGCCTCAGCCACGCCGATCCCGGCGCGAACTGGCATCATCCCAGCTTTTGGGCCGAAATTGAGGCCCCTAGCTTGGGGCAATCGTCCCTAAATCTGAAGACAAACCATGCAAAAGCCCCCCCGGCCCCACCGACGGCAGCCCGCCGCTCTGCTTTTCGCCTCGGCCGCATTGCTGAGCCTGGCCCTGCCCGGCCTCGCTCTTGCCAGCGGCAATGGCAATGGCAGCAATGCCAAAACCCTGGCCCTGAACTACCAGCAGCCCTCGGCCCCGGTGCGCGCCCTGCTGGACGCACCCAACCTGCCCCGGCCCATCATTTCGCCCGACCAGCAAACCCTGGCCAGCGTGCAACTGCGCCGCCTGAACAATCTGGAAGAGCTGGCTCGGCCGGTGCTGCGCTTGGCCGGCCTGCGGATTGACCCCGGCTGCGCCTGCCCGCAAGCCCAACCGGTGATTCAGAACCTGCGCCTGCGGGCGCTGCTGGACCCGCAAGCGCCGGAGCGGCCGGTGGCCCTGCCGAGCGAAGGCAAGTTCCAGGCCTTTCACGCCTTCCACTGGGCGCCGGATGGCCAGCGCTTCATCCTGAGCCGCCGCACGGCCACGGCCAGCGAGCTGTGGGTGGGCGATGCCCGCACGGGCGACATCCACCCCATCCCCCAGCTCAAGCTCAATCTGGTGCTGGGCGGCACCGAGCCGGTCTGGCTCAGCCCCACCGAGCTGCTGGTGCTGGCCCTGCCCAAGCCGCGCGGCGCCCCGCCCGGCTTGCCGGCCGCGCCCGCCGGGCCGGTGATTCAGGAAAGCCTGGGCCGCAACTCGCCCGAGCGCACTTATCAAGACCTGCTGAAAAACGCCCGTGACGAGGCCTTGCTGGCCTATCACGGCCGCAGCCAGATCACCCACGTCAATCTGCTGACCGGTGCCACCCGCGCGCTGGGCGAGCCCGGCCTGTTCAGCAGCCTGGCCGTGACCGGCGAGGGCGCGGCCCATGTCATTCTGAGTGAACGCCTGCTGCGCCCCTTCAGCTACACCCTGCCCTGGCAGGACTTTGCGCGCAGCGTTGAGCTGCGACGCCGTGACGGCCAGCCGCTGCGCGAGTTGGCCCGCCTGCCGCTCAAGCAAGGCGTGGTGCTGGAAGGCGTGCTGCCGGGGCCGCGTGGCTTCCAGGCCTCGCCCGGCAAAGATGCGGCGATCTTCTGGGTCGAGGCGCTGGACGGCGGCAACCCCAACCAAGCCGCCGCGCTGCGCGACCGCCTGGTGCGCCTGGACCCGCCTTATTCGGGCAAGCCACAGGTGGTGACGCAACTGCCCCAGCGCCTGACGCGGCTGAGCTTTCTGGATGACGGCGAGCACGCTCTGCTGACCGAGTTTGACCGCCAGAAGTCCTGGTTGCGCACCAGCTTGCAGCCCTTGGCGGGCGGGCCGGGCAAGACCTTGTTCGAACACGCCCAGCGCGAACGCTATCGCCACCCCGGCACACCGCAAACCCATATGCTGGCCAATGGCCGCAATGCCGTGATCAGCGACCAGGGCGCTTTGCTGCTGGCCGGGCCGGGCGCCGGCCCCAAGGGTGAGCGCCCCTTCCTGGACCGCCTTTCGCTGCAGGACCTGAGCACGCAGCGGCTGTTCCAGTCTGAAGAGGACGCGTACGAACAAGCCGTGCTGCTGCTGGACCGCGGGCGCCTGATCACCCAGCGCGAAACCGAAACCGAACCGCCCAATCTCTTCCTGCGCCAAGGCGCCGGCCTGAGCCAGGCCCGTGCCCTGAGCCGCAACAAAGACCCCAGCCCGCAGCTGCGCCAGATCCGCCGCGAGTTGGTCAGCTTCAAGCGTGCCGATGGGGTGGAGCTGAGCTTCTGGCTCTATCTGCCGCCCGATTACAAGCAGGGTGAACGCCGCCCGGCGCTGGTCTGGGCTTATCCGCTGGAGTACACCGATGCCAGCACGGCCAGCCAGGTGGGCGGCTCCAGCAACCGCTTTGCCAGCTTCGCGCCGCTGAGCCCCTTGATGCTGGCGATGGACGGCTTTGTGGTGCTCAGCGATGCCACCATGCCGGTCGTCGGCGACCCCAAGACGGTGAACGACAGCTTCGTGGAGCAGATCACCATGAATGCCCGCGCCATCATCGACAAGGCCGAAGAGCTGGGCGTGGTAGACCCCAAGCGCATGGCGGTGGGCGGCCACAGCTACGGCGCCTTCATGACGGCGAATCTGCTGGCCCACACCTCGCTGTTCAAGACCGGCATCGCCCGTAGCGGCGCCTATAACCGCACGCTGACGCCGTTTGGCTTCCAGAGCGAGCGGCGCTCACTGTGGGAGGCGCGCGATGTTTATTTGAAGCTGTCGCCCTTCCTGGTGGCCAATCAGATCCGCGAGCCGCTGCTGCTGATCCACGGTGAGGCGGACAACAACTCCGGCACCTTCCCGCTGCAATCAGAACGCCTCTACCAAGCGCTGGCCGGCACCGGCGGCACGGTGCGTTATGTGTCCCTGCCCTTCGAATCACACGGCTACACGGCGCGCGAATCGGTGGGCCATGTGCAGTGGGAAATGAGCAACTGGCTCAAGCGCTATTTGGGTGACCCGCGCGGCGACAACTGAAATCGCGGAGATCCAATCAGAAGCTGCCCATCTGCGAGTCCGGTGAGGAGCGCGGCGGCAGCACGATGTGCAGCACGGCGCCGCCGCCTACGCCGTTCTCTGCATAAATGCGGCCGCCGTGCACTTCCACGATCTTGCGGCAGATCGCCAGGCCCAGGCCGGTGCCTCCGGCGCCGTCCTTGGTTTGGCTGGACTGCACAAAGGCCTCGAAGATCTTTTCCAGTTCGGCTTCAGGGATGCCTGGGCCTTGGTCGGCCACGCTGAGATGGGCTTCACCGTTGGCGCTGCGCTCGGCGCTGAGCCGCAGCAGCCCACCCTGCGGCGAGAACTTGATCGCATTGGCCAGCACATTGCGCAGCACTTGCGAGAAGCGCACCGCATCCACCTGGGCCGCCAGGGGCTGGTCGGGCAGCTGCAGGTTCAGCTTCAAATGGCGTTGATCCAGCAAGGGCCGCAGCTCGCGCAGCACTTGCTGCACCAGGCCGCGCAAGTCGGTGCGCTCCAGCTCAAAAATGCCCACGGCGCTTTCGATCTTGGCCACGTCCAGCAAGTCATTGACCAGCGCCAGCATGCGCTGACCTGAAGCGTGGATTTCGCCGAACATCTCCACCAGCGAGGCATGCTCGCGCGCCTTCTTCAAACCCAGCTCCGAAAAGCCGAGGATGGACTGCAGCGGCGTGCGTAGCTCATGGCTCATATTGGCCACGAACTCTGACTTGGCGCGCGAGGTTTCCTGCGCCACATCGCGGGCCTCGCGGGTGGCGCGCTCAGCATTGCGGAACTCGGTCACATCCATCAGCGTGCACAGCGTGCCGCGCACACCGCCGTTTTCATCCGGCACCAGCACCTTGGTGATCAGCACATCGTGCCGCTGGCCGTCGGCGCCCATCAGCTGGGCCTCGTAACGCAGCTGACCGCCCAGGGCCATGCCCTGAACCTTGGCTTGCGCCATCAGCTTCTTGTCTTGCTCGCGGTGCTGGGCCGCATCGGACGCCAACAGGCTGCGGCCCAGCGGCTTGCCGATCACATCGCCGCGGCGCAAGCCGGTGAACTGCTCCCAGGCCTGATTGAGGCTGATGTAGTTGAAGTGTTGGTCGTACATGGCCACCGGCAAGGGGCTCATTTCCAGCAGCACACCGGTCAAGGCGAGCTGCTGCTGCAGGCGCTGGCGTGAGTTGGTGCGGTCGGTGACATCAATCGCACTGCCGGCAAAACCAATCAAGGTATTGCGCCCGGCCACCGGGCCGAACAGCGGCATCACCGCCACATCAAAGTACAGCAACTCACCGCTGGCCGCGCGCACCGTGATCGCTGCCGTGCGGATGCCGATGCGATCGTCCGGGTTGAACAGGGCTTGCACCTGCTTCCGACCCGCAGGCTCCACCAGTTCTTGCAGATGGCGGCCGATGGCTTGCTCGGCGCGCTCCTGGCTGAGCACTTCCCAGCGCGCATTGACGTAAGTGATCGCCCCCTGAGCGTCGGTGCGGAACACCAACTCCTGCAGGCTTTTCAGCAAGACCTGCAATTCACGCTCACGCCAAGCGACTTGCTCATGGGCCGCGTCCAGGGCTTTGCGGGCCGATTCACGCACACTCAAGCTGCGCAAGGCGATGACGCAGGCGCCAGCAATCAGGCTCAGCGCGCCAGCCCCGAAGGCGAGCAACCACAACATATTGTCGCGCCAGCCTTGCAAGGCGGTGGACAGATCCAGCTCCACCGACACGAGCAAAGGCCGGGTGCGCGAGACCCGAAACGCCACCACCTGTTCGCCCGGCAACACACCGGCACCCACATAGCTGCCATGCTCACGCTTGGGCAGCCAGTCGGTATAGATCGGGTGCGTGAGCAGGCGTGCCGAAGGTTCCACGCTGATGGTTTCCGTGGCGGCCACCACCTGCCCCTCGTAACTCATCAGCGCGGCAATGCTTTTGCTGCCCGCCATGGTCAGCTGTTGGTAGGTGGCCAGGGTCTCGGGGTTGATCAGGGCCACCAGCAGCAGGTTGGCGCCATTAGCCGTGCGCACCTGGCGCAAGAGCGGCAACATGGTGACCGTGACCCGCGCCGGTGCCGGGCCGGGCGCCAAATCGGCCAAGCCGCGGCCAGCCAGCAAGCTGTGCAGCCGCTCGGCCCCCACCGCCGGCCAAGGCCCGAGCCGCTTGAGATCGATCACATGGCCCACATCGTCCTGAATCGAACTGGCCAAGACCCGGCCTTGAGGATCGAGCACCGCCAGGCTGCGTAAAAAGGGCAGGCCTTGCAGGGAATTGCTCAGCATGGGTTGCAAGCGGTTTGGTTCTGCGTGCGATTGCTGAGAAATGGTCTCGGCCAAGGTGCGTAGCATCAGCGACGAGGTTTCCACGCTGCCCGTGGCGTGGTCCGACAAGACCCGCGCCAGCAGTTCGCTGCGCTCAAAAGTGCTGAGCAAGGCTTCGCGCCGCTCATACCAGGCCAAGCTCACCAAGGTCAGCACCAAGGCCGCGGCCAGCAAGCCCCCCGCGAGCAAGACAATGCGATTGGACGCTTGGCGAAGCATCAATCTGCGACTGAAGGCTGGCGCGGCGGACATGTGATTTTCGGCCGCAGCGCTTAGTTCACGACGATGGCGCTCAAGCCATGACGCTTGGCCGCTGCCGCCAAACGGCCGTCGCGCTTGATGGCGGCCACAAACTCATCCACCCGCGCCAGCCAAGCCGCATCACCCGGCTTGACCGCATAGGCGTAGGGCAAGGTGTAGAAGGGCTGCGGCGGCGCAATCAGCTTGGCCCAGTCCGCGTTCTCCAGCAGGCGCCGGCTGTAGGGATAGTCGGTCATGAAAACATCGACACGGCCGCTTTCCAATTCCTGCTCACGGGTGGCGGGCGGCTTGACCACGGTCATGCGGGCATTCTTCAGCGCCGCGGCCATCACCGGCTCCATGAAGGTGCCGGCCTGCACGGCCACCACCACGCCGGGTTTGTCGATGTCGGCCCACTCGCGCACGCTGCGACTGGTGCGGCTGGCCACGCCGTAGATATCGCTGCGCAAATAGGGCTGGCTGAAACTCAGGTGCTCTTTGCGCTGCGGCAGCACGCCGATGGCAAACATGGCGACGTCACAGCGCTCACCGGTCACATCGGCGATCAGCTGCACAAAGGAAGATTCCACGTATTGCAGCTTGACCTTGAGGTCACGCGCCAACTCGGCCGACAGCTCGATGTCGATGCCGGCAAACTGCTGATTGCGCGGGTCGCGGTAGGTGACACCGTAATAGTCCGGCCAGATGCAGACCCGCAGCACGCCGCTGCCACGCACCCGTTCGAGCACAGAGGGTCCCGCCTGCGCAGGAGCGCCGGCCGGGCCGAGTTTGGCGCCCTGCGTGGATGGCGCCACCTGCGCGACGGCGGGCAGCAGCCCTTGCAGCGCCGCCAAGCTCAACACCGCAGCCCACTGGCCGGCCAACTTTCCTGCTTGCAACATCTTGTGTTTCTCCAGGGCTTGGGTGAATTGGCAGAGCAAAAAATCCAGCACCTCGCCGCGCCAATCTGACATCGAGCGCCGCGCTTCTCGCATCATCCCCGCAGCCAAGCCTGATTGCCCGCGCATCGATGCTCTCCACGCGCAAAAAGCGGCCCTTGTGCGCATTCACCCAAGCTAGCGCCGGTCTGTGGGCTTGCTCACCAAGACTGCCGCCAGTTTGCACAATCGCGGTAGGGCTAACTGTCATTTTCACCAATGAATTTATCAATGGTGCTGATTTGCCGGGGGATTTTGCGCCGGCCTGTGCGAAATTTCGGCAAAATCGAACAATGCCCAACAATAAAGCACAAGCCGCCAACGACAGCCCGGACTGCAGCACCATGGAGGTCGCTCGCATGCTGGGTTTGGCCGTGCGCTCGGTCCAGCTGATGGTCGATCGGGGCGATCTGGTGGCCTGGAAGACGCCGGGCGGGCATAGACGCATTTCGCGCATTTCGGTGGAAGCCTGGACGGCCCAGCGCCGCGGCAGTAGCAGCAGTGCCAACGGCAGCGCCCGCACAGAACGCCGCCCTGATCCCGGCGCGGGCACCAGCCTGCAGTCGCGCCCACGCGGCAACCGCAGCGGACGCACGACCACGGCGCCGCGCGTGCTGCTGATCGAGGACTCGGTGCACTTTCAGAATCTGGTGTCGCTGCTGGTGGGCCAGCATTTCCCCGGCGTTGACTTGCACATCGCGCAAGACGGCATCGTTGGCCTGGCCATGTGCGGGCAATTGCTGCCCGATGTGTTGATCGTCGACATCTTGTTGCCCGGCATTGACGGCGCCACCCTGATCACCAGCCTGCGCTCGCAAGCGCAGTTTGCGCAAAGCAAGCTGATCGTGGTGACCTCGCTGGACGAAGAGCAGCGTGCGCCCTACGCCTTTGCGCTGACCGGCGTGCCGGTGGTGCACAAACCCAATCTCGTGAGGGACTTGCCCCCCCTGCTGCGCGAGGCCTTGGCTGACGCCGTGCCAGTTGCTGACTTGGCCGACAGCCATTCATGAGTCTGCCGCGCGTTTTGCTGGTGGAGGACAACCTCCCCGTCCAGCATTTCGTGCGCGCGGCGCTGGAAGATCTGCCGATTGAACTGCACTGCTGCAGCAGCGTCGATGCCGCCTTGGCCAGCTTGGCCGAACACGCCGCCGCGCTGATCCTGACCGACCTGATGATGCCCGTGCGCACAGGCTTCGAGCTGGTGCAGGTGCTGGGCGAGCAGCCCGCCTTGCAAGGCCAGGCCAAGCTGGTGATCTTCAGCGCCGGCCTGAACGAAGCGGTGCGGGCGCGCCTGCAGCAGCCCCATGTCTGGCGCTTGCTCTCCAAACCCTGTTCGCTGGCCGACTTACTGGCTTGCGTGCAAGAGGCCTTGGCACTTGGCCAAGCCGCGCCAGGCGCCGCGCCGCAAGTGCTAACCCAGCACTTTCAAGGCGACCAAGCCCTGTACACCGCCTTCCGGCAAAGCTGCTTGAAGCAGTTCCCGGCCGACCTAGCCAGCGGCGACCTCGCTTGTGCCCGGGCGGATGCCGGCGCGCTGCAATTGCTGGCGCACAGCCTCAAGTCAGCGCTGCAGATGCTGGGCGACACCGCGGGCCATGATCTGGCTAAGCAGTTGGAGCAAGCGGCGGGCCAGGGCGACTGGACGAAGGCCGCACCCCTGTGGCAGCGGCTCAGGCAGGTGCTGACGCAGCTGCGCTGAGCGCGGCTAAGCCAGCCGGCGTGCGTTGGCGCTGACGACTCAAATCGCCAGCGGATCCACATCCACCGCCCAGCGCAACAAACCTTTGTGTTCGCGCTTCAGGGCGTGCAGCTCGGGCATCCAGTGCCACAGAAGGCGTTGCAGGGCGCTGCGGTTGCTGGCTTCCACCAACATCTGCATGCGCTCCACATTGGCCACCCGCGCCACACTCATCGGAATGCAGGGGTAGACCAGAACCTGCGCCGCCTCGGGCATCTGCTGGGCAAAGGCCGCCGCGGCGTCGAGAAAGCCCTTGGCCGCCTCCGCTGTGCGGCCTTCGGCACGCAACAGGGCCAGATGGGCATAGGGCGGCAGGCCGGCGGATTCACGCTCGGCCAGCTGGCTGGCCGCAAAGGCCTCGAAGTCATGCTTGGCCAAGGCCTTGTACAGCGCATGCTCGGGATGCCAGGTCTGCACCCACATCTCGCTGCGGGCGGCCTGGGCGGCATCACGCCCTGCCCGGCCGCCGGCTTGCATCAAGAGCGCGAACAAGCGCTCGGGAGCGCGGAAGTCGCTGCTGAACAAGGCGCCGTCCGGGTTGATGGCGGCGACCAGGGTGATGCCGCGGAAGTCGTGGCCCTTGGTGATCATTTGCGTGCCGACCAGGATGTCCACCTCGCCCGCGTGGACGGCCTGCAGCTGGGCTTCGAGCTGGCCTTTGTGCTTGGTCGAATCGGCGTCGATGCGGGCGACGCGGGCTTCGGGGAAGGTCTCGGCCAGTTGCTCTTCCAGGCGCTCGGTGCCGCGGCCCAGCGGCGCGATGTCCTGGTTGCCGCAGGTCGGGCAGGCGCTGGGCACCCGCTCGGTGAAGCCGCAATGGTGGCAGCGCAGCGTGCGGTCGCCCTTGTGGAAAACGCGCCAGGCGCTGCAGTGCGGGCAATCGCTCTTCCAGTTGCACTCACCACAGTGCAACACCGGCGCATAACCGCGCCGGTTCAGAAAGATCAAGCTCTGCTCACCGCGTTCGAGCCGGCTGCGCAAGGCCTCGATCAGCGGCCGCGTCAGCGCCGTGGTCACGCCCTTGCTGAGCGGCAAGAGCTTCATGTCAAACAAGCGCACCTTGGGCAAGGCGCCGCCGCCGATGCGGCCGGGCAAGGCCAGGCGCTTGTAGCGCCCCTCGTTGGCGCGCTGCCAACTTTCCAGCGACGGCGTGGCCGAGCCGAGGATGACCGGCAGCTTCTCCAGATGGGCGCGGTACACCGCCAAGTCGCGCGCCGAATAACGCGCGCCGTCTTGCTGTTTGTAGGAGGGGTCATGCTCCTCGTCCACCACGATCAGGCCCAGGCGGGGCATCGAGGCGAACACGGCCAGGCGGGTGCCCAAGACCAGTTCGGCCTCGCCCAGGTGGGCGGCCAGCCAGTGGCGCAGGCGCAGCGCCGGCGTCAGGCCGCTGTGCAGGGAGACGATGCTGCGGTCGGCAAAGCGCTCGGCGAAGCGGGCTTCCAGCTGCGGGGTCAGATTGATCTCGGGCACCAAGACCAGCACTTGCCGCCCCTGCTGCAGCGCATGTTCGGCCGCGCGCAAATAGACCTCGGTCTTACCGCTGCCGGTGATGCCGTAGAGCAAGACCGGCGCGGGGGCCGGGCTGGTGAGCATCTCGTCCAGCTGACGCAATACCTCGGCTTGCGCGGGGCTGAGTTCGGGCGGCTGGGCTGCGGCCGCACGGCCCGCCTCTGCTTGCGCGCCCCGGGACTCGGCCCCCAGCTTGGCCACGCGCTTAAGGCGCAGCTTGAGCTTTTGCCCGTCCAGCTCACGCAGCTGCGGCGGCAGCACCGACAAAGCCACCTCGCCCACACTGCGCTGGTAATAGCTGGCCGCGAATTCGACCAACTGGCACCAGGCGGCGCTGAGCGGCGGCAAGCCATCCAAGGCCGACAAAATGGGCCTCAGCAATGCCGGGTCGGTGTCGCCAGAGGGCTCCCCCGGCCAAACAATGCCCATCAGCTCACGCCGCCCCAGCGGCACGCGCACCAAGCTGCCCGGAGCAAGCGGCTGAGGGCTCAGATAGTCCAGCGGCCCAGTCAAGCCGCTGTGTTGCGGCGTATCCACCGCCACACGCAGCCTCACCATCGCGGCGGGCTGGTCGGCGGACGCATCAGCCACCGGTTCACTCATGCGCAGGCGCCCGGCCAAACCCAGCTATTCCCGGATAAGTTCTTAGTCCTAACCTTAGATTTACGCGCTAAGTGCATGATTTAGAAGGGCCAGGAATGGCGCCGATTTGAGCGCCAATTCAGCTGTGGATAACTTTGTGGGAAAAGTGCTGGCAACCGTATCAATTTGTCTCTGTCACCCAAGCCAGCCGTCGACGACGAATTTCGGGGGAAAGTTTACAAACTGTTTTAAATCAAGCACTTAGCATTCAATCGGGAAAACCATAGGCTGCGCTGCAACATGGATTCCCCCTGTGGGCAAGCTGCCCTGTTTTGGGGATAAGTCAAAACCTGAGTGCTTACTTCACGTTTTATCCACGCCAGAAAACACCCTGGCGCGGCGCTTGCTCCGTCAAAGTGCGCGCAGCTTGCGTGAGTAGCTATGCACCTCGTCCACCAAGGCTGTCACGTGTTCAGGGGGCGTGAACTGGCTGATGCCATGGCCCAGGTTGAACACATGGCCATCCCAGCTGCCGTCGGCACGGCGCGGGTTGCCAAAGCTGTCCAGCACGGCGCGCACCTGGGTACGCACGGCGTCTGGCGGGGCAAACAACACGTTGGGGTCCAGATTGCCCTGCAAGGCCACGCGGTTGCCCACCTGGGCGCGGGCGCGGCCCAGATTGGCAGTCCAGTCCAGGCCCACCACATCGGCGCCGGCATCGGCCAGCTCGTCCAGCCACAGGGCGCCGCCCTTGGTGAACAGCAAGCGCGGAATGCGCTTGCCTTCATGCTCGGTCTTCACCTGCGCCAATACGCGGCGGGAGTATTCGAGGCTGAATTGCTGGAACATGCCGTCGGCCAGCACGCCGCCCCAGGAATCAAAAATCATCACGGCCTGCGCGCCGGCTTCGATTTGCGCGTTGAGGTACTGGGCCACCGAGTCGGCATTGATCGCCAGGATGCGATGCATCAGATCGGGGCGGGCGTACATCAGGCTCTTGACCTGACGGTAGTCGTCCGAGCCACCGCCCTCGACCATATAGCAGGCCAGCGTCCAAGGGCTGCCGGAGAAGCCAATCAAGGGCACGCGGCCGTTCAGGGCTTTGCGGATCGACGAGACAGCGTCGAACACATACTTCAGCTTGTTCATGTCCGGCACGGCGAGTTCAGCCACGGCGGCTTCGTCGCGAACGACCTTGGCGAACTTGGGGCCCTCGCCCTGCGCGAAAGTCAGACCCAAGCCCATGGCGTCGGGCACGGTGAGGATGTCGCTGAACAGGATGGCGGCGTCCAGCGGATAGCGCTCCAGCGGCTGCAGCGTGACCTCGGTCGCGTAGTCGCGATTGGTGGCCAGGCCCATGAAGCTGCCGGCCTTGGAACGCGTGTCGCGGTACTCGGGCAAATAGCGTCCGGCCTGGCGCATCAGCCAGACGGGGGTGTAGTCAGTGGGCTGGCGCAGGCAGGCGCGCAGGAAGGTGTCGTTTTGTAATGGTGCGCTCATGGGCCGCGATTATCCTTGCTCGTGAACCTTGCCATTCGATATGGCTCAAAGCAGAGTGATACTTCGCCTCGTTGCACGATCAATTTCTGGAGGATTTTCATGACCCGCATGTTCCAACGCACGTCCCTGGCCGCCCTTGTTCTCGCCGCTTCCGTGGGCCTGTCGGGCTGCGGCTATAACGAGTTCCAGAAGCTGGACGAAAGCGTCACGGCGAGTTGGTCCGAGGTGCTGAGCCAGTATCAGCGCCGTGCCGACCTGATCCCCAATATCGTCAACACCGTCAAAGGCGAGGCCAATTTCGAGCAAGAGACACTGACCAAGGTGATCGAGGCCCGCGCCAAGGCCACCAGCATCCAAGTCACGCCCGAGCTGGCCAAGGACCCCGAGGCGCTGAAGAAGTTCCAGGCCGCGCAAGGCGAAGTGTCGAGCGCGCTGTCGCGCTTGCTGGTGGTGAGCGAAAACTACCCCAACCTCAAGGCCAATCAAGGCTTCCAGGATCTGCGCGTGCAACTCGAAGGCACCGAGAACCGCATCACCGTGGCCCGCAATCGCTACATCAAGAGCGTGGCCGAGTACAACGTGCTGGCGCGCAGCTTCCCCAGCAACCTCACCGCCAAGGTGATGGGTTATGAGGTCAAGCCCAATTTCACGGTCGAGAACGCCGCAGCCATCAGCACCGCGCCGGCGGTGAGCTTCGATACCGCCAAGCCTGCCGCCCCAGCTGCCTCTAAATAAGGCAGCGCCCATGATGCGCCGCCTTGCAAGTCTTTGGGCCTTGCTGCTGTGCCTGGTTTGGGCACCGGCTTTGTGGGCCCAGGACGTTCTGCCCGTTCCGGCCCTGAGCGGCCGTGTCATCGACCAAACCGCCACGCTCAGCGCAGCGCAGCAGTCCGCCCTGGAGGCCAAGCTGGCTGCCTTTGAGCAAGCGGCCGGCTCCCAGCTGGTGATCTTGCTCGTGCCCAGCGTCCAGCCGGAAGACATTGCCGCCTACGCGCAACGCGTGGGTGAGAGCTGGAAGATCGGCCGGCGCGGCGTGGGCGACGGCATGCTGATCGTCGTGGCCAAGAATGACCGCAAGGTGCGCATCGAGGTGGCCAAGGCGCTGGAGGGCGCTGTGCCCGACCTGGCCGCCAGCCAGATCATCCAGAACGCCATCACACCGGCCTTTCGCAAGGGCGACTACGCGGGCGGCTTGAATCTTGGCGTCGATCAACTGCTGGCCCGCATACGCGGCGAGAACCTGCCCTTGCCCAGCCAACCGTCCGGCGCCAAGAAGGCCTCCTCACAAGGTTTTAACTTTGAAGAACTCGGCGCGCTGATCTTTATTGGCGTGCCGGTGCTGGGCGCCGTGTTGACCGGCATCTTCGGCCGCAAACTCGGCAGCCTGCTGACCGGCGGCGCCGCTGGCGTACTGGGCTGGGTGCTGGCGGGCAGCCTGATCGTGGCGGGGCTGGCGGGCGTGGTTGCGCTCGTCTTGGTCGGCGTGATGGGCGTTGGCGGCGGCGGGGGCAGACGTGGCGGAGGCGGCAGCGGCCCCATCATCTTTGGCGGAGGTGGAGGCGGTGGCGGTGGCGGCGGCTTTGGTGGCGGCGGCGGAGGCGGCTTTTCCTCGGGCGGCGGCGGCGACTTTGGCGGCGGCGGTGCCTCCGGTGATTGGTGAACAAGATGACCTTGCAACGCTTTTTCAAACACCGCTGGATCGACCACAAAGATGTGGAGCGTCTGCTGCCGCAAGCCGCCGTCGAGAACCTGCAGGCCCTGGTCCTCCAAAGCGAGCGCCATCACAGCGGCGAGATTTGCATCTGCGTAGAGGGCGGCCTGCCGCTGTCGTATTTATGGAAGGGCCTGACGGCGCGCCAGCGCGCCGTTACCCTGTTCGGCAAGCTGCGGGTCTGGGACACCGAAGCCAACAACGGGGTGCTGATCTATCTGCAGATTGCCGACAGGGCGATTGAGATCGTGGCCGATCGCGGCCTCAACGCCCACGTCACGGCGGCAGAATGGCAGAGCGTGGTCGCGGCGTTGCGCGAGCAACTCAAGGGCGGCGGCTGTGAGGCTGGGTTGATCGAAGCCGTGTCAGCTGTCGATGCCCTGTTGGCCGAGCACTTCCCCTTGCGGCCCGGCACTATCAACCCCAACGAATTGCCGGACCGGGTGGTGATTCTTTGATTTTGGGGCCAAGGCCAGCAGAAGGAATGCCTAGACTGCTACACGACGCCCTGGCCCACGATGCAGGTCGGGTTCAGAACTTGTTCGGCAAAGGCTTGAGCTTGCCGCCGAAAATTTCCGTTAGTGGCGCCTGACCCAAGGGCGGGAACTTCAGCTTGGTCGGTGCACAGGACACATCGGGCAGATGATCCAGCAGATGGCGGATCAGGGTCAGCCGGCCACGCCGCTGGTCGTTGAAATCCACCAAGGCCCAGGGTGCATGCTTGCTGTGCGTGGCCTTGAGCATGGCCTCGCGGGCTTCCCCATACTCTTTGTACTTGGCGCGGGCTTGCAGGTCGATGGGAGAGAGCTTCCAGCGTTTGAGCGGATCGGCCAAGCGTTCCGCAAAGCGGATTTCCTGCTGCTGCTGGTCCACGGTCAACCAGTACTTGAACAGCAAGATGCCGTCATCGACCAAGAGCTTTTCAAATGCAGGCGCCTGCTGCAAAAACGCTTGCGTTTGCGCCGGCGTGCAAAAGCCCATCACCGTCTCGACACCGGCGCGGTTGTACCAGCTGCGGTCAAACAGGGCGATCTCACCCGCCACCGGCAGGTGCGGCACATAGCGCTGGAAGTACCACTCGCCCTGCTCCCGGTCACTGGGCTTGCTCAGCGCCACGGTATGGCATTGGCGCGGGTTCAAGGTTTCGGAGATCGCAGAAATGACGCCGCCTTTGCCAGCGGTATCGCGCCCCTCCACCAGCACAAGCAAGCGTTTGCCGGTCTTTTGCAACCAGCGCGCCATATTGTTGAGCTCGAGATGCAGAGGCTCGAGTTGCGCAAGGTAGTCTGACTTGCTGAGCCGCTTGGGCTCAGCGGCTTCAGCCACAACAGCGCTCGGCTTGAGCTTGCTTTTCGCCTTTCCTGTTCCCATCCGCGCCTCCATCGTCAATGCGTCAATTGAAGGGTGGAGCTTAACCCCCGCAGAGGCTGCTTGAGAGGCGCGGCTCAGAGCAAGATCAGGTCCTGGCGTCCAATCCACTCTTCGCCCGCTTGCAGGCGGATCGGGTGCTCCACGGTGGCCGCCTCGATGCAGAGCATTTGCATGTAGTCCTGGTCCGGCATATCGCTCAGCGCGGCGCACTTTGTGGGGCCCGGGTTCCACACCACCGCATCATCAAAACCTTGCTGCTGAATCTGCAAACGGCGTTCGGTGCTGATGCCCTGCTCGCGCAGCAGCATGGGTTCTTTGACCTGGTGATAGACCCGGTCCAACTCGCCCGCGGGCAGCAGCAACTCCACGCGCTGGGTCTTCTCCGCGCCGTCAACCTTGTCCCAGTAGTGCAGGCCCGACAGGCCATGGACACTGCATTCATCCAGATCATTGATGCGGAAGTAGCTGTGGAGCGCCGCGGTGAAGTCGAAGGCCTCGCTCTCGTTTTTGTTGACGCAAGCCAGCTCAATCTGCAGGACCCGGCCGCTGACACGCAAGCTCAGCTCAAGCTCAAAGGCATGCGGCCAGAACATGCGGCTCGCAGCGTCGTCCGTCAGGCGCAGCACCGCCAGGGCGTCGTCAGCGCCCTGCTCGGCCATCACCAACTGCCATGGCTTGCTGCGCGCAAAGCCGTGGTTCTTCAAGGGGCCGCGATCGCCGAACTGCGGAAAGATCACCGGCACGCCGCCACGGATGGCCTGGCCGGATACATAGGCCGACGTGGGCGAAACGTAGAGCTGCTCGGTAGCGCCGGCGGGCACCCAGGACAGCACATGGCCGCCATGCAGCAACACGGTGGCGCGGGCACCGTCAGGGGCGAGCAGTTCCAAGGCGTCCAGGCCTTGGTGGCGGGTGATGGCGATCGGTGTGGACATGGCGGATGAGGAGAAATACGGGTTATTGGGCGATCAGGGAACTGATGAGACTCAGCTGGCACCACGATGAAAAACGCCCGCCCAACTCTCGTTGGCGGGCGTCTCCTTGCAGCGCTTGCGCGTTAACTGGATTAACGCTTGCGGAACTTCTGCAACGCAGCGATCTGCGCAGCCATCGCCATGAATTCGCTTTGAGCGGCAGCGAAGTCGATGTCCGACTTGGCGTTCTTCATGGCTTCTTGCGCGATCTTGCGGGCTTCGATGGCCTTGGCTTCGTCCAGGTCCTTGCCGCGAATCGCGGTGTCGGCCAGCACGGTCACCCGGCCAGGTTGCACTTCCAGAATGCCACCGGCCACGAAGACAAACTCTTCGCCGCCGTCAGCCTTCTCGATGCGCACAGCACCGGGCTTGATGCGGGTGATGAAGGGCGTGTGCTTAGGCAGAATGCCCAGCTCACCGCTCTCACCCGGCAATGCAACAAACTTGGCCTCGCCGGAGAAGATTTGCTCTTCGGCGGAGACCACATCCACATGGATAGTTGCCATTTCAATCTTCCTTTGAGTGAACAAGTGAGGCTTTGAAGGGATCAGCAGGTGTTGCCACCGACCGATCCGCTCAAGCTGCACTCACTGCGGCAACTTAGCCGAGCTTCTTGGCCTTCTCGAAGGCCTCGTCGATCGTGCCAACCATGTAGAAGGCCTGCTCAGGCAGGTGGTCGCATTCGCCAGCAACAATCATCTTGAAGCCGCGGATGGTTTCCTTCAGAGGCACGTACTTACCGGGCGAGCCGGTGAACACTTCGGCCACGTGGAAAGGCTGCGACAGGAAACGCTGGATCTTACGAGCGCGGCTCACGGCCAGCTTGTCTTCAGGCGACAGCTCGTCCATACCCAGAATCGCGATGATGTCGCGCAGTTCCTTGTAGCGCTGCAGCACTTGCTGAACGCCACGGGCGGTCAGGTAATGCTCTTCGCCGACCACGTTCGGGTCCAGCTGACGCGAGGTCGAGTCCAGCGGGTCCACGGCGGGGTAGATACCCAGCGAAGCGATGTCACGCGACAACACAACGGTGGAATCCAAGTGGGCGAAAGTCGTCGCAGGCGAGGGGTCGGTCAAGTCATCCGCTGGCACGTAAACGGCCTGGATGGACGTGATCGAACCGACCTTGGTCGAAGTGATCCGCTCTTGCAAGCGGCCCATTTCTTCGGCCAGCGTAGGCTGGTAACCCACGGCGGAAGGCATACGGCCCAGCAGCGCGGACACTTCGGTACCGGCCAAGGTGTAGCGGTAGATGTTGTCCACGAAGAACAGCACGTCCTTGCCTTCGTCACGGAAGGACTCGGCGATGGTCAGACCGGTCAGGGCCACGCGCAGACGGTTGCCTGGAGGCTCGTTCATCTGGCCGTAAACCATGGCGACCTTGGAGTCTTCGAGCTTCTCGAGGTTCACGACGCCCGAATCGGCCATCTCGTGATAGAAGTCGTTACCCTCACGAGTACGCTCACCCACACCAGCGAACACCGACAGACCGCTGTGGGCCTTGGCGATGTTGTTGATGAGTTCCATCATGTTCACGGTCTTGCCCACGCCGGCGCCACCGAACAGACCCACCTTGCCGCCCTTGGCGAACGGGCAGATCAAGTCAATCACCTTGATGCCGGTTTCCAGCAGCTCTTGCGAGGGGCTGAGTTCGTCGTAAGCGGGAGCTTGACGGTGGATCGACGCGATTTGCGTCTGAGCCACGGGGCCACGCTCGTCGATGGGCGCGCCCAGCACGTCCATGATGCGGCCCAGAGTCGCCTTGCCGACCGGAACTTGAATGTTCTCGCCGGTGTTGAAGACTTGGGTGCCGCGGCGCAGGCCGTCGGACGAACCCAGAGCAATCGTACGCACGATGCCATCGCCCAGCTGTTGCTGGACTTCCAGCGTCAGCGTGGAGCCTTCCATCTTCAGCGCGTCATAGATCTTCGGCATCTGGTTGCGGGGGAACTCCACGTCCACCACCGCGCCAATGCACTGAACGATCTTGCCAACGGCGTTGGTTTGAGTGTTCGACATATCGTTTCCTTCAATCAGTATTCGTAGCTATTGCTGGAGCGTGCTGGGGGCTGAGATCAGCCCACAGCGGCCGCGCCGCTGACAATTTCGGACAACTCTTTGGTGATGGCAGCCTGGCGGGTCTTGTTGTAGACCAGCTTGAGCTCACCGATCAGGGTGCCGGCGTTGTCGGTCGCAGCCTTCATCGCCACCATGCGTGCCGATTGCTCGGACGCCATGTTTTCTGCCACGGCTTGGTAGACCTGTGCCTCGACGTAGCGCATCATCAGCTCGTCGATCACGGATTGCGCGTCCGGCTCGTAGATGTAATCCCACGAGTGCTGGCCGCCACCGGTCTTCATGCCTTCGGCGCTCAGCGGCAAGAGCTGCTGAACCACCGGTTCTTGCTTCATCGTGTTGATGAACTTGGTGTAGCAGAGGTAGACGGCCGAGAGCTTGCCCTCGACATACGCGTCCAGCAACACCTTGACCGGGCCGACGATCTTGTCGATATGCGGCTGATCGCCCATCTGCGTGACCTGAGCCACCACCTTAGCGCCGATGCGGTTCATGAAGCCCAGGCCCTTGTTGCCGATGGCAACGACCTCAGCTTTTTGACCTTCGCCTTCCAAGTCTTTCAACTTGGTCGTCGCAGCGCGCAGAAGATTGGTGTTCAAACCACCGCACAGGCCCTTGTCCGTCGTCACCACGACAAAACCGACTGCCTTGGCGCCTTCGTTCTGGACGAGGAAAGCGTGCTGGTACTCGGGATTGGCCTGGGCGAGATTGGCGGCGATATTGCCGATCTTCTCGCTGTAAGGACGAGCAGAGCGCATGCGCTCCTGGGCCTTGCGCATCTTCGAAGCCGCGACCATTTCCATGGCCTTGGTGATCTTCTTGGTGTTCTCGACCGACTTGATCTTGCCGCGAATTTCCTTGCTTGATGCCATGATTTCTCCTGTTCAGATGGGGCGGTTCAGTTTTGCGTGAGCCGCCCCGTCATGGGCATTAAGCGAAGGACTTCTTGAAGGCCGTGATGGCGGCGTTCAACTCGGCTTCAGCATCCTTGTCCATCGCCTTGTCGGCTTCCAGCTTGGCCAGCAGAGCGGCGTGGCTGGTCTTCAGGAACTGATGCATGCCGTGTTCGAAAGCCAGAACCTTCTTGACGTCGATGCTGTCCATGAAGCCCTTGTTCACCGCGTACAGCGTCGAAGCCATCAGGCTGATCGGCTGGGGCGAGTACTGAGCTTGCTTGAGCAGCTCGGTCACGCGAGCACCGCGGTCCAGCTGCTTGCGGGTGGACTCGTCCAGGTCGGAAGCGAACTGCGCGAACGCAGCCAGTTCACGGTACTGGGCCAAGTCGGTACGGATACCGCCGGACAGGGACTTGATCAGCTTGGTCTGAGCAGCACCACCCACGCGCGACACCGAGATACCGGCGTTAATCGCGGGACGGATACCGGCGTTGAACAGGCTGGTTTCCAGGAAGATCTGACCGTCGGTGATCGAGATCACGTTGGTCGGAACGAAAGCGGACACGTCACCGGCTTGGGTTTCGATGATTGGCAGCGCGGTCAAAGAACCGGTCTTGCCCTTCACTTCGCCCTTGGTGAAAGCTTCGACATAGTCGGCATTCACGCGAGCTGCACGCTCCAGCAGACGGCTGTGGAGATAGAACACGTCGCCAGGGTAGGCTTCACGGCCTGGAGGACGACGCAGCAGCAGCGAAACCTGACGGTAAGCCACAGCTTGCTTGGACAGATCGTCATACACGATCAGCGCGTCTTGACCGCGGTCGCGGAAGTACTCGCCCATCGTGCAGCCCGAGTAGGCCGACACGTACTGCATCGCAGCGGATTCAGAGGCCGAAGCAGCCACGACGATGGTGTATTCCATCGCGCCGTTGGCTTCCAGAGCGCGCACGACGTTCTTGATCGACGACGCCTTCTGACCGATGGCGACGTAGATACAGGTCATGTTCTGACCCTTCTGGCTGATGATGGCGTCGATCGCGACGGCAGTCTTGCCGGTCTGACGGTCACCAATGATCAGCTCGCGCTGGCCGCGGCCAACGGGCACCATGGAGTCGATGGACTTCAGGCCGGTTTGCACAGGCTGGTCCACAGACTTACGGGCGATCACGCCGGGAGCGACCTTTTCGATCACGTCCGTCATCTTGGCGTTGATCGGGCCCTTGCCGTCGATGGGGTGACCCAGGGCGTTGACCACACGGCCAATCAGCTCGGGACCAACCGGCACTTCCAGAATGCGGCCCGTGCACTTGACGGTGTCGCCTTCGGAGATGTGCTCGTAAGCACCCAAAATCACGGAACCGACCGAGTCGCGTTCCAGATTCAGGGCCAGGCCATAAGTGGGCTGACCATCGGCACCGGCGGGGAACTCCAGCATTTCGCCTTGCATCACGTCGGACAGGCCGTGGATGCGGCAGATGCCGTCGGACACGGACACAACCGTACCTTGGTTGCGCACGTCGGTCGAAGCGCCAAGACCCTCAATACGGCTCTTGATCAGTTCGGAAATTTCTGCAGGATTCAAATTCATTGCGAGGCTCCCACCTGGCCGGGCCACTGTTGCCAGTGCCCGACGCAGGGATGAACGGTTAGGTGTCGGCGTCGCGCTCGTTTCGCCCTTAGGCGGTGAGCGCCACTTTCATGCGTTCCAGACGGTGCTTGACCGAGGTGTCCAACACCTCGTCGCCCACCACCACACGGATACCGCCAATCAGTGAGGGCTCGAGCGTGACTTGTGGCAAGAGCTTGCGACCGAAACGCTTCTCCAGCGACACCATCACTTCGGCCAACTGGGCCGGTTCGATGGCGTAGGCACTGTAGATATGCGCATCAGCCACGCCCGCAGCCGCATTGGCCAGCACATGAAACTGTGCCACCGCTTCAGGCAAGGCAGTGAGCCGGCCGTTGGCGATCACCGCCTGCAGAAAGTTCTGCAGCTCGGGGGTCAGGTCTTGCTTGGCGGCGGCCGTCAGAACGGCCAGCACCTGCTCAGGCGTTGACTTGGGGCTGTCGGCGAACTGGCGCAGATCGGCGTCTTGCGACACTGCAGCCAGCACATCGAGCTTGTCAGCCCAAGCCTTGACGTCGTGCTTCTGAGCGACTTGGTAGAGCGCTTCAGCGTACGGGCGGGCAATGGTTGCGAGCTCTGCCATGATTACAGCTCCGTCTTCAGACGGCCCAGCAATTCGGCATGCACGCTGGCATTGACCTCACGCTGCAGAATCTGCTCGGCGCCCTTGACGGCCAATGCGGCGACCTGCTCACGCAGAACCTCACGGGCACGCACGGACTCCTGCGCAGCTTCGGCTTGCGCGTCAGCCACGATCTTGGCAGCCTTCTCTTCGGCGATTCCAGCGGCAGCAGCCACGATGCCAGCGGCGCGCTTTTCAGCGTCGGCCAGCAGCTTGGTGGTTTCGCCACGGGTCAGTGCCAATTGCTCGTCGACCTTCTTGTTGGCGTTAGCCAACTCGGCCTTGGCCTTGTCGGCCGCGGCCAAGCCGTCGGCGATCTTTTGCGCGCGCTCATCCAAGGCCTTCATCATGGGAGGCCAGATGAAGCGCATGGTGAACCACACAAGAATCGCAAAGACGATTGCTTGCAGGAACAGGGTTGCGTTGATATTCACAGCACGATCCTTTCAACCGTGAAAGGTTGGCGCATCAATTAGATGGCGAAAGGCTTGGCGAATGCGAACAGCAGAGCAATAGCCACACCGATCAGGAAGGCAGCGTCGATCAGACCAGCCAAGATGAACATCTTGGTTTGCAGTTCGTTCATCAGCTCAGGCTGGCGAGCCGAAGATTCCAGGAACTTGCCACCCATCAGCGCGATGCCGATAGAAGCGCCCAGAGCGCCCAGACCAACGATGAGACCGCAAGCCAGCGCGACGAGACCGAGGATGTTTTCCATGATTTGCTCCTGAATGGATTTAAGAAAGAAAAGAAAAAAGAAAGGTAAAACTAGGGAAATACGTGATCAGCAATCAGTCAGTGCCGCCAACTCAGTGAGAGTCGTGAGCCTGGCCGGTGTAGATCAAGGTCAGCATCATGAAGATGAAGGCCTGCAGGGTGATGATCAGGATGTGGAACAGCGTCCACACGGTCCCGGCCACCAGATGGCCAAGGCCCAGCCAGAAGCCACCCGACAAGGGGTTCAACTCCCAGGCCCAGACCCCGCCCATCAGCGCGATCAACATGAACACCAGCTCGCCAGCGAACATATTGCCGAACAACCGCATACCGTGAGACACGGTCTTGGCTGCAAACTCGATCAGCTGCATCAGGAAGTTAACCGGATACAGGAACCACTTGTCACCGAAAGGCGCGGCCAGCAGCTCATGCGTCCAGCCGCCGATGCCCTTGATCTTGATGCTGTAGAAGAAGCACATGACCAACACGCTGGTCGACAAGCCCAAAGTCGTGGACAAGTCGGCCGTCGGCACCACACGCATATAAGCGTGGTGCGGGTCGTGGCCCATGCCACCGTAAATCTTGGCCCACAGCGCAGGCAGCAGGTCAACCGGCAGCATGTCCATGAAGTTCATCAGGAAGATCCAGACGAACACGGTCAGCGCCAGAGGTGCAATCACCTTACGGCTGGTGGCATTGTGGATCACGCCCTTGGCTTGGTTCTCGACCATTTCGGACAAGATTTCCACAGCCGCTTGGAAGCGACCCGGCACGCCGGAGGTGGCCTTGCGGGCGGCGCGCCAAAGCACGAAGCAACCGATCAGACCCAGGATCACCGAATAAATCAGCGAGTCCAGATTGAACAGGCTGAAGTCAACGATGTCGGTCTGCTTGACCATCTCACCCGAGAAGTTCATTTGCATGTGCTGCAAATGGTGCTGGATGTATTCGCCCGCGTTCGGCGCGTGCTGTTGTGCAACTTGTGCGTGCTCTTCGGCTGCCATCGTCAGATACCGTCCCGCTGTACTTGTTTCAACCGACCCTGCCAAAGCAGAGCCAACCAATTAACCTTCAAGCACCCGACCAAAGCCACCAGCAACGCCGGCCAACTCAGATCAGGCATCCAAACCACGATCGCTGCCAACATGGCAACGCTCGACATAATCTTTATCAACTCCCAGAACATGAAGCCCAGCGCCTCAGCGCCTGGAATCCCTCTGGAGAGCCCGGTCATGCCCCACGCCATCAAGGCATTTGGCAAAACCACGGTAGCCGTGCCCGCAAGCGCCGACCACCCTTTGCTGGCCTGCCCGGTGAACAACACCCAAAGCACTGCCATCACCACGCCCACCGCAGCTTGCGCTGCGACCACTCGCCAGGGTGACACCGGCGGGTGTTTGACTCGCAAGGCCTGCGCTTCTTCTCGCGACAGCACCTTGAAAGACTCTGGCTCGACCTCATCATCCCAAGACGGCCATGACTTCGGATCAAGCGAGGGAGTTTGCACTCCTTGGCTTACAAGCCCCCTACTGCCATGGCCACCACGGCCTTCACTGCTATTCGGCACTTGGTTTTGACCCATGACTTTCGGAACGCCTGTCGGCAAAACCCAAAGATTATATGGGCAAACCCGAGGATTTTTAGAGCCGACTGCTCAGGCCGAACGCCGCCAGGCGCTTCACAGCGCCGTTTTGGCCCAACTCAAGCCTCAGAGCTTGACCCGGTTCGGCGCCAAGCCAGACACATCGACGCGCATTTTCAGAACGCAGCCGGCCCAGGGCTGGGCCGCCAACTCCTCGGTCGGACGACCCGCGCGCGCCGTAGTGATGTAGAGCGTGCGCAGGTCAGCGCCGCCGAACGCAGGCATGGTCGGACAGCGCACAGGCAGCGCAATATCGTTCAAGACCGCACCCTCAGGCGAGAGCCGCAACAGCCGTTGACCCTCGAACATCGCCACCCAGTAGCAGCCCTCCACATCCACTGCGGCGCCATCGGGCCGGCCGGCATAAGCCTCCAAAGGCTGCTCAGCCACTCGCGACGGGAACTTAGCGAACAACTGGCGCTCGCCGATGCTGCCGGCCTGGGCATCGAAGCTCAGTGCATAGATCTCATGCGCCTTGGTGTCTGACCAATACATGCGCGACGCATCCGGGCTCCAGGCCAAGCCGTTGGAGGTGACGATGCCTTCGGCCATGCGCGTGATGGCGCCGCCGGCATAACGATACAAACCAGCGTGCGGCAGGCGCGCATCATCGATGGTGCCGACCCAGAAGCGACCCTGCGCATCTGGCTTGCCATCGTTGAAGCGCTGGGCCGCGCTATCGAAAGGTGCGGCGGCCAGCTGGGTGTGCACCCCGGTTTCGGGATCCAGGCGCCACAGGCCATTGCGCTGCGCAAGCAACAAGCCACCACCCTCGATCAGCGCGATGCAGCCGGGTTCGCTATCGAGCTGCCAATGGCGCAAGTCGCCGGTCTCAGTCCGCAGGCGAAGTACCCGGCGCTCGGGAATGTCTACAAAGAATAGGCTTTGCGTGGCCGCGTCCCACAGCGGCGACTCCCCCAGGGAGGCGGGTGTGGCGTGAGCCAATTCAATCAGATAGGGCGCAGGGCTGGCGGACATGGCTGGAGGCTCGCAACAAGCAAAGCGCCATCCTACGGTGGTAACCGCGTGAAACCGACTCACTCAGTCGAGTTCGACCTTCAAATAGTGCGCGCCGGGAATCGGGTTGAAGTAATAAGGCGGGATGGACTCAAAGCCCAGGCTTTCGTAAAGCCCGCGTGCCGCCTCCATATCGTCCAGAGTGTCCAGCAGCATCACGGAGTAACCCGACTGCCGGGCCGCGTCGATCAAGCCTTGGGCCAGCATGCGCCCCAAGCCAAAGCGGCGGAATGCCGGGCGCACATAGAGGCGCTTCATTTCACAGGCATTGGCGTAGTCAACATCGGCCAAGCGCCGGAAGCCACCGCAAGCCGCGGGCGCACCGTCCACCAGCGCCAGCAAAAAGCCACCAGGCTCGGGGGCGTATTGGCCGGGTAAGTCCAGCAATTCCTGGTCGAAATCCTGGAAGCCCAGGTGCACCGACAAGCTGGCCTGGTAGTCGCGCAACATATCGCGCACCAAAGCCCAAGCCTCAGCGGAATCGGGCGTGACGAGTTGTATTTCGGGGCTGGCCATGAGGCGCACAGTTTACATAGCGCCGCAGCGAGCGCCAGGGTCAGCGCGATTTTCAGCGCCGCTGCGGATCATGCCGGTCATCTTTTGGTGATCACCCACATCCGCTGCGCGGATATGAGTGCTCCCCGAAGAAAAGTGCTTCAGGCTTCGCCCTCCTGGGCAAAGCCCAGAACGACCCGACGGGTCATCGCACTTTTCTTCTCCAGCTTGGTCACGATGACAGCGCCGATCTCGGCCGTGTTGCTGACATGGGTGCCGCCACAGGGCTGCAAGTCAACGCCGGCAATCTCCAGCAAGCGCACCCGGCCGGAGCCACGCGGCGGCTGCACGCTCATGCTGCGCACGAGGCTGGGGTTGGCATCGAGCTCGGCGTCGCTGATCCAGCGCTGACTCACCGGATGCGCCTCAGCCACCAAGCGCGCCAGGCCGGCGGTCAAGGCGTCCTTGTCCAGCGGCTCGCTCATATGGAAGTCCAGGCGAGCGTAGCCGGCCGTGATGGAGCAGCCGTCCACCGGCTGTGGCACCAGAGCGCACAGCAGATGGGTAGCGGTGTGAAAACGCATATGGGCAAAGCGGCGCTCCCAGTTGATCCTTGCCGAGACAGGCTGGCCCGCACTCAACTCGGCCAGCAAGGCCTCTTGCCCGGCGGCGGGCAGATGCAAGATTTCATCGCCCCCGCGCCCACCCTCATCCTTGCCCTTGCGCGTATCGGCCAACACCAGCACGCGACCATCGGGCAGCAGCAGCTCACCCGAATCGCCAGCTTGGCCGCCGCCCTGGGGATAGAAGACCGTGCGGTCGAGCAGCAAGCCGCGCTCGTCAATCCGCAGCAGCGTGGCGCCGCATTCGCGCAGCTGCGCGTCCTCACGGAACAGCGCCTCGCTGTGTTTCACAAGCGCACCACGCCTTCGATCATGGGCGTCACATCGCCGCCGACCCAGACCTCATCACCCTCGCGCTGCACATGCACCCGGCCGGCACGGCTCAGCGCCGCTCCTTGCGCGGCAATGTATTTGGCCGGGGCAAGACCTGCCCCTTGCAACCACAAGGCCAGGCCGGCGTTCAAGCTGCCGGTGACGGCGTCCTCTGGCACACCGAGATCAGGCACAAAGGCACGCACCTCAAACTGCTGGGGCGAGCCCGAGGGGTAGGCACCGACGACGCCCAGCTTGAGCCCTTGCATCGCCACAAAATCCGGCTTCAAGTCCAGCACGGCGGAGGCACTTTTCAGGCGTGCGGCCATCCAGGCCGGGCCGTTGTCGACCCACTGCACGTCCAACACATCTTCGGCACTCAGGCGCAAGGAACGCAAGACCTGGGCATGCAGCTCCGGCTCGACCGGCCCGCTGCGGCGCAGCGCTGGCGCAGCAAAGGCCAGGCGCTCCTTGTTGCGGTCAGCCTGGCGCTTAACGCGCACCAGACCGATGCCGCATTCCTGCACCAGCATGCCCTTGGTCTTGGGCACACCGCCGTTGGCCAGCCAGCAATGCGCCGTGCCCAGGGTTGGGTGGCCCGCGAAAGGCAGCTCGCCGCCGGGCGTGAAGATGCGCACCCGGTAATCGGCGGCCGCATCGGTGGGCGGCAGGATGAAGGTGGTTTCGCTGAGATTGGTCCAGCGGGCAAAAGCGGCCATGGCGGCGTCGCTGAGGCCCTCGCCGTCAATCACCACGGCCAGCGGATTGCCCCGCAAGGCCATGGCCGTGAACACATCAACTTGAGCGAATCTGCGCGTTTGCAAACTCATGGCGCGTGTTCAATCGCGCCGTCCAGAGCTTCACGCAAGACCCGGCCCAGAATGGCCACACCCTCGTGGATCTGCGGCGGCGTCAGCGTCACAAAGGACAGGCGCAGCGCGCGCGGATCCGGCGCCTGGGCATAGAAGGCCGCGCCGGGCACGAAGGCAATGCCCGCATCCACCGCCTTGGGCAGCAAATCCATCGCATCCAAGCCTTCCGGCAGGCGGATCCAGAAGAACATGCCGCCCTTGGGCGTTTGGTATTCACAACCGGCCGGCAGATGCTGCTTCAGCGCTTCGGCCATGGCATCGCGGTTGGCCTTGTAAAGCGCGCGAATCTTGGGCACATGCTCGTCAAGGAAGCCATTGCGAATCACCTCGTAGACCACGCGCTGGTTGAAGCCGGGCGTGTGCAAATCGGCCGCCTGCTTGGCTTGCAGCAGCTTGGGATAGAGGCTCTGCGGAGCGATCAAGAATCCCAAACGGAAGCCCGGCGTCAGCACCTTGGAGAAGCTCCCCAGATAGACCGAGCCCTCGGGCCACAGGCTGGACAGCGAGGGCAGCGGCGGCTCGTCGTACCAAAGGTCGCCATACGGGTTGTCTTCAATCACCGGCACGCCGGCTGTGCGGGCGGCTTCCATCGCGTCGATGCGGCGCTGTGCGCTCATTACCCGACCGGTGGGGTTTTGGTAATTGGGCAGCAGATAAGCGAAGCGCGTGCCCGGGGCGTCATGCGGCAAGCGCGCCAGCGCGGCGGGCGAGACGCCTTGCTCGTCGCTTTCCAGGCTGACGAAATTCGGCTCGAACGGTGTGAAGGCCTGCAGCGCCCCCAGATAGGTGGGCGTTTCCACCGCCACCGGCGCACCGGCGTCACACAAAATCTTGCCCACCAGATCCAGGCCCTGCTGCGAGCCGCTGGTCACCAGCACCTGGTCGGGCGACACCGTCATGCCCAGCGACGCAACGCGCGCCGCCACCCACTCACGCAGGGGCGCAAAGCCCTCGCTGGCGGCGTATTGCAGGGCCTCGCGCGGGTTCTGCGTCAGCACCCGGTCGCAAGCGGCTTTGATTTCCTCGACCGGAAAGGTGTCGCTGGAAGGCAGGCCACCGGCCATGGACAAGATGCCAGGCTTCTCGGTGACCTTGAGGATCTCGCGGATGACGGAAGGGTTCATGCGCGCGGCACGACGCGCCAGGTGGAAGGCCGAAGGGGGCGTGGTCGTCATCTGAACAGTCTCCGATTTTTGCAAAAAGGCAATTTTGATTGATGCTTGATTGTGAGGCCTGCGAGCACCCGGCTGGCGCCCGGCTCAGGTCTTGAGCATCGGCCAGATGCTGGCCAACAACAAGATCGCCATCACAGCATTGAACACACGGCGGCGTTTGGGCTCGGCCAGATGGCGGCTCAGCTTGGCGCCACCCAGGGCCCAGACGCTGATGCAAGGCAGGTTGACGCTGGCGCAGATCAGACTCAAAACCAGCACCGCCCCGGCCCCGCTGTGCGGCGCAATGAAGCCGGCCACCGCACCCACGGCCATCATCCAGGCCTTGGGATTGACCCACTGAAAGGCCGCCGCGCCCCAAAAGCCCAGCGGCCCGGCCGATGCTGCCGAGGCTGCTGATCCCGTGGCCGAGGATTGGCCCGGCTGCGCCGGAGCCTCCGCATGCCAGAGCCGCCAGGCCAGCCAGACCATATAGCCAATGCCCACCACTTTCAGCCCCAAATGCAGCTGGGGCCACTGGGTCAGCAAGGCCCCGAGGCCGAAGCCGGCCGCCAACATCAGGATCGCAAAGCCAATGCTGATGCCCAACATATGCGGCACGGTGGCGCGAAAGCCATGGTTCACCCCGGAGGCCAGCAGCATCATGTTATTGGGCCCCGGCGTGATGGAACTCACGGCGGCGAAGCCCATCACGGCCAGCGTCATTTCTGTATTCATGCTCACAAACTCCTTGGGCGAGGCACTTTCATTGCTGCCAGTCTATTGCCGCCAACAGCACAGAACCAGTACACTTTTCAGAACATAAAACGCATCTGTATCGGCATGAACACCAACACAAGCGGCATGGCAACGGCGATCTCCCATGGCGCCAATGGCCTCTCACGCCAATCCGCCACGCCCTTGGCCCAGCAGTTGGCGGCCCGCTATGCCGAGCGCATTCAGCAGCGCCTGATGCTGCCCGGCAGCCGCCTGCCCTCGGTGCGCGACTGCGCGCGCCAGCATGGCGTCAGCCCCTACACCGTGGTGGCCGCTTATGACCAGTTGCTGGCTCAGGGCCTGCTGGAAGCGCGCAAACAACGCGGCTTTTTTGTCCGTGAAACGCTCGCATCCACCCAGCGGGCCAGCCGCGCCGGCCCACAGCCCGCCAGCACGGCGCCGGTGGACGCCAGCGCGCTGATTCGCGGCATGTTCCAGGCTGATGCCAAGCGTGCGCCCGGCCTGGGCACCTTGCCGGCCGAGTGGTTGGATCTGCCCATGATCCAGTCCGCCATGCGCAAGGTCTTGAACGAAGGCAGCGCCAGCGCCCAGCTGGCCCTGCACTACGGCGAGCCGGCCGGTGACGCCCGCCTGCGTGAGGCCCTGGCGGCGCGCATGAGCGACCTCGGCATCGCAGCGGCACCCGAGCAAATCGTCAGCACGGTGGGCGCCACTCACGCGCTGGATCTGCTGACCCGCAGCCTGCTGCAGCCCGGCGACGCAGTGCTGGTGGACGCGCCCGGCTGGGCGATTGAGTTCGCCCGCCTGAGCCAGGCCGGCATGCGCTTGCTGCCGGTGCCGCGCGGCGCCGACGGCCCCGACCTGGAAGTGATGTCCCAGCTGGTGGCCCAGCACGCGCCCAAGCTCTACGTCACCGTGTCGGTGCTGCACAACCCGACCGGCAACACGCTCTCGCTGGCCAAGGCCCACCAATTGCTCAAGCTGGCGGAGAGCGCCGACTTCCAGATCGTTGAAGACGACACCTACGCCTTTCTAGCCCCCAATCACGCGCCGCGCCTGTCGGCCCTGGACGGGCTGCGGCGCACCATTTATGTGTCCGGGTTCTCGAAAATTCTCACCCCCGCCTGGCGAGTCGGCTATGTGGCGGCCAGCCCTGCACGCATCGCGGCGCTGACCCAACTCAAGCTGCTCAGCACGCTCACCACCAGCCCCTTGCTGGAACGCGCCGTGGCGCATTGCCTGGAAAAAGGCTTGCTGCGCCGCCATGCCGAGCGGGTGCTGACCCGGCTGGACGCGGCGCGCCAGCGCAGCTTGCGCCTGGCCGAGGCGGCGGGATGCCACTCGGTGACGCCGCCCGCCGGCCTGTTCGGCTGGCTGGACACGGGCATGGACACCGAAAAGCTGGCCCAGCAAATGATGAACGAGAACTGGCTGATCGCCCCAGGCGCCCTGTTCAGCCCGACGCGCCGACCCGGCACGCTGATGCGCATCAACTACGCCACCGCGCAAGACGCCCATTTCTGGAAATTGCTGGAGCATTGCCGCAAGCGTGGCGGCTGAAGCCCTTGCGGCAAGCACTTGCTGCGACACTCACTCGCATGACACAAGCACCGCACAGCCTCAACAACTTGTCGCAAACCTTGGCCCGGGCCCGGACCGACGGTCAGGTCTTGCCGGCCGCCGACTGGACGGCCTGCGTGCCCGATAGCGCCAGCGCCTACGCGGTGCAAGACCAGCTGTCCGCCCGCCTGGGCTGGGCCTCAGGCCAACAGGCCGCAAAGTTTTGGAAGAGTGGCGGCGCCAGCCGCAGCAGCGAGCTGAGCCATGCGCCGCTGGCGCCTGCAGGCGTTCGCACAAGCCCGGCCAGCTTCGCCGATCTGAGCCTGCGCGCGCCTGGCATCGAGGCCGAAATCGCCCTGCGCATCGGCGTTGACATCAGCGCACAAGAAGCCGCCCAGCTGAGCCATGCCCAGGCCATGCAGCTGGTGGACGCCTTCGCCGTCTCAGCGGAGTTGGTCAGTTCACGCTGGGCCGAAGCGGGTGAGGCGCCGGCGCTGCTGCGCCAGGCCGACTGCTTGTCGCATGGCGCTCTGGCCCTGGGACCCTGGCAGGCTTTTGATCCTCAGCAACCACCCGACTGGGCGGCGCTGTCGTGCTGGATTCAACGCAATGATGAAGCGCCGCTACGCGCCAGCGGCAGCCACCCCTTGGGCGACCCGACGTGGCTGCTGCCGGCTTGGCTGCGCCATCTGAGCCGAAACGGTGCCAGCGTCCAGGCCGGCACGGTGGTTACCACCGGCGCCTGGTTGGTCTTGCTGGGTTTACACCCCGGCGACAAGCTCAGCCTGGGCTTTAGCGGCCTGGGTGAATTGCAAATCGCGCTTTAACGCGCTTTAAAACGCGTTGCGCTTGCCTGCGCCGGTTCAGTACCAGATGCCGGTCCACAGACCGGTGCGATACCAGGCGAACAGCATCAGCGGCAGATAGGGCAAGGCCACGGTCGGGCGCAGCAACTGGCGCAGCATTTGCGACAGCAAGCCAGCCGTGCCGGGGCGGCTGGCCAGCCAGTCGCTGTGCAACTGCATGGCGCCGGCCGAGAACGCGTCCGTCACGCCCTTGCGCATGCCCTGCTCCACTTTGAGCAGGCGCTCGCCCAGGCGGGATTGGAAGGTCTTGAGCACGGCCTCTTGCAGCCACAGCAGGGCAATCAGCGCCAGCACCAAGCGCCCCGCATTCATCTGAGCGAGCAAAAACACGGCCGCGAGCTTGTTGGCCCAGGCGACAAATTCGTATTGCTCGAACTTGTTTTGCAGTGCCACCCATTCCTGTTGCAAGTCCATGCTTTTGCCCTTCCCCGTGCTTGGTTTACTTGGCTTCGAGAACTTCCCAGCGCTCCATCAACATCAGCAAGTCTTCGTCGATCTTGGCGGCCCGCTCGGTCACTTCGGCAATGCGCGCCGCACCCTTGGTGTAGAGCTCGGTGCCGTTGAGCAAAGCATTGAGTTGCACTTGCTCGGCCTCCAGGGCCGCGACCTTGGCGGGCAGCTCGTCCAACTCGCGCTGTTCCTTGTAGCTGAGCTTACGTGGCTTGGCCGACACCAGGGCATCGGGAGAAACCGCAGGGGCAGGTGCTGGCGCAGGCGCTGCAGCAGCTGCCGCCGCCGGGGCGGGCTCCTGCTTGGCGCGGATGGCGGCTGCGCGCTTGGATTGGATCAACCAGTCCTGCACGCCGCCTTCGTATTCGCGCCAGCGGCCGTCGCCTTCGTTGACGATGGTCGATGTGACCACGTTGTCAAGGAAGCGGCGGTCATGGCTGACCAGGAAGACGGTGCCGTCGTAATCGGCCAGCAGCTCTTCCAGCAGTTCCAGGGTTTCGATGTCCAGGTCGTTGGTGGGCTCGTCCAGCACCAGCACATTGGCCGGGCGGGCAAACAAGCGCGCCAGCAGCAAGCGGTTGCGCTCGCCACCGGACAAGCTCTTGACCGGTGAATTGGCGCGCGCGGGTGAGAACAAGAAGTCGCCCAGATAGCTCTTCACATGCTTCTTCTGGTTGCCGATCTCGATCCACTCGCTGCCGGGGCTGATGGTATCGGCCAGGGTGGCGTCCAGGTCCAGCACATCGCGCATCTGGTCGAAATAGGCCACATTGATCTTGCTGCCCATCTGGACCTTGCCGCTGTCGGGTTCGAGCTGGCCCAGAATCATCTTCAGCAGCGTGGTCTTGCCGGCACCGTTGGCGCCCACCAGGCCGACCTTGTCGCCGCGCAGAATGGTGGCGGTGAAGTCACGCACGATGGTGCGGCCGCCGTAGCTCTTGCTGACGCAATCCAGCTCGGCCACGATCTTGCCGCTGGCGCCGCCGGTGTCGATGTCCAGCTTGACCTTGCCCTGCACATCACGGCGGGCGGCATGCTGCAAACGCATGCTTTCCAGGCGCTGAATGCGGGCCACGCTGCGGGTGCGGCGGGCTTCAACGCCCTTGCGAATCCAGATTTCTTCTTGCGCCAGGATCTTGTCAAAGCGCGCATTGAAGAGCGCCTCGTTTTCCAGCTCATAGGCCTTGGCGGCGGTGAAGGCGGCGAAGTTGCCGGGATAGCCGCGCAGCTGGCCGCGGTCCAACTCGACGATGCGATTGGCCACGTTGTCCAGGAAGCTGCGATCGTGGGTGATCAGCAGCAAGCTGCCCTTGAATCCGTTGAGCAGCTCTTCCAGCCAGGTGATGGCATCCAAGTCCAGGTGGTTGGTCGGCTCGTCCAGCAGCAGCACATCGGGCTGGGCCACCAGGGCGCGGGCCAGGGCCACGCGCTTCTTCAGGCCGCCCGACAAGGCGCCCACAATGCGGGTGCCGTCCAGGTTCAGGCGCTGCAAGGTTTCTTCCACCCGCTGCTCCCAGTTCCAGGCGCCCAGGTGTTCAATGCGCTCGGCCACCCACTCCAGGTCGTCCTCGGGATCGTGGATCTCATAACGCTCGCGCAAGGCCTTGGCCTCGGCCACGCCCTCGCTGACCACGTCGAAGATGCTGGCTTCGGGCCGCAACTCTGGTTCTTGGGGCACGTAGACGCTGGTCAGGCCTTGCTGCAATTGCAGCAGGCCGTCATCGAGCTTGTCGATCTGGGCCAGCACCTTCAGCAGCGACGATTTGCCGGTACCGTTGCGGCCAATGAGGCCGACGCGCTCACCCGTTTCGAGCGAGAAATTGGCACCATCGAGCAAGGCAACGTGGCCGTAAGCGAGATGGGCGTTGGAGATAGATAGGACTGCCATAGCCCTCGATTGTCGTTGACGCCGCCCGCCAAACTGCCACATTTTCGAGCAAAGCAGCAAAACATCGATGAATAGGGCCCTGCCGACGATTGGCCAGTGGACATCCCCATAGTTACCCACAGCCTGGGTGGACAAAGCCGGGCTCCGCGGCGCGAGCGACGCCGCAAAAGCTCAATTCAGCCAAGGAATTGGCAAAACTGCGTATTTTGTAGTTTTGACTAGGCAGCACGACTGCCAGAATCCCGCGCTTCAGCAGACCCGCAGCATGCGCGGCTGCCATTTATTGTTGTGATCGAATCAGGTTTCCAGATGCAAAGAAGAACCATCTTGCTGGCAGGCGCCGGCGCCGCAGCGGCCTCGGCCGTGCCGGGCATGGCTCTGGCGCAAGCCAAGTCAAACGCCACGGCAGCCGCCAAACCCGCCGAAGCCTATGGTCCGCTGCGCTTGCTGGTGCCCTCGGCCCAAGGCGGCGGCTGGGACCAGACAGCTCGCGCCATGGCCGCGGCCTTGCAGGCCAGCAAGCTGGTGGAGCAGGTCGAGTTTGAGTACAAGCCCGGCAAGGGCGGCGTGCCCGGCCTGGCCTATTTCGTCGAAAAGTACGCCGGCCAACCCAATACCTTGATGGTGGGCGGCATGGTGATGCTGGGTGCGATTGCCCTGAACCGCGCCACCGTGGACATGCGCCGGGTCACACCCATCGCCCGCCTGACGGCCGATTCGCTGGTGGTGCTGGTGCCCAAGAACTCGCCCCTGCGCAGCCAGGGCGAGTTGAATGAGAAGCTCAAAGCCGCGCCGGCCTCGATTCGCTTCGGCGGCGGCAGCGCCGGCGGTGTCGACCATATGTTGATGGGCATGATGGGTCGCGCGCTCGAAGTGCCACCCGCTAGCCTGCACTACCAAGCTTTTGCCGGCGGTGGCGAGTTGGTGGCGGCCTTGAGCAAGGGCGAGCTGGATGTGGGCATCAGCGGCTTCTCGGAAGCCAAGCAAGCCCTGGACAGCGGCGCCGTGCGCGCCCTGGCCATTTCCAGCCGTGCCGACAGCGATGGCATCCGCTCCCTGCGCAGCCAGGGCGTGGCCACCGATATGGCCAACTGGCGCGGCCTGTTCGCGCCACCCGGCCTGGACCCGGCGCAGATTCAAAAGCACATCCGCCTGAGCGCGGCCTTGAATGCCAGCCCGGCCTGGGTGGCTGAGCTGAAGAAGAACCGCTGGAGCAATGCCTACACCAGCGGCGCACCCTTCGCCGAATTGGTGGAGACCGAGCAGACCACGGCACGCGTGGTGCTGCACCTGCTGAAGCTGGGCTAAGCGCAAGACAAAAGGGGCCGGCAAGGGCCCCTTTTTTTCGTCCAGCCATCCATGCATGTGGGCTCTTGCCGCCCGTTGCAGATGCGTCGCCACGGCCTTGATGACCCCAAGCCCCAGGCCCGACAAGACATGGCGCTTGGTGGCGCTCGGCTTGACCACGCCGCCCAGGCGGCGCTCAATTCAGCCAAGGAATTGGCAAAACGGCGTCTTCTGTGGCTCTGCTTAGGCGAAGCGCCTGCCAGAATCCCGCGCTTCAGCAGCCTTGGCCCCACGCAAGACTGCCATTTCTTGTGAGCGAAACCTGGGTATCGAGATGCAAAGAAGAACCATATTGCTGGCTGGCGCCGGCGCTGCTGCGGCTTCGGCCTTGCCGGGCATGGCCCTGGCACAAGCCAAGTCAATGGCGACTGCGGCAGCCACCAAGCCCGCTGAAGCCTATGGTCCGCTGCGCCTGCTGGTGCCCGCTGCCCAAGGCAGCGGCTGGGATCAGACCGCACGCGCCATGGCCTCGTCCTTGCAGGCCAGCAAGCTGGTGGAGCAGGTCGAGTTTGAATACAAACCCGGCAAGGGCGGCGTGCCCGGTCTGGCCTATTTCGTCGAAAAGTACGCCGGCCAGCCGGGTACCTTGATGGTGGGCGGCATGGTGATGCTGGGCGCCATCGCCCTGAACCGCGCTACGGTGGACATGCGCCGGGTGACACCCATCGCCCGCCTGACAGCCAGCTCGCTGGTGGTGATCGTGCCCAAAAACTCACCCCTGCGCAGCCAGGCCGATCTGAACGCCAAGCTCAAGACGGCGCCCGCGAGCATCCGTTTCGGCGGCGGTAGCGCTGGCGGCGTCGACCATATGCTGATGGGCATGATGGGTCGCGCCCTGGAGGTTCCGCCGGCCAACCTGAGCTACCAGCCCTTTGCCGGCGGCGGTGAGTTGCTGACGGCCATGGGCAAAGGTGAGCTGGATGTGGGCATCACCGGTTTCTCGGAAGCCAAGCAAGCCCTGGACAGCGGCGCGGTGCGCGCCCTGGCCATTTCCAGCCGCGCCGACAGCGACGGCATCCGCTCCCTGCGCAGCCAGGGCGTGGCCACCGATATTTCCAACTGGCGCGGCCTGTTCGCCCCGCCCGGCCTGGACCCGGCCCAAATTCAAAAGCACATCCGCCTGAGCGCAGCCTTGAACGCCAGCCCGGCCTGGGTAGCCGAGCTGAAGAAGAACCGCTGGAGCAATGCCTACACCAGCGGCGCGCCTTTCGCCGAATTGGTGGAGACCGAGCAGACCACCGCACGCGTGGTGCTGCACCTGCTGAAGCTGGGCTAAGCGCAAGACAAAGGGGGCCCGCAAGGCCCCCCTTTTTTTGCTCGTCAAGCCATCAATGCCTGTGGCCTTCAGCGGCTCCATGCAGAGTAATCATCCCGGCCTCCCCCAAGGCCCGGCTGGCTAGGCGGAAGCAATCCGCTGACTCGGCGCAGCCCTGGACTTGCGCGGACTGACCCTTGACCGCATTGGACTTGGCCGCGCCGGCGCGCAGATAAACCGTCTGCCCTTCCTTGATCGTCTCCATGACCTTGATGCTCGCGATCTTCAGGCGCGGGTAGGTCAAAGGGTTCTTGTCCAGCAGCACAAAGTCGGCCAGCTTGCCGACCTCGATGCTGCCCTTTTCCGCTTCCTCAAAGTGCTGATACGCCGCCCACAAAGTCATGGCCTTGATGCCGACGATGGGCTCGACGCGGTGCTCAGGGCCTAACACTTTGCCCGTGCGGGTGGTGCGATTCACCGTGGCCGAGAGCACCCGCAAGGTGTCCGGCAAAGCCACCGGCGCATCGTGGTGGGAGCTGAACTTGATCCCGCGCGCCATCATCCAACCGGTGGGCGAGATATTGGCGGCACGCTCGGGGCCCAGCACCGAATCACGGTGCCAGTCGCCCCAGTAAAAAGTGTGCATGGGGAAGAGCGAAGGGAACACGCCCTGGGCCTGCAGCAAGTCCATTTGATCGGCGCGCAGCGTCTGGCCATGGATCATCACCGGGCGGCGGTCCACGCCACCGGGCACGGCCTCGGTCGCGACCTTGATGGCATTCAGATACTGCGCAATCGCCGCGTCGCCATTGGTGTGCGCCAGCACCTGCCAGCCATTCTTGAAGGCCTTGGTGACCAGGGCGTTGGCCTCTTCATCCTTGAAGGTGGCGTAACCGGCGTAGCTGGCGGGTTCGCCTTCCGGGACTTTGTAATAAGGCTTGCTCAGCCAGGCGGTCTTGCCTTGCGGCGAGCCGTCGAAGTTGAGCTTGACGCCGCCGATGCGGAAGTGATCGCGGTATTTGCGGCCCTGCCAGGGGCTGCGCAGCAGCGGGTCCTCGGCCGAGACCGCCAAGTCCGGGTAAGCCACCACATCGATCTTGAGCTTGCCGGACTCGGCCGCCTTGGGCAAGAGGCTCAGGGTGCCGGGGTCGGTGCGGCCGTCTTGCGCCGTGGTGTGGCCAAAACTCATATAGAGCTGCTGGCCGGCCTCGAGCAAGGCCATGCTCTCGCCCGCCCCCAGCTTGGCCAGGAATTGATAGAGGGCCGCGAAGTGGGCGGTTTCCTCCAACACGCCATTGGGCTCTTGCGAGCCGGCTTCGCGGCGGATCTTGCCGCCTTGCGGATCTTTGGATGCCGCCGTCAGGCCAGCCAACTCAAGCGCCCGGCTGTTGTAGGCGCTGAGATGGCCGGACTGGTGAATCACGATCACCGGCAGCGTGGTGGAAACGGCGTCCAGCTCCTGGCGAGTTGGATGGCGCTGCTCTTTGAGCTGGGAATCGTCATAGCCGAAGCCGACGATCAGACCGTACTTGCCCGGCAGCGGCGAGGCGGCAGCCCAGTCCTTCAAAGTTTTCTGCAGCGCCGGGATTGAGCTATTACGGCCATCCGGTGGCGGCAAGGCATTGGCGGCCACGGCCTGCAGGCCCACGCTGCTCATATGGCCATGGGCATCGATGAAGCCGGGCAGCATGGTCTTGCCCTTGAGGTCGACCAAGCGGGTCTTGGCGCCCTTGAACTCATGCGTGAGCTGGGCCTTGTTGCCAACGCCGATGATGCGGCCGGCGCGAATGGCCACAGCCTGCGCGCTCGGCTGGGCATCGTTGACGGTGACGATGGGGCCGCCGAAATAGATCGCGTCGGCCGGGTCATCGTCCACACAGTCTTCACAGGCGCGGGCTGCACCGGCGCCGAGCACGCTGAGTGCCAAACCCGCCAGGGCAGCGGCCGCCCAACGATGATTTTCAAATCGCACGACCGTCCCCTTTTGGATTGCTGAGCTGCCATATTAGGGCAAGGCGCAGCCAGTCCCGCATGCGCTGCGCGTCCCCGTTTCGGGCGTCTAACGCCTCCCTCGGCCGGGGCCGGGGCAGAAGCTGGGGTTGACCCGCCCGATCGAATGGAGGGTACCCAAAACCAAGAACTTGGCTCGCAAAGTCAGCGCTAAGGCGGCACACCTGCGCATCATGGCGACGCCATCCAAACGCCTCTGAAGCAGTCACAAAACGTGGGCCCACCATGAACCCCTTCGAATTCGCCCCCATGACGCGCCGCGACTATTCCTGGTTCCGCATGGACGCGGGCAAGAACCTGATGGTGATCAATAGCGTGCTCGTTTTCGAGGGCCGGCTCGACTTCGAGGAGCTGCGCGCCAACATCGAGCACCGCCTGCCCAACTACCCGCGCTTCACCCAGATCGTGGCCAAGCGCAATGGCGCCCCTTGCTGGGTGCGCGACCCAGCGTTCGACATCCGCCGCCATGTGGAGCTCACCCGGCTTGATCAGGAATTCAACGACGCCGAACTGCAACAGCACTTCGCCGCCCAAGCCTTGCACGCCCTGCCGCATGAGCGGCCGCTGTGGCATATGCAGGTGGTGCAGCATCGCGGCAGCGGCTATGCCATCGTGTTCCGCCTGCACCACTGCATCACCGATGGTGAAGGCCTGATGCATGTGCTCAAGCACCTCACCGACGACAGCCATGACCACGGCTTTGCGCCCGCCCTCGAAGGCCACCCCCAGCATTGCCGAGCGGTGGTCAACCCGATTTGCAAGAAGGCGCAGCGCCTGCTGTTCTGGAGCCGGATCAGCGCGCAACTGGCGCGCCTGACCCTGCTGCGCCCCGATCTGCGCACCCGCCTGAAGGCGCCGTTGAGCCGCGAGAAATCCTTGCTGCTGCTGCCCCCGCTGGACCTGGCCATGCTGCGCAGCGTGGCCAAGCGCATGAATGCCACCATCAACGATGTCTGGGTGGCGGCGGTGGCAGGTGCGCTGCGGCAATACCTGCAAGAGCAAGGCGAGCGGGTTGATGAGCGTGCGGTGCGTGGCGCCGTGACTTTCAATTTGCGCAATAAGGGCGATGCCTTCTTGCTGGGCAACCACTTCGGCCTGGTGGCCGTGGACCTGCCCACCTGCGAGGCCGACGCCAGCGAGCAACTGCGCCAGACCAGCCGCCATATGCGCGCCATCAAGGCCTCGCATCAGCCGCATGCCACCATGTTCTTCCTCACGCTCACCGGCTTTTTGCCGCGCCTGCTGCAGAACCTGCTGCTGAAGATCTTCACCAGCAAGGGCTCAGTGGTGCTGACCAATGTGGAAGGCCCGACGCAGCTGCGCTATCTGGCCGGTGCGCGCTTGAGCCGCATGGCGTGTTGGGTGCCGCAGGCCGGCACCATGGGCGTGGGCTTTGCCTTGATGTCTTATGCCGGCCAGATTCAGGTCAGCCTCTTTGCCGACCATGCCCAGGTGGCCGACGCACCGCGCCTGATGGCGCTGGTGGGCGAGGCTTTCACGCGGCTGGAACTCGCCACCCGCGAGCAGGCTGCGCCGGCCACCAGCCCCGCGCCCCTGCCGGCCCAAGCCCTGGCCGGGGCGGACGCGCAGCTGAGCTAGCCCAAGCGCGCAAAAGTTAACGCTTTGTTCATGGCGGGCGGCCTGCAGCCGCCCCGAGGTGAAGAGTGCCTGGCGCCAGCAAAAAGGCCTCCTTGGGCCTGCCTATACTGGGCCGCTTGCCCGCCAGCCTACCCCGCAGGCAGGCAAGACCTGACACCCACATCCTCGGAGCCATTCGATGCGTTTGCGTACCACCGCTTTTCTGATCGCCGCTGCCCTGGGCAGCCTGAGCCTGTATCCGGCCGCTGACGCCTTTGCCCAAAGCCCTGCCCCAGCTGCCGCACCGGCTGCAGCCACAGCGGGCGCCACTGCCAAGGCGCAACAAACCGCCGTGGTCGAGGGCATCACCGAATACCGCCTGCCCAACGGCCTGCGCGTGCTGCTGGCGCCCGACGCCTCCAAGCCCACCACCACGGTGAACATCACCTATCTGGTCGGCAGCCGGCATGAGAACTACGGCGAAACCGGCATGGCGCATTTGCTGGAGCACATGGTGTTCAAGGGCACGCCCACGCGCGGCAACATCATGCAAGAGCTGGGCAAGCGCGGCATGCAGTTCAACGGCACCACGTTTTACGACCGCACCAACTACTTCGAAACCTTCCCCGCCAATGAAGACAGCCTGATCTGGGCGCTGGAGATGGAAGCCGACCGCATGGTGAACAGCTATGTGGCGCGCAAGGATCTGGACACCGAGTTCTCGGTGGTGCGCAACGAGATGGAGATGGGCGAGAACAGCCCGCAGCGCTCGCTGTGGCAGGCCATGGCCGCAGCCGCCTTCGATTGGCATAACTACGGCAAGAGCACCATCGGCGCCCGCACCGACGTCGAGAACGTCAAGATCGAAAACCTGCAAGCCTTCTACCGCCAGTACTACCAGCCCGACAACGCGGTGCTGCTGGTCTCGGGCAAGTTCGACCCGGCCAAGACCCTGGCGCAGATTGAGCGCGTCTTCGGTGCGCTGCCCAAGCCCACCCGCGTGCTGGCGCCCACCTACACCCAAGACCCGGTGCAAAACGGCGCCCGCGAAGTGACTCTGAGCCGCAATGGCGACACCCAGCTGGCCGCTGTGCTGTATCGCAGCGCTGCCGCCAGCCACGCCGATTCCGCCGCCATGGCCGCCTTGGCCGAGGTGCTGGCCAACTCGCCCAACGGTCGCCTGCACAAGAGCTTGGTGGAGGGCAAGAAGGCCGTCTCCATCGCGCCCTGGAACTTTGAGCTGGCGGAGCCCGGCTACATCATCTTCATGGCCGAGCTGGGCAAGACCCAGAAGCTGGCCGAGGCCCGCAGCGCCCTGATCGCCGGCCTGGAGCAAATCAAGAGCAAGCCCATCACCGAACTCGAACTCAAGCGCGCCAAGGCCAGCTTGCTAAGCGAGATCGAGAAGACCATGAACGACCCGCAGCGCCTGGGCGTGCAGCTGTCGGAGTCGATCGCCTCGGGCGACTGGCGTTTGTTCTTCCTGCAGCGTGACCGCATCGAGGCCCTGACCGTGGCCGACCTGCAGCGCGTGGCCGAGAACTACTTCAAGGAAAGCAACCGCACCTACGGCCAGTTCGTGCCCACCAAGGCGCCCGACCGCGCCGTGATGCCGGCCGCCGTGGACGTGGCCAAGCTGGTGACCGGCTACCAAGGCCGTGCCGCCGTGGCCGAGGGCGAGAACTTCGACACCAGCCCCGCCAATATCGAACAGCGCACCCTGCGCAGCGCCCTGCCCAATGGCATGAAGCTGGCCCTGACCGCCAAGAAGACACGCGGCGAAACCGTCAGCGGCTCCCTGCGCCTGGACTTTGGCGACGCCAAGAGCCTGATGAACCAGGCCACCACTTCCGCCATGACCGTCGAGCTGCTGAACCGCGGCGCTGGCAAGCTCAGCCGCGCCGACATCGCCGCCAAGCTCGACGAGCTGAAGGCGCGCTTGCAGATCAGCGGCAGCGGCCAGACCGTCAATGTGCAGTTCGACACCACCCGCAAAAACCTGCCCGCTGTGCTGGACTTGCTGCGCGAAATCTTGCGTGCGCCCACCTTCCCGGCCAGCGAGTTTGAGCAGTCGGTGAAAGAGAACCTGGCCCAGATCGACGCCCAGCGCAGCGAGCCCCAAGCCATGGCCTCACAAGCCCTGGACAAGGCCCGCAACCCCTACGCCAAGGGCGATGTGCGCGGCTTCATGAGCTTTGACGACAGCGCGGCCCAGCTCAAGGCCCTGAAGCTCGAAGATGTGAAGCGCTTCTGGAGCAACTTCTACGGCGCCGACAACGCCAAGCTGGCCCTGGTTGGCGACTTCGACAATGCCGAGGCGCAAGCCCAACTCAAGGCCTTGTTCGGCGACTGGAAGAGCAAGAGCAAGTTTGCCCGCCTGGTCAGCGAGCCCAGCGCCGCCAAGCCCGGCGCGACTCAGCTCGAAGCCCCCGACAAGGCCAATGCCTTCTATGTCGCCGCCCTGCCACTCGCGCTGAAGGACGACGCGCCGGACTATGTGCCGCTGGCCCTGGCCAACAAGGTGCTGGGTGGCGGCGTCAAGTCGCGCTTGATGGACCGTCTGCGCCAGAAGGAAGGCATCAGCTACGGTGCGGGCAGCCAGCTCAGCGCCGGCAGCTTTGAGCCCGTCGGCGGCGCAATCATGTATGCCATCTACGCCCCGCAAAATCTGGCTCGCGTGCAAGCCGCCGTCAGCGAAGAGCTGGCTGCGCTGATCAAGGACGGCATCAGCGCCGCCGAACTGGCCGACGCCAAGCAAGCCCTGCTGGAGCAATCCAAAATCGGCCGCGCCCAAGACGCCAGCCTGGCCGGCAGCCTGGTCAGCCAGCTGCACACCGGCCGCACGATGAGCTTCGCGCAGCAGCGCGAAGATCAGATCAGCAAGGCCACGCTGGACCAAGTCAACGCCGCGCTGCGCAAGGCGATTGACCCGGCCAAGTTCCTGCACATCTATGCCGGCGACTTTGCGGCCGCCGCGAAGAAGGCAGCCGCCACAGACGGCAAGGAAGCAGGCAAGCCCTGACCCTCAGCCTGCGTTTAAGCTGACCCACGGCCCGCGCCGTGGCCCCGCCAGGGGCTGCGTCTCGGGCCGTTTTCATTCCCCCAAAAAAATCTCATGCGACTTCTTGCCTTGGGTCTGATCCGCGCCTATCAGCGCTGGCTGTCCCCGTACAAAGGCTTCAGCTGCGCCTACCGCGTGCACTGCGGCCGCGCCAGTTGCTCCGCCCTGGGCTATCGGGTGATACGCCGCCATGGCTGCTGGCAGGGCCTGGGTCTGCTGCGCGAACGCCTGCAGCGCTGCGGCATTGCGCACCGCCGCTACGGCTGCGCACCCTCACCTCGCCTGGCCCAAGCCGGCCAGCGCGGGCTTTGCGATGCAGGCTGCGACCTGCCGGGGGACTGCCCTTCTTGCGACATCCCCAGCAGCCGCATGTTCTCGGGCCTGTGTGATGCCTTGTCCTGGTGTGACTGCTGCAACGGCTGCAGCGGCTGTGATTGGCCGAGCCGGCGGCAGACCAAGGCGGAGCGCGCGCGTGAGCGCTGGGCGGAAAGGCGCAGGCATTTGCCGCCCAAGCAGAGCGAGCGCAAGCCAAATCAAGACAAGCCCGCACCCTAAGGCTTCGCGCTGAGCTAGCTCCAGATCCGATAAGCCCAGAAGGCCTCATGCGTCTCGATGCGCTGGCGCAAAAGCTCGGGGCTGAAACCGGTGACGCGGCGGGTTTCGCGGCAGAGATGGGCTTGGTCGGCATAGCCCGATTCATAGGCCAGATCGGTCCACACCACCTGGCCGCGCTCCAGCGCTTCGCGCACGCGAAAAAAGCTTTGCTCTGCGCGACTCACCGATTGCAGCTGGCGCAGGGACTGGCCACTCCAGGCCTTGATGCGGCGCTCCACCTGGCGCATGCTGCGGCCCTTGCCGGCGGCGATGGCGCGCACCGCCAAGGCCTCCATCCAATCGCGATAGCGCGGCATATCGTGGCCGCCCTCGGCACGGCATTGCTGCCAGCGCGGCTGCAAAAAATCCTCAAACACGCGCACCCGGCTGGCGTCATCCGCAGCGGCTTGCACGGCGGCGGACATGGCTTGCCAATCGGCGCCCAGATGCGCGTGCAGGGGCAAGACAGCGTCCTGGCATTGCAGCAGGTCCAGGCCGGTCAGCACCTTGAAGGCATCCGGCATCAGCACCACGACAAAGCTGTGGCCGGGGCCGAAGGTGCGGAACTTGGTGGGCCGGCTGTGCGGGCCAGCCAAAAACGGCAGCTCGGGCAAGAAGCGCAGGCCGCGCTCTTGCTGCGCCAGCTCATCGCCCGGCTCACACAGCACCTCGGCGCACTGCCCTTGCAAAAACCAGGTGATGGTGCAAACCGGCGAGACCGGAAACCAGGTGCTGCGCTGCGCGGAGCTCAAGTCGGCGGCAGCGCGCAAATCGCGCGTCATATAGCCACGCACGCAAGAGCCCAGGCTCAGCCGCGGCGGGATCAGGCTGGCGCGTGTCAGCGGATGCAGGCCCGGCTCACCCAAGCTGACCGCTGTGTGCTCACGCGGATCATCAAGCTCAAGGCAAGCTTCCGCGCTGGGATCAGCGTATGAATCGGCGTATGAATCGGCAGGCTCGGCATGCATGGTGGCGTCCAGTGTAGGGGCGCATCCAGCCACTGCGCCGATGTCGTTTTCGTTCAAGACAGGGGCGCTGCGGGTGGGCAAGATGGCGGCCATGAACAACACCGTCAAGACCGTGCCCGAACCGTCCACTAGCCCCACTCGGCCCGCCCTGCCCCCTGGCCCGGCCTGCCGCTGGTTCGGCCTGCCGCAGCTGCGCGCCATGGGGCGCGACTACCTTGGCTTTTTGCAGGGTGTGCAGCGCCAGCATGGCGATGTGGTCTATATGCGGCTGGCGCAGTTCCGCGACTACAGCTTCTTCCACCCCGATGCGGTGCGCGAATTATTGGTGGCCGCGCATGCAGGCCTGATCCGCTGGGAGCGCGGCACCGAGGTGATGGCTGCCGCCCATGGCCACAGCGTGCTGATTGCCGAAGGCCCCGCCTGGCAGCGCAAGCGCCAGATGCTGCAGCCGGGCTTTGCGCCCAAACGGGTGACGGCGCTGGCGCCGCTCATCGTGCAGGCCGGTGAGGCGGCTCTCGCCAAGTGGCCGCAAGCGCATGGCGATACGCCCGTGGTGTTGAACTTTGAACACGCCATGACCGAGCTGACCATGGACGTGATTCTGCGCACCACCTTCAGCTGCAGCGCCACGCCACTGGCCCGCGCCGCCGAGTCCGCCCTGCGCGTGCTCAGCCAAGAGGGCTTCCGCGAGATGTTCTACCCCGTCAGCGCGCCGCTGTGGGCGCCCTGGAAGCGCGCCAAGCGGCAAGCCCTGCGGGTGTTGAATGAGCTGGTGGAGGGCCAGATCGCTGCCCGCCGCCGCTTGCTGGCCGAGGGCCACACCGGGCCGCAAGATTTGCTGAGCATGCTGCTGGATTTGCGTGACGAACAAGGCCAGGCCCTCAGCGACAAAGAGCTGCGCGACGAGTGCATGACCACCTTCTTAGCAGGCCATGAAACCAGCGCCGTGGCGCTCACCTGGTGGGCCTGGTGCATGGCCAGCCACCCGGCGGCGGCCGCGCAGGCCAGCGCCGAAGTTCAGGCTTTGCTGGGCCCTGAGCAACGCGCCCCGGCCTTTGCCGATGTGGCCGCCCTGCCCTATCTGGGGCAAACCATCAAGGAAGCGCTGCGCCTGTTCCCGCCCGCCCCGGCGCTGCTGACACGGCGCTGCACGCAGGCCCTGGACATCGGCCCCTGGCACTTGCCCAAGGGCAGCATGATCCGGCTCACGCCCGGCGTGATGCACCGCGACCCGCGCTGGTTTCCCCAGCCCGATGCCTTCATGCCCGAGCGCTTTGCGGCGGATGCGGCCCACGCCATCCCGCGCGGCGCCTACCTGCCCTTTGGTGCCGGCCCACGCGTCTGCCTGGGCCAGCATTTCGCCATGACCGAAATCACCCTGATCGCGGCCCTGCTGCTGCAACGCTTCCGCTTCTCACCCGTGCCCGGCGCCGAGCCGCCACGGCCGACGCTCAACATCACTTTGCGGCCGCATGAACCCTTGCATCTGCGCTTGCATCGGCGCTTGGATGCTCGGGCTGATTGACGGGCGCCGCCTCGGGCAGGAAAGCCCGGGGCGGGGCAGGCCAAGCAGGGCGATATGCTTGCGGCATCGCCATCAGCCCAGAGCCTCCCGATGCACACGCCTAGCCGCAAGCCCATGACCGCCCCCGCAGCCATCGCCCTCCTCGCTGCCGCCGGCCTGATGGCCGGCTTGGTTCAAGCGGCTGAGCTGCCCAGCGCCGGCCTGCAAAGCTGCCGCGCCCTGACTGAGGCCAAAGCCCGGCTGAGCTGCTACGACGCCCTGGCCGATCAGACGGCCAAGCAGCCCCAAGCGCCAGCAGCCAGCACTGTGCCGTTGGCTGTGGGCACGGCCGCAGCAGCAGCGACATCAAGCACAGCCACAGCCGCCGCCCCGGTCGCCGACACCTTCGGCCTGACGAACAGACCCAAGAACGAACCCAATGTCATCAGCGGCCAGATCGACGGCCTCTTCGAGGGCTGGGGCCCGAACCAGATCATTTATCTGAGCAACGGCCAGGCCTGGCAGGTGATTGATGGCAGCCGCGCCGTGGTCTACCTCAAGAACCCCAAGGTCGAGATCCGCAAAGCGGCCATGGGCAGCTTCATGCTGGAACTCGAGGGCAGCAACGAGACCGCCCGCGTCAAACGCTTGCGCTAATCCGCGTGCGCCTGGCGTAGGCCAGCAAGACCAGCAGCGCCAGCACACAAAAGCCCGCGCCGGCGTAGAAGGTGCTGGGGGCGCCATGCGCGTCCCACAGCCAGCCGGCCGCCGCGCTGGCCAGCAACATGGCCAGGCCGCTGAGCAGATTGAAAAAGCCATAGGCGGTGCCGCGCAGATCGGGCGGGGCCGTGTCGGCCACCAAGGTGGCCAGCAAGCCCTGGGTCATGGCCATATGCACGCCCCACAGGGCCACACCGCACAGCAGCATGGGCCAATGCTCGGCGCGGGCCAGCACCAGATCCGCCGCGATCAGCAGCACCAGGCCGCCCGCCAGCAAGCCGAGCTTGGACTCGCCCAAATGATCTGACAACTTGCCAAAGGGGTAGGCGGCCAGGGCGTAGACAAGATTCATCGCCACCATCACCAGCGGCACCCAGGCCATGGGCACGCCCGTGCGCTGCGCTTGCAGCACCAGAAAAGCCTCGCTGAAGCGCGCCAGGGTGAACAGCGCGGCAATGCCCACCACCCACCAATAGTCGGCACTCAGGCGGCGCAGATTGGCGGGCTTGATCGGGTTGACCCGCGGCGCCGTGCTGCTGCGCGGCGGCTCTTGAACACCGAACAGCAAGAGCAGCACGGCCAGGGCGCCAGGGATCACCGCCAGCCAGAACACGGCGCGGAAGTCATTCGCCCACATCAGCATCAAGCCCACCGCCAGCAGCGGGCCGAGAAAAGCGCCCACCGTGTCGAGTGCCTGCCGCAGGCCAAAGGCGGCACCGCGGATTTGCGGCGGCGTCAGGTCGGCCACCAGCGCATCGCGCGGCGCGCCGCGAATGCCTTTGCCGACCCGGTCGATCAGCCTTGCCGTCACCACCAAGCCCATGCCCGGCGCCAGCGCGAACAGCGGCTTGCTGAGCGCGCCCAGGCCATAGCCCAGCAGCGCCAGGCCTTTGCGGCGACCCAGGTAATCACTCAAGACACCGGAGAACACTTTGACGATCAAGGCCGTGGCCTCGGCCATGCCTTCGATCAGGCCCACAGTCAGGGCGCTGGCGCCCAGGCCGCTCACCATGAACAGCGGCAGCAAGCTGTGGATCATTTCGGAGGAAACGTCCATCAGCAAGCTGACAAAGCCCAGCACCCAGATGCTGGCGGGGATGCGGCGCAGTTGTTGGGCGTCCAGTGGTTTCATGAGGCCGGTGCTGCGCGCTGGATGCGGCCTGGCTTAGCCCAGCAAGGCCTTGGCGTGGTGCCTGAGGTGGTCCTCAACAAAGCTGGCGATGAAGTAATAGCCGTGGTCATAGCCCAGATGCCAGCGCATCGTCACCGGCTGGCCGCGGGTCTGGCAGGCGGCTTCGAAGCGCTCGGGCAGCAGCTGCATTTCCAGTAGGAATTTGTCGGCCATGCCCTGGTCGATCAAGATGCCGGCGGGGAACAGCACGCCTGCTCCGGGCGCCTGCAGCATCAAGGCACTGGCATCGTGCGCGTCCCAGCTGGCGGTGTCCGGCCCCAGATAGCCGCTGAAGGCTTTCTGGCCCCAAGCACATTGGCTGGGCGCGGCGATGGGGGCAAACGCCGAGACCGAGCGGAACTTGTCGGGGTGGCGCAAGGCCAAGGTCAAGGCCCCGTGGCCGCCCATGGAGTGACCAAAAATGCCCACCTTGTCGGCCGGCAACTGCAAGGCGGCCAGCACCTGGGGCAGCAACTCCTCGGTGATATAGCTCTCCATGCGCCAATGGCGGGCCCAGGGTTCGGCGGTGGCATCGAGATAGAAACCGGCACCGACTCCAAAGTCCCAATGCTCGGCCTCACCCGGCACATTGGCGCCGCGCGGGCTGGTGTCGGGCATCAGCAGCGCCAGGCCCAGCTCAGCGGCCACGCGCTGCGCGCCGGCCTTCATGGTGAAGGTTTCCTCGGTGCAGGTCAGGCCGGCCAGAAAGATCAGCAGGCCTTTGGGTGCGGGCGGCACGAACAAGGCGAAGCGCATCGGCAGGCCGATGACTTCGGAGTCATGGCGGCAAAACTGCTGCTGCCCGCCGAAGCTGGCATGGGTGGAGATCGGCTCAAACATGGGCTTAGAACTCGACCACCGAGCGGATGGATTCACCGCGCTTCATCAGATCGAAGCCTTCGTTGATGCGCTCCAGCGGCAGCTTGTGGGTGATCAGCTCGTCGATCTTGAGCTTGCCTTCCATATACCAATCAACGATCTTGGGCACATCGGTGCGGCCGCGCGCGCCGCCGAAGGCACTGCCTTCCCATTTGCGGCCGGTGACCAGTTGGAAGGGCCGGGTGCTGATTTCAGCGCCGGCCTCGGCCACGCCGATGATGATGCTGCGGCCCCAGCCCTTGTGGGTGCACTCCAGCGCGTCGCGCATGACCTTGGTATTGCCGATGCACTCAAAGGAATAGTCCGCGCCGCCGTCGGTGAGTTGAACAATCGCGTCCACCACGTTGGCGTGTTCCTTGGGGTTGATGAAGTGGGTCATGCCGAACTGGCGGGCCAGGGCCTCGCGCTCGGGGTTCAGGTCCACGCCGATGATTTTGTCGGCCCCCACCATCTTGGCGCCCTGGATCACATTCAGGCCAATGCCGCCCAGACCAAACACCACCACATTGGCGCCGGCCTCGACCTTGGCGGTGAACAGCACGGCACCCACGCCGGTGGTCACGCCGCAGCCGATGTAGCAGACCTTGTCAAAAGGCGCGTCCTCGCGAATCTTGGCCAGGGCGATGCCGGGCACAACGATGTGATTGGCGAAGGTGGAGGTGCCCATGTAGTGAAAGATCGGCTTGCCGTCGATGGAAAAGCGCGAGCTGCCATCGGGCATCAGGCCCTTGCCCTGGGTCGGGCGGATGGCCTGGCAGAGATTGGTTTTGCGCGAGAGGCAGAACTTGCACTGCCGGCACTCGGGCGTGTAGAGCGGAATGACGTGGTCGCCGGGCTTGAGCCAGGTGACGCCCTCGCCCACTTCCAGCACGATGCCCGCGCCCTCGTGGCCCAGGATGGCGGGGAAGATGCCCTCCGGGTCGGCGCCGGAGAGGGTGTAGTAATCGGTGTGGCAGATGCCGGTGGCTTTAACTTCCACCAGGACTTCGCCGGCGCGCGGGCCGTCGAGCTGCACGGTTTCAATCGTCAAGGGGGCACCGGCTTTCCAGGCCACGGCTGCGCGGGTGGTGATCATGGTGGGAGGCTTTCTTTGTGAAGGACTTTGGGGGAGGAGAAGCGCGGCGCAGGCCAGACGGGACATGCCCGTGGCGCCTGGGCCTGCGAATGGCGCAGAGCATAAACCGCAGGCCGCGGCTGTGCTGACCGCGGGTCATTCTTAACGTGGGGGTCAGCCCGTCAGTTCAGCGCTGGCGGGCCGGCTCGGGCGGCATGGCGGTTTGCAGGCGCTGCATGGCCTCGCTCAGCAAGGCAGCCTCGCGCTGGCACAGGCCCAGGCGGCGCAGCAACCAGGGGCTGAGGTCTTGCTGGCTCAGGTGCTCGGGCCAGACTTCGTCTTCCAAGGGCGTGCTCAGGCGCTCGGCAGCGGCCGAGCTTTCCGCTGCGGCAAGGTCGGAGGCGCCTGCCAGGCTTTCAGCGTTTGTGGACGATCCCGGCGCCGGCAGGCCTGGCTGTTGCAAGGCCTGCAGCAGCGCGGCCAGGCTCAGCTGCAAGGCGGCCGGGCTCTGGGTCGGGTCCAGGCGCTCGCGGCGCCGGCTGAGCAGTTGTTGCAAGGCACCCAGCAAAGCCATCAGCCGGTAACCATGGCTCAGCACCGCTTCAATCTCGGGCTCGGGCAGGCGCACGCTGCGCGGCTCCACCCGTGTGCGCTGGGCCGCTGCGGCCAGCGCCGCCAAGGCCGTGTAGGCCTGTTGGCGACTCAGGCGCTGAGCCAGTTGCTGGGCTTGCGTCGGCGCCCATTGCAAGACATTGCGCGCATGCCGGCCCAGGGCCAGGCGCAACTGGCCGTTGAGGCGCTGCAGGCTGCGGCGCTCCCAAGAAGGCAGCACAAAGCAAAACGCCCAGGCCAGCAAGGCGCCGATGACCGTATCCGCCAGGCGCTCACCCACCGCCGGTTGGGTGCCAGCTGCCAGCAGCAAGGGTTGCAGCAAGGCCATCAAAGTGGCCGCGGTGGCCGCCACCCGGTAGCGTTGATTCACATAGGCATGGGCCACGCCCACCGCCACCAAAAAGCTCAAGGCCAAGATGCCGTGCCCGGCACCCAGGCGCGTTGCTTGCGCCAGGGCCAGCACCAGCAGGCAACCGATAACGGTGCCGATGATGCGGTCGTTGCGGCGCGACAAGGTCTGCTCCAAATTGCCGCGCAGCACCACCGACACGCTCAGCACCAACCAATGCGGGTGGGCCGCCCAGGGCAACATCAACCCTAAGGCATAGGCCAGCGACAGCGCCAAGCCGCCGCGCAAAGCATGGCGCATCACGCTGGACTGCAGGCTCAGATGGGGTTTGAGCGCCGCCAGCGGCCAGCCCTCGGGCGAGACGAAAAGCTGCAACTGCTCACGCGTCCAGGCGCTGGCCCGGTCAGGCTGGCGGCAGCGCGCCACCATCGCGGCGATGTCGTCAAACATATGGCCGATGCGGCTTTGCAAAGCGTCCACCAAGTGGAGGCGAGCATCTCCCGCCGGCGCCTGAACACTAGCCAGGCGGGCGGCCAGATCCGCACGCCAAAGCGCTGGCGATTGCTGGGGCGAGACCTCCGGCAAAGGCGCGCCGCGGTCCACATGCGCCGCCAGTTCTTCCAACGCCGCAGCCAGCGGCAGCAAGGTGTCGGCCAGGGCATGGCGCCAAGCCAGGGCGGCCGCATCGTCGCCCAGCAAATGCAGATCCAGCCGGCTGGCCAACAACAAGTCACGCAGCTCGATCAGGCCCAGCACCAGATCGATCTGACGCCGGCTGTGGGCCGAGGGCTGGGCGGCAAAAACCTGATCGCGGGCCGCTTGTAAGGCTTCGGCCAGCAGCACATCGTCAGCAATCGAAGCGCGGATGCCGGCCTCGGCCAGCGGCACATCGCCGCGAATACGCTCGGCGCGTGAACGCAGGCGCCGCACCGCGGCACGCATGGCCGCGGCCACCGCCAGTTCGCGGTAGCGGCGGCGCAGCAACACGGCCATGAATCGCGCCCACACCGCATAGCTGAGCGCACCGGCCGCCACCCAGGCGGCGTGGATCAGGGCATCCAGCGGCGTGGCCGGCGCCTCCCAGGCCATGGCAAACACCAGCGCCAACACGCCGGTGAACGACAGCGGCCCGGCGCGTGCGCCCCAGGCCATGCTCAGCAAGCTGGCAAAGGCGATCAGCGCGATCAGCAGCGTCATCGCCAGCGGTGACGCCCGCAGCAAGCCCACCGACAAGCTCACCAGGGCGGCAACCAAGGCAGCCGGCAAGACCCGCATCAAGACCCGCTGCGGCGGATTAGGCACATCCGGCAAGCTGGCGCAAACCGCGCCACCGGCTGCCGCCAAACCGACCGGCAGGCCCAGCAGCAGGCTGAACAGCGCCTGCACCGTCGCCACACCTAGCGCCACGCCGATGCCGTTGATGTGGGCAGCCGTCAGGTGCCGGGCGAGGGGAAGCTGTCGCAGCATGGCCTCAGGGCTTCAACTTTGCAGCGAAGCAAACGGCAGCAGCCGCATCAGAGGCTGCGCTCCAAGGCATCGACGAACATCTTGGCGACGTCGAAGCCGGTCTGGTCGGTGATTTCCTGGAAGCAGGTGGGGCTGGTGACATTGATCTCGGTGAGGCAGTCGCCAATCACATCCAGGCCCACCAAGAGCAGGCCGCGCTGGGCCAGGATGGGGCCCACGGCTTCGGCAATTTCACGGTCACGCGCGCTGATCGGCTGGGCCACGCCCTTGCCGCCGGCAGCCAAGTTGCCACGCACCTCTCCGCCTTGCGGAATGCGCGCCAGGCAGAAAGGCACCACCTCGCCGCCAATCACCAGCACGCGCTTGTCGCCCTGGCTGATGGCGGGCAAATAGCGCTGCACCATGATGGTTTCGGCGCCGTCCTTGTTGAGCGTTTCGATGATGGCGCCGAGGTTGAGCCCGTCCGCGCCAACACGGAAGATGCCAGTGCCGCCCATGCCGTCCAGGGGCTTGAGGATGATGTCTTTGTGCTCGGCATGGAAGGCGCGCACCACCTCGGCCGAGCGAGTCACCAAGGTGGGCGTGCAGTACTGCGGGAACTCCATCAGCGCCAGCTTTTCGGGGTGATCGCGCAGCGCCGCGGGCTTGTTGAAGACGCGCGCGCCCTCGCGCTCGGCCTGGCCCAGCAAGTGGGTGGCGTAGAAGAACTCGCTGTCGAAAGGCGGGTCCTTGCGCATCACGATGGCGTCGGTTTCGGCCAGCACCAGCTCCTGCGTGGCGGCCACGCTGTACCAGTCTTTCGCGTCGCCGGTCAGGGTCAGGGCGCGCGCGTTGCGGGCGAGCACACGGCCGCCGCTGCGCCACACCAGATCGGGCACCTCGCAGGCCCAGATCTCATGGCCGCGTTTGGCGGCCTCGCGCATCATGGCGAAGGTGGAGTCCTTGTAAGTCTTGAAGGTCTCGATCGGGTCGGCAACGAACAGCAGTTTCATGGCAATAGCTTCCAGTCAATCATTCAATCAGTCTTTATCTCGAACGCAAGTGTTGCACCAATAGCGCCACACTGCCGGCCACCACGCCCCAGAATGCCGAGCCGATGCCGAGCAGATTCAGGCCGGAGAGCGTGACCAGAAAGGTCAGGATGGCGGCGTCGCGGTGCTTTTCTTCCTTCAGCGCGGCGCTCAGGCCGCCGGCGATGGTGCCCAGCAAAGCCAGGCCGGCAATCGCCGCCACCAACTCACGCGGAAAGGCCACCAGCAAGCCCACCACCGCGCCACCGGCCAGGCCCACGGCAATGTAGAACACCCCGGCCGCGCAAGCGGCCAGGTAGCGGCGGCGCGGGTCGGCATGCGCCTCGGGGCCCATGCAGATCGCCGCCGTGATGGCCGCGAGGTTGAAGGCATAGCCACCGAAGGGCGCCAGCAGCAGGCTGGCAAGACCTGTCACCGTGATGCTGCGCGACACCGGCGCGCGATAGCCCGAGGCCCGCTGCGCGGCCACGCCGGGCAGGTTTTGCGAGGCCATGGTGACGAGGAAGAGCGGCAGCGCCACACCGATCAGGGCCGCCACGCTAAAGGCCGGCGTGGTCCAGACCGGTTGCGCCCAAGCCCATTCCACCGCGCCCCAATGCAAGCGCCCTTGCCCGGCGGCCACCGCCACGCCCACCAGCAAAACGCCCGGCACCGCATAGCGCGGCCACAGGCGCTTGCCCAGCAGATAGGCCGCAGCCATGCTCAGCACCAGCAGGGGCGCGGTCTTAACGGTCAAGACCGCGTCCAGGCCGAAACGCGCCAGCACCCCGGCCAGCAGGGCCGAGGCCACGGCCAGCGGGATGCGGTCCATCAAACGTTCGAACCAACCGGTGATGCCGAACAAGATGATCAAAGCGGCGCAGACCAAGAAGGCGCCAATCGCCTCGGCCATGGGGATGCCGGAGGTTGCTGCGATCAGCGCCGCGCCGGGCGTGGACCAGGCGGTCAGCACCGGCTGGCGGCTCCACAAGGACAATCCCAGGCTGGTGAAGCCCATGCCCAGGCCCAAGGCCCACATCCAGGAACTGGTTTGCGCCGGCGTGGCGCCCAGCGCCTGCGCGGCCTGGAACACGATGGCCACCGAACTGGTGAAGCCCACCAAAACCGCTACAAAACCAGCCACCACAGCCGAAACAGAAAGATCGCGAAGCCAGCTTGTCATGCCCGCCAGCATAGCGAAGGCTTTCGCACAGCGCAGTTCTACTGATTCCCGACCCCACGCCTTGCTGCCAAACTGACGCCTATGTGCCGATTTCTTGCTTATCTGGGTGAGTCGATTTTTCTGGAAGAGTTGGTCTGCACGCCGCGCCACTCGCTGGTGCGCCAGTCGCTGCGGGCCGATGAGGCCAAGGCAGTCACCAACGGTGACGGCTTCGGCATCGGCTGGTATGGCGAACGCAGCAGCCCCGGCATTTACCGCGAGGTGATGCCCGCCTGGTCAGACGAAAACCTACTCGCCCTGTGCAGCAATGTGCGCTCACCGCTGTTCTTTGCCCATGTGCGCGCCGCCACCGGCACCGGCATCGCGCGGCAGAACTGCCACCCTTTTCACTACGGCCCCTATCTCTTCATGCACAACGGCCAGATTGGCGGTTATGGCCAGTTGCGCCGTGCGATGGAGTCGCGCCTATCCGATCATCTCTATGCCCACCGCCAGGGTGCGACCGACTCGGAACTGCTGTTCCTGATGATCATCAACCGCATGGAAATGGGCGACAGCATCACCCAGGCTGTGGGCCAAGTGCTCAACGAGACGCTGGCGATGATGCATGTGCTGGGCATCGACCAGCCCCTGCGCTTTTCGGCCGCGCTGGCCGATGGCAAGTCCATTCACGCCTTCCGCTTTTCCAGCGATAAGCGCGCCCCTACCCTCTATCTTCATCGGCATGGCGAGCTTGGCCATGTGATTGCCTCGGAGCCGCTGGAAGGCGAGCATGAGGGCTGGGAGTTGATTCCGCAGGGCATGGTGGTGCACTTATCGGAAGAGGGGCAGCGCAGCGAGGCGCTGGCTTAAACCGAGCTGGGCGCGGGCTTCAGTTGGAGACAGCGCTACTCAGGCGCCCAACCCTCGGGCGGTCTGTCCCGCAAAGCGTCTAGTCAGTTGGGGACTTCGTCCGGACCCAATCAGGCCCTGCGGCCTGATTGGCGCCTGACGGAGGCTTGGCCGCCTGCCAGCGGCCAAGCAGAGCTACTCGGGGGTACCCTCGGGCGGTCTGTCCCGCAAGACTTCTGATCAGTTGGGGACAGAGCTACTCGGGGGTACCCCCCTCGGGCGGTCTGTCCCGCAAAGCTATTAGATTTGCACTTTGGAGCCCAGCTCCACAATCCGGTTGGCGGGCAGGTGCAGGAAGTCGGCCGCGGCCGCCGCGTTGCGGTGCATGCTGGCGAAGAGCTTTTCGCGCCACAAGGCCATGCCGCTGCCGATGGTGGGAATGACGATGTCGCGGGACAGGAAATAGCTGGTTTCCATATCGTCCAGCTGCACATCATGCTTGGCCAACAGCGTCAGCGCGGCGGGCACATCGGGTTCGTCCTTGAAGCCGAAGTTCAGGCTGACCTGCCAGCAGCGATTGCCCAGCTCCTCGATATGAACCCGCTCCGCTGCCGTCACCCAGGGCACTTCGTGGTGTTTGACGGTGACGAAGATATTCTGCTCGTGCAGCACCTTGTTGTGCTTGAGGTTGTGCAGCAAGGCATTAGGTGTCGTGCCCGGCTCGGCGGACAAGAACACGGCCGAGCCCACCACGCGGTGCGGCGGGCTGATGAAGACCGCGTCGAGAAAGCTCTTCAGGTCGATCGCGTCTTCACGCAGCTTGTCGCTGAGCAAGCGCCGGCCCTGCTTCCAGGTCAGCATGACGGTGAACACCGCGCCCGCAATCGCCAGCGTGAACCAGCCGCCCGAGAACACCTTGAGGACGTTGGAGGACAGGAACACCAGCTCAATCGACAAGAAGAAGGCGGTGGCGCCATAGCAAAGCCAAGCCGGGTACTTCCAGAGGTAGCGGATAACGAAGAAGGTCATCAAGGTGGTCAGCACCATGGTGGCCGTGACCGCAATGCCGTAGGCCGTGGCCAGCGCAGAGGAGGAGCCGAACAAGGCCACAGCCGCCACGATGGCACCGAACTGCATCCAATTGACCGCCGGAATGTAGATCTGGCCGGTTTCCTTGATGGAGGTGTGAATCACCCGCATGCGCGGCAGATAGCCCAGCTGAATCGCCTGCTTGGTAACCGAGAAGGTGCCGGAAATGGTGGCTTGCGAGGCAATCACTGTGGCCATGGTGGCCAGGCCCACCATGGGCAGAAGCAAGCCCTCGGGCACCATCAGGAAGAAGGGGTTCTCTACCGCCGCGGGATTGGACAGCAGCAGCGCGCCCTGGCCGAAATAGTTCAACAACAAGGCCGGCCAGACCAGGCCGAACCAGGCCAGACGGATGGGCTTGGGACCGAAGTGGCCCATATCGGCATACAAGGCCTCGGCACCGGTGACCGACAGAAACACCGCGCCCAGCACCACCAGCGTGACATGGCCGTGGGTCAAGGCGAACTCCAGCGCCAGCAGCGGGTTGATGGCGGCCAGCACGGCCGGCTCACGCAGAATCCAGACCACACCGAAGTAGGCAATCACCAAGAACCAGATCAGGGTGATGGGGCCAAACACCACGCCCATGGCGCCGGTGCCGTGCTTTTGAATGGCGTAGAGGCCGAACAAAATACCCAAAGTGATGGGCACTACATAGGGCTTGAAAGCCGGCGTGGCCAACTCCAGGCCTTCGATCGCGGACAAGACCGAAATCGCCGGGGTGATTACGCCGTCGCCATAAAACATGGCCGCGCCCAGGATGCCCATCAAGAGCAGGGCCAGCTTCAAACGCGGCCGGTCTGCCACCGCGGTGCCGGCCAGCGCCAGCAAGGCCATGGTGCCGCCTTCGCCCTTGTTGTTGGCCCGCATGATCAAGGTGACGTATTTCAAGGACACGACGATGGTCAGAGTCCAGAACACCAGCGACAAGATGCCGATGATATTGGCCGGTGTGAGCGGCACATGGCCCGCGTTGAACACCTCTTTCAAGGCATAGAGCGGGCTGGTACCGATGTCGCCGTAAACGACGCCGAGCGCCCCCAGGGTCAAGCCAGCCAAAGCCGATTTGCCGTGCGCAGTAGTTTCAGAACTCACAGATGGGTACGGCGCCGCAAGGCGCCGTCTTGATCGAAAACAGGCATTCTGCGCCTTGTTTTGCTGCACCGCATCAAATTCGACTGATATGGCCCGGCAGCCGCAAAGGTGCGGCAGCGAGCGCGGCGGCGGCACTCAGGCGCTTGTGCAATCAGATTTCGACCTTAGACCCCAGCTCCACGATCCGGTTGGTGGGTAGGTGCAAGAAGTCAGCCGCTGCCGCCGCATTGCGGTGCATATTGGCGAACAGCTTCTCGCGCCACAGCGCCATGCCGCTGCCGATGGTGGGGATGACGATGTCCCGCGACAGGAAGTAGCTCGTCTCCATCTCTTCCATCATCACCCCATGCTGGCGCAAGAGCTGCAGGGCCTCAGGCACATCCGGCTCATTCATGAAACCGAAATGCAGGCTGACCGTCCAGCAGTCATGGCCCAGGCTATCAAAGCTCAGGCGCTTCTCGGGCGCCACCCAGGGCACTTCATGATGCTTGACGGTCACAAACAGGTTCTGTGCATGCAAGATCTTGTTGTGCTTGAGGTTGTGCATCAAGGCGTTCGGCGTCACGCCAGCCTCTGCCGCCAAGAACACCGCCGTGCCCGGCACCCGCAACGGCGGGCTGATAAAGATGGCCTCCAGAAAGCTCTTCAGCTCAATGGCATCGTCACGCAGCCGGTTGCTGAGCAGGCGCCGCCCCTGCTTCCAGGTCAGCATCAAGGTGAACATGGCAATGCCAATCATCAGCGGGAACCAGCCGCCGGCCACCAGCTTGAGCATATTGGAGGCAAGGAAGGTCAGGTCGATGACGAAGAAAAAGCCGGTGGCCAGAAGGCATAGCGGCAAGGGGTACTTCCAGCCGTGACGAATGACGAAGAAGGTCATCACCGTGGTGATGGTCATGTCGATGGTGACGGCAATGCCGTAAGCGCCCGCCAGCTTGCTGGAGGAGCCGAACAAAACCACCGCCAAGACGATGAAAACAAACAGGCCCCAGTTCACAAAGGGCACATAGATCTGCCCGGTGTCACGCACCGAGGTGTGCAGGATGCGCATGCGCGGCAGCAAACCCAGTTGCACCGCCTGCTTGGTGACCGAAAACGCGGCCGTGATCAAGGCCTGTGAGGCCACGATGGCCGCCAGCGTGGCCAGTACGAACAAGGGGATCTCGGCCCAGCTCGGTGCCAGCAAAAAGAAGGGGTTCTTGATGCCCTCGGGGTTGTCCAACAGCATCGCTCCTTGGCCGAAATAGTTGATCACCAGCGAAGGCATGACGATGCCGTACCAGGCGATGCGGATCGGCTTTTTGCCAAAGTGGCCCAAGTCGGCATACAGGGCTTCACCACCGGTGACCACCAGCACCACAGCGCCCAGGGCAATGAAAGCCACCAGCTTGTGGGTCATACAAAAGTGCCAGGCATAGGCGGGGTTGATGGCCGCCAAGACCTGCGGGTTCTCCACCACATGCGGCAGGCCCAGTAGCGCCAGGCTGACAAACCACAGCACCATCACCGGGCCGAAGGCCTTGCCGATGCCGCCCGTGCCCATGCGCTGCACGGCAAACAAGCCCGCCAGCACCAGCAGTGTCAGCGGCAGGATGGCCTCATGGAACTGCGGCGCGTAGACATCAATGCCCTCCACCGCACCCAAGACCGTCATGGCCGGGGTGATGACCGCGTCCCCGTAAAAGATCGCGGTGCCGAACATGCCGACCAGCATCAAGCGGCGCCGTAGCGCCGGCTTGCCGTTCACCGCATTGGTGGCCAGCGCCAGCATGGCGATCAAGCCGCCTTCGCCGTTGTTGTCGGCGCGCAGAATCAGCAACACGTACTTGAGCGAGACGATGATGGTCATCGTCCAGAACAGCAGCGAAAGCACGCCCAGAATGTTGTCGGGCGTCGGCGCCACATGGCCGCCATGGAACACCTCTTTCAAGGCGTACAGCGGGCTGGTACCAATGTCGCCGTAAACGACGCCCAAGGCCCCCAGGGTCAAACCGGCCATGGCCGATGGCGAATGCGCCGAATTGGGTGAACTCACGTGATATTGCTGCGAGCGAAGCAGCGTCAAACCAAAACGCCATTTTGCGCTTGCTTTGCTGCACCGCGTCAATCGTCTTTTGCTAAAACAACTGGGGTCTTGACCAAGGCCTCGCTTTCAGGTTTGGCTCCGGCGGCGTCGAACGGGTCAAGCGGCGCAGCCGTGACGCGCCGCACAAACTCCAGCGTGGCCTGGAACAAATAGTCGCGGTTGTCCGCCTTGGTGAAGCTGTGCCCCTCGTCCTCAGCGGTCAAGAACCACACCGGCGTGCCGTGTGCACGCACCGCCTGCACCATTTGCTGCGCCTCCGCATAGGGCACCCGCGGGTCGTTGCGGCCATGCACGATGAAGAGCGGCTTCTTGACCGCCTCGGCCCGGTTCAAGGGCGAGATCTGCTGCAAGAACTCGCGCATCTTGGGCTCGCGCTCGTCGCCGTACTCGGCGCGGCGGTTGTCGCGGCGGTAGCTCTCGGTGTTTTCCAAGAACGAAACGAAATTGGCGATACCGACCCGGCAGATGCTGCCGGCGATGCGCTTGGACTCATGCACCGCGACGGCCAGCGCCATATAGCCGCCATAGCTGCCGCCCGCGACCACAACCTTGGCCGCATCCATATCGCTGCGGCTGGCGATCAGATCCAGCAAGGCGCTGATGTCCTTGACCGAATCCTCGCGGCGGCGGCCGTTGTCCAGGCCCAAGAACTTTTTGCCGAAGCCGTCCGAGCCACGCACATTGGGCAGGATCACATGCATGCCCATGACCTCGACCAGATGGCGCAGGGTCGCATTCAAATAGCCGGGCCTTGACTGCGAGGACGGGCCGCCATGGATGCTGATATAGACCGGCCGTGGGCCTTGGAAGCGGGCGGGCGGCGCAATGTGCAGGCCCGAGATCTGCAAGCCATCAAAGCTCTTCCACTGCAGGCTGCTGTACTCCGCCCCGCTGCCCGCCTCCTGGCGGCCGGCCCAGAGCTGGAGTTCTTCGGTCTGGCTGTCATAGGCATAGATGCGACCAGGGCTTTGGGCCGAAGCATGTTCAAAGCCCAGCAAGGGCAAGGTGCCATGCCAGCGCAGATTGCGCGTGACGCCGGCCGGCAACTGGGTCAAGACCCGGCGCGGCGGCGTCTGGGCCTGCAGCGGATCGAACAAGCGCAAGACCGAGATGCCTTGCTCATTGTTCAACAAGGCCATTGGCCGGCCGTCCGCGCGGGGCGGCACGGCCAAGGCCTCCAGATCCGACTGCATCTCGCTGAGCCAGGGCTGGCGTTGGCCGCTGGCCAGATCCAGGCGCACCAGATGGCGGTAGTCTGATTTGAGCGCCTGCCGGCGCCAGAGCGCATCGGTCGGCGCGAGTGCCTGGGCTTGCTCAACATCTTCCTCGGCCTTGTCTTGGGCAGCGCCGAGCGGCCGACCGGGCTTGCCATCCAAGTCAAAACGCAGGAGCTGGCTGCGCCCCTGGACGGTGCGAAGGAGCAGAATGCTCCCGCCGGTGCTGACGGCCAAATCGGTAAAACGCCCGCCCTCCACCGCTGCCAACTCGCGCGGCTGGGGCGCCTCTTGCGCGGGATCCACCCACATCAAGCGACTCAGCGGCCGCGCGGCCTTGGCGCCCGCCTCGGACTGTCGATTCAAGCGCTCCCACAAATAGACCAAGCCGCGGCCCTGGGGCAGGAACTGATAGTCGCTGACTCGGCCCTCCGCGCCACTGATGCGCAGCGGCTGCGCCAAGGGCTCGGCCTGGGCAGATGGCTTCAGGCGATAGAGCTGAAAGGCCTCGTCCCCGCCTTGGTCACGGCTGAATACCAAGTAATCGCCGCGCTCCGGCTCCCAACTGGCTTGGGCCACTGCGTCGCGCCCTTCGGTCAAGGCGCGCGGCTTGGCGCCAGGGGCATTCAATAGATGCAATTGCAGGCTGCCACCGGCCTGGGCCAACACCAGCATTTCGCGCCGCTGAGGATGCCAGTCGACAAAGCGCGCGCTGACAAGCTCCTTGGCCGCCGGCTGGCTGGTTTTGAACAGGGTCGGAATGCCCTCGGCGATGAGACTGGGGCCGGGCTCCAAGCGACGCTCTTGCGCAAATAGTGAACCCGGCGCGAAGGCGCTGAGCAGCAGCACGCCCAGCCAAGCCTGCAAAGTTCTTTGGTACTTCTTCATTTCCGGCCTTTCGCCAGCTCAAGAAAACAAGGGCCAATGCGCGAGCATTGACCCTTGGCGAACAACGGTGCGCTGAGCTTGCCTCAGCAGCACCGCCCATCATCAAGCCTCAATCAAACGAATAGCTGGCGCTGATGGTGTAACGGCGGCCCAGCTGGTCGGTCGCGCCTTGGTCGTAATAGTTGAACACCGAAGGCACGCCGGAGCTGAAGCCGTAGCGGCCCATCACGTTCAAGACGGTGGCCGACAAGGCCACATTCTTGAAGCCGCGATAGGTGGTGCCCAGGTCCAAGGACTGCTGCGGCGTGTTGTAGCAGTAGCCGTTGTCGCGCAGCAAGGTGTTGGACGCCGAGGTCGAGCTCAGGCAGGTGTCGGTGGTCGAGCGCTTCAGGCCGTCGGAATGCGAGACGCGGGCAAAGCTGTCCCAATTGCCGGCGTCCCAAGACAGTGTGGCCTTGACCTTGGTCTTGGGTACATCCGAATTGGTCGTGCCCACGGCGTAGGTGACGTCGCTGCTGGCCAGGATCTTGTAGTCGTAGCGGCGGGTGTAAGTGCCGTCCACCTTGAGCTTGAAGCGACCCAACTCGGTGTCAGGGAAGCGCACGGTCAGGTCATAGTCCAGGCCGCCGGTCTTGGTCCAGTTGTAGTTGCCGTACTGGCGCACCAACATCAAGATGGGGCCGCTATTGGCCACACCTGGCAACCAGGTCGTGGGATTGGGATCGCGCACGATCTGCGGGTTAGGCGCGCCGGGGTTCTTGGCGGCGGCCTCCATGATGTCCACACCGCGCTGGCTGCGGATCTCGTTCTGGCGCTCGAAATACCAAGCGTCCAGACTCAGATCCACCGCTTTGCTGGGCGAGAACACCAGGCCCAGGGTCGCAGACTTGGAGGTCTCCGGCTTCAGGTCTGGATTGGCCGCGATGGTGGTGGCGATGCTGCCCGGATTGGGCGTGCGCGAGCTAAAGCCCAGCACATTGCAGTCGCGGCTATTGGCCGGATCAGACTTGCTGATGGGCTTGGCAGGATTGCTGGTGTCGCAGCGCAGCGGATCCACCACGGCGTAAGAACCGAAGGAGTGGAAGGACGAGGCGTAGGAAGTGCCGATCTGCGAGATTGAGGGCGCACGGAAGCCCGTGGCCACCGTACCGCGCACCAGCATGGCCGAAGGCACCGCCGTCCACTTGAAGCCCAGCTTGCCGGTATTGGCGTTGCCGAAGTCGCTGTAACGCTCCGCACGCAGAGCGGCCTGCACTTCCAGGTCCTTCAGCACCGGCAGGCTCAACTCACCAAACAGCGCGGTGGAGTTGCGGGCGCCCGAGGCGCCGTTGGCCACCAGGCCAATGAAGTCGCCGCTTTGGTAGGCGTCGTTGGGCACCGAGTCCAGGGTCTCACGGCGGAATTCGGCACCCAGGGCCACACCGGCCTTGCCACCGGCCATGTCGAACCAGAGACGGCTGGCGCGCAGATCGACCGAAGCGATGCTGGCCTTGCCGTCGATGACGGCGTCCGAAGCCACGCTGGCGATGGCCGCCGCATCATTGGGCTTGCCGAAACGATAGGTCTTGTCGGCAATGGCCTTGCTGAGCAGGGAGGCACGCAACTCATTGCCGCGCACACGGCTCATGTTCTGGCGGCTGTAAAGCAGGGCGCTGTCGATGTCCCAATCGCCCACCGCGCCTTCCAGGCCCACGGTGAAGCGCGAGGCTTGCAGCTCGGTGGTGTCGCTGCGCTGGATGTCGGCAAAGCGGTAAAGCAGTTGCACCGCCTCGGGCTTGGCCTGGCCATTGGTCGGGTTGTCCGGGTGGCCCACCGGCAGCACGATGGCCGGGAAGCTCTGCATCGTGCCGTCCAGCTTGGGCCACTGCACGGCGTTCTTGGCGGTGCTCTGGGTGAACAAGCTGGTGGTCAGGGCACGCGGTGTGACCAAAGACTCGGTGGTGGTCTTGGACAACATCACGTCGGCATAAGCCGTCAAGTCGCGTGTGACAGCAAAAGTGCCGCGCATCGAACCGCCGATACGGTCCTGCTTGGAGATGATTTCGGTGGCGCTGTCCAGATCAAAGCGGCACATGCCCTTGGGCATATTGGCCGTGCCGTAGTCGGTGCCTGTGCCGGCGGGCAAGAAGCCCGGCAGGCGCTGAGGCAGGCCCTTGCCCACCAACATCTCGTCGGGGCAGCCCGCCAGGCTACCGAGGAAGTTCACGCCCGAAGCGCTGTTATTGGCGACGCTATAGCCGTCAATCGTGGTGCGGCCAGACAAGCTGGTGGGCACACGGTAGTAGTTGGCATAGGGTGAAGCCGCCGAACTGGGGGCAAAGCGCGACAGGCTGCCGTCCAGGTTCAAGACCTGATCGGCCAAGCCCGGATTGCCTTGATTGCGCAGATCGGTGGCCATGACGCGATCACGCTTGCTGACCTCCAAGCCGCCATAGACGTTGAAACGTTGGGTGGCCAGATTGCCGAAGCCAAAAGCTGCATTGGCCGAGCGAGTGCCGCCCACGCCGTCGTTGTTGACGGTGTAGCTGCCGCCCAGCTCCCCGCCCACATAGTCCTTGCGCAGGATGTAGTTGACGACACCGGCCATGGCGTCGGAGCCATACATGGCCGAGGCACCGTCCTTCAAGATGTCGATGCGCTCCACCGCGCCCTTGGGGATGGTGTTGACGCTGACCAGATTGCCACGGCCGAAGTTGACGTCAACTGCGGCGGCAGGCGCCAGGCGACGGCCATTGACCAGGGTCAGCGTGCCTTGCGAGCCAAAGCCCCGCAGCGAGATGGTGGACAAGCCCGAGACAAAGCCAGAGCCGGCACCGTCGCCGATGGACGATGTGTCCACCGCGCTGACCGTGCGCAACATCTCTTCGATGCTGGCGTAGCCCGACTTGCGAATGTCTTCACGCGAGATGGTCTGCACCACTGAAGGCGTTTCTTTGTCGATGCGCTTGATCAAACTGCCCGTCACCTCGACGCGTTCGATCTTGGCGGGCGTGGCTGCATCTTGCGCGAATGCCGTACCGCAGCAGGTGATAACGGCCAACATCAACAGATTGTGGCGATGCTTCATGGGGATCCTCCTCACAGATATTTGCTGCCCCCCGCTCACTGTCAGGGCGCAGCCGAAGCCCGCACATTAAGAGCCCGCTACCAGGTATTTATGACATTTGGTTTGCTAGAGTGTTCCGATGGTTATACCGACACCTCCCACCGCCGATCCGCAGTTGGCCGAGGCCTTCATCGCCAAGCGCCTGAGCCTGCGTCATCTGCGCCTGATCCTTGCATTGAATGAGGGGAAAGGCATCGGCGCAGCGGCCGAGTTGCTGCATGTCACACAGCCCGCCGTGAGCAAGTCATTGGCCGAGTTGGAGCTGGGCCTAGGACAAACCCTGTTCATGCGCAGAGGGCGCGGTTTTCACGCCACAGCGCTGGGTGAAAGGCTCATCGCCCTGGCCCGCAAGCTGGAGGCTGACCTGCGGCGCGGTAGCGAGGATGTGGCGTCCATCGTGCGCGGCACCCATGGTGAATTGCAAATCGGCGCCACCAATGCCGCCCTGCCCCAGCTCCTGCCCGATGCCATGGCCTTGATGAAGCTGGAACGTCCGCTGGTGACCATCAGCGTTCGCACCCATGCGCTCACCGATCTGATTGACGAGCTGCGCCAAGGTCGACGCGATCTGGTGCTGGCGCGTGTGCCGCCGATCGAGATGCCTCCCGATATCGAGGGTCAGGTCTTGCTCAAGCAAAACGAGGTGGTGGTGATCAGCTGCATCCACCCCTTGTCGAAGCAGCGCCAGCTGGACTGGCCTCAGCTCAATGAACTGGCCTGGGTCGGCCCCTTGCCCGGCACACGCATGCGGGGCCTGATGGACCGTATGTGGCAAGAGCTGGGGCTGGCACCCCCGAGCAATCTGATCGAGACCGGCGACATCATGCTGGTGCTCAACATGATGAAACGCCTGCCCTTGCTGGCCATGATGCCGCTGCATGTGGCACGGCTCGCCGCCCAGCAAGGCATCGTCAAGATCCTGCCGCTGGAGGCGAAGGTGGGCTTGGCCGACCTGGCCCTCTGGCATCTGCGCGAACCCCAGTCAGAGCTGGTGGAACGTTTCAAGGCCTTGCTGCATCAGGTCGCCGGGGACTACGCCCGGCGGGAGCCAAGTCAGGCGTAGATCTCGGCTTCCGGGTCGGTGACTTCCAGCTCGTAGCTCGCCGCCAACATCGCCAAACGGGCGATCACGCCGTACATATAGAAGCGATTGGGTGCGCTGACGCCAGGCTTCTCACCCAAGCGCGGCAGTTGCGAAGACTGCGAAAACGCCAGCGGCACAAAGCTGGCGCCGGGTGCGTTGAGGTTCTCATCCACACCGCGGTCGGCATGGACGCGGTAGAAGCCGCCGACCACATAGCGGTCCATCATGTAGACCACCGGCTCGGCGACAGCGTCATGCACCCGCTCATGCGTGACCACGCCTTCTTGCACGATGATTTGATGCTCGGCGGCCGCGCCATCGTCCACCGGGCCCAAGAGCTTGCGCGGGCCCAACTCGGCCAGATCCTTGGCATCGCGCACAGTCAGCACACCCATGCCGTAGGTACCGGCATCGGGCTTGATGACCACAAAGGGCTTCTCCTGAATGCCGTATTCCTTGTACTTGCGGCGGGTCTTGTTGAGGATGGTGTCGACCTGGGTTTGCAGGGCCTCCAGCCCCGCGCCGGCGCTGAAGTCGGCGCTTTGCAGTGGCGTGAACACCGGGTTGATCAGCCAGTGATCCATACCCAGGAGCTTGGAGAACTTCTTGGCCACTTCCTCGTAAGCCTTGAAATGCTGGCTCTTGCGCCGTGTCGGCCAGCCGGCATGCAGGGGCGGCAGCAGGTATTGCTCGTGCAGATGTTCAATCGAGCGCGGCACACCGGCCGACAAATCGTTGTTCAGCAAGACCGTGCAGGGGTCGAAGCCCTTCAGCCCCAGGCGGCCACGCGTGCGCAGCAGCGGCTCCAGGGTCAGGCTGCTGCCGTCGGCCATGGCCAGTTCGGTCGGGCCGACGACGGCGGGGTCCATGCTGCCCAGGCGCACATTCAAGCCCGCCTGGGTAAAGATGCGCACCAGGGTGGCCAGATTGCTGCGGTAGAAGCTATTGCCGGTGTCGTTCTCGGGCACCAGCAGCAGGTTTTTGGCCTCGGGGCAGATCTTTTCGATGGCGGCCATGGCGGCCTGCACCGCCAGCGGCAGCATCTCCGGCGTCAGATTATTGAAGCCACCAGGGAACAGATTGGTGTCCACCGGCGCCAGCTTGAAGCCGGCATTGCGCAGATCCACCGAGCTGTAGAAGGGCGGCGTGTGCTCCATCCACTCCAGCCGGAACCAGCGCTCAATGGCTGGCATGGATTCGAGCACACGCTGCTCCAACTCATTGATCGGGCCTGTCAGTGCGGTGATGAGGTGGGGAACCATGGCGGATGTACTCGGGGAAGCGGGAGGCGGAAAGGGTGGAGTGATTCTAGGAGCGAGTCGGGCATCCGCTCAGAAAAGCCAAATGCGGGCTGGCAAGCAAGCCGGCACACGCAGGCGCAAGCCCGACAGGCCCGTGCCGTTGTTCACATGGGGCTGCCCGCGCCAATGCCAAGCCCCCTAATTGCAAAGTAATATGCGCGAAGCTTCTCAGTGCTCCGCCGAGCCTTCCAACATGCCGCACAAGATTTTGCTTATCGAAGATCAAGCCGAGATCCGCCGCTTAGTACGTTGGTCATTGGAAGAATCCACCCATACGCTTTACGAGGCGCCCAACGGCAGCTTAGGCTTGGCGATGGCGCAAACCCTGCGGCCCGACCTGGTGTTTCTGGACGTGATGCTGCCGGGCGAGTTGGACGGCATCGAAGTCTGCCAACGCATTCGCGCGGACGCCGCCCTGGCCAGTGCCCTGGTCGTGGTGCTCAGCGCCGACATCCGCCCCGCCACCAAGGCCCGCGCCCTGGAGGCCGGCGCCAATATCTTTCTCACCAAGCCCTTCAGCCCCGCCAAGCTGCTGGAGCTGACCGAACTGCTCTTGCGCAACCGCCCCACAGAGAGCGTCGACCCCGAGGGGATTTGAGCGAGGGGCGGCCCGCCTGCTGCCAAAGCTTGGCTGACAAGCTTCGCTCAGCACCACCACTCGAACGCGCACGCTGAGCGTGCAACACTCAATGCTTCAGCGCCGCCGCAAAACCGATGCCACGCCGCTGCCGCACCCCAGGCTTGCCACGGTGCTCGGCCTCCAGCTGAGATAAAAACTCATCCGGTGTGAGCGCCTCGCCGAGGATTTCCACCTGCTGGCGCACGGCCGCGAAGTCGCCCGGGGTCAGCACATCCAGCGCGGCCAAACGGGCCGTTTGCTCAGCATCCAAGGCAGCCTCATCGTCGCCCAGCGCCTCGCGGCGGAACATGCGTTCGCGCTGATCGGCGCGCAACGGCTTGAACGCAATCTTGAAGGCAAAGCGGCGCAAGGCGGCTTCGTCCAGGTCTTCGAACAGATTGGTGGTGCAGATAAAAATGCCAGCAAAGCGTTCCATGCCGGCCAGCATCTCATTGACCTCGGAGACCTCGTAATTGCGCTCGGCCATGCGGCGGCTGCGCAAGAAGCTGTCGGCCTCGTCCAGCAGCAGCACCGCGCCCTCGCTGGCGGCGGCCTCGAACATGCGGGCCATGTTTTGCTCGGTCTCGCCGACGAATTTGCTGCTCAAGTCACTGGCCTGGCGGATCATCAAGGGCTTTTGCAGGCTCTGGGCAATGTGCTCGGCCAGGGCGGTTTTGCCGCTGCCCGGCGGGCCGTAAAAACACAGATTGCCGCTGCTGCGCCTTTGCAAGGCGGCGACGATGCGCGGGATCTCAAAGCGCGATTCACAGTTCAGCAAATCCAGCGCGTACTGCGTCACCATGGGCCGGGCGCCGCGCTCCTTGCTGGCGTGGCCCAGGGCTTTGTCGGCGTTTTCAAGCTGGCGCAGGATCAGCCGTTCGCAGTCCTCGGGCGGGCCGGCCAATTGGGCAAAACGCACGGCCGTGCGCACCTGCGCGGGGGTCAGGCCACGCCGCTCGGCCAGGCGCGCGGCAAAACCTTCCGCCACCGGCACATCGGCCAGCGCCGTGCTGACCAAGCGCAAGCGCGCCCCGGGCGGCGGCGACTTCAGTTCCAGGTGATATTGAAAACGGCGCCGGAAGGCCGGGTCGATCTGCTCGATGCGGTTGGTAACCCAGATCACCGGCACCGGGTTGGTTTCCAGAATCTGATTGACCCAGGCCTTGCCGCTGACCGAGCCATTGGCCGGCTGCTCGCCGCTGGAATCCAGCCGCGCCATCAGCTGCGCGGTGTCGCTGGACAGCGGCGGGAACACGTCCTCCACCTCATCAAACAAGAGCGCGACATTGGCGCTGGCCTTGAGGAAAACCTGGCTGATCTGCAGCGAGCGGTAGCGGTCGCGGCCCGAGAGCGAGTTGCCATCGCGGTCGGCGTATTCCACTTCGTAAAGATCCAGCCCGGCGGCTTGCGCGGCCACCTTGGCCAGCTCGGTCTTGCCGGTGCCGGGCGGGCCGTAGAGCAAGATGTTCACGCCGGCGTCATGCCGCGCCACCGCTTCGCGCAGCAGGCTGCCCACCACGCCCAGATCGTCGCTGACGAAATCAAAATCGGCTGCAGTCAAACTGCTTTTCGAGGCCGGGCGGGTGAACACCGCCATCAAATCATGCGGGCCTTTGTACTCGCGCATCAAGACCGGCGGGAGCTGGTCGCTCACCTTCATCAGATCGGCCAGATCGGTGATGTTGTGCTCGGAGATCAGGTTCTCCACCATGCCGATGCGCTCCAGCCGCGAACCGGCGCGCAAGGCCTCGGCCACTTCCTGGGCATTCACACCGGCCACGGCGGCGATGGTGGCGAAGGCTTCTTGAGCGGTATTGACCTTGAACTCAACAAGCGCGCCGCGCAACTCGCGCTGGTAGCGCGCCAGGGTGCCGTAAAGCAGCAGCGCCCGTTCGGCAGGGTTGAGTTGCAGCAGATTGCCCAGCGCGTCGATATTGGTTTCGACCAGGGTGGATTCGCGCTTGAGCTGCCGGTCCAGCCATTCGCTGGTGGTGGCCAGCAGAGCCAGCATGTCCTTGGGCGCGTCCTTGACGTATTCGTCCAGGTAGAAGAACAAGGTGGACTCGGAAAAAGGCCCGGTCCAAACGCCGTAGCGCAGCAAGAAGTCCTCATCGCTAAGGGCTTCGTGGCCGGTCCAGAGTTCGTTGTTCTGGCAGCGCAGCTTGAGGTAGTCGCGCAGCCGGCCCAGCACCCGCACAGGCCAAACCAAATGACGGCCGGTAAAGGACAGCAGCCCGTTGAAGTCGCGGCGCAGATTGAATTTGCCGGCATGCTTGACGGTCAGCGTCAGCACGAACTGCGAGCACATGCGGTCCAGCACGGCGGCGTTCTTCAGCCCGGGCGAGGGCAGCACGCGGCCGTCTTGTTTGAACTCGGCGCTGCTCGCGGCGGCGGCACGCGGCCGCGCGGCACCTCGCGGCGCGGTCGGGCTCACAACAGCGGTTGAGCGCTTCACCATGGCATCCCTCGCAATCAAGCCGCCAGCTCAAGCCTGGCGCTGCCCGATCTTGGCTTAGCTCGGCGCACAGTACAAGCGCTCTTTTTCACCCGCCGGCGAAGGCTAGTCGCCGGTCTCGGGTTCAGTGCATGACGACGGGTTGATGGCCCATGCTGGCGAAGCTCTCGATGAAATCGTCGAGGTCTTCTTCGCTCGGGTCTTGTTCGATCAAGGCCTCAACGCCGTCCTGGAACTGCTGGGCCAGCGCGCCTTCGATGAAGATTTCTTTGCGGCTGAACTTGTCGACGATCTCGTAGCCCCCGCGCTGCAGTTGCAACTCGGGATTGGCTTGCAGGAACTCGCCCATCTGCGGCTCGTTGACCTGTATGTCGAACTTAACAACACTGAAGCTGGGGGAGTTGTAGAGCATGTGCATGGAAACCTCCTATCAGCATCACCTGCGGCCAGCGGCGCCACTTTCAAGCCTTATCGGCACTAGACGGCGCCACCACATGCACAAATAGTCTCAGATCACGCGGCACTTCGGAGGCTCAGATCAGGAAATTTGTGTTGCTGACGCAAAAAATTGACGGTATTCCCGCAAGTGAGGGAGCGTGTTTCCCCGCAGATCAGGTGCCAGCGGCGCTGGCGGCCGGCCCAGACGAGGGTTCGGGCTGCAGGCGCAGGCTCCAGCCCTGCTCATCGGGCTGCTCAAAGTTCAGGCGCAGGGGCAAGTGATGGCGGGCCGGGTCCAGCCACAGCTGCACCTCGCCGCTATAGGCGCCGACAGGCGCGCGGCGCAGTTGCAGGGCCAGCACGCTGCTGCCATCGTCTTGCGCCAACGGCACCAGGCCCAGCACCTCGAACTGCCAGTCAAGCGCCACGCCGCGCAAGCCCGCCACCCGCAAGCTGAAGCTGCGTCCGGCGGAGTAGAAGGCCGGGTCGGCCTCGACCAGGGCGCTGAGCTGCAGCCACCAGCTCAGACGGTCTTGCGTGCCCGGCTCCAAGGGCAGCAGGGCATCGCTGGCGGAAAAACTCAGCAGACCTTCGCCCGCGCGGAAATTGATCGCCGCCTGCTCGCGCCCACGGCGTTGCTGGGTGTAGCGCTGCGGGGCCAGGCCCAGCCCGTCCAGCGTGCCCTGGCTATGCCAGCTGGGCAAGGCGCGACCTTCCAGCTGGCGCTCCAGACGCAGAGCGTAGCGGCCGGCTTCGCTGTGCCAGACCAGCTTGGCCTGGCCCTCGCGCTCGCCAGAACGCAGCAGGTAATGCCATTCGCCGCTGGGCGGGGCACTGCCGGGGCGGGCGGGAGCTGCGGCGGCAAGTGCGGTGGCATCGGCCAAAGCCAAGGGGGCGGCGGAGAGCGGCGTCTTTGCTGTCGCGCTGGGGGAATCTGGCTTTGCCGGCGGACGCTGCGCGGGCCCGCGTGCGATGACAGCAGAAATGGCTGCCTGGACAGAAGGGCTTTCGCTGTCCGCGCTTTGCACGGCTGGCTGCGGCACCAATGCCCGCGTTTGCAGCGCCATCAAGGCCTTGACACTGCGCACCGCGCTGGCCGGCTCTGCCGCACGCTTGGCCGGCAGCAGCAAAGCCAAATGGGCCAGCAAGCTCAGCAGCACGGCCGCCGCCAGAGCCTGGCGGGTACTGCGGCGCGGCAAGGCCGACAAGAATGCGGAACGGGCGGACATGGCGAGAGCAGGAACCGGAGCAAGGGCGAACGAACAAGGGCCAACAGCTTGGCGCGAGCAGTCGCGCGCAGCCGCAGGTGAGAATGCGAGACTTGCATTGTTCCCGCTTCTTCGCAAGCCTTGCCGCACCCATGAAACTTGCCACCTACAAAGACGGTTCACGCGATGGCCAGCTGGTCGTCGTCTCGCGTGATCTCAGCCAGGCGCATTACGCCAATGGCATCGCCACCCGCCTGCAGCAAGTGCTGGACGACTGGGGGTTCTTGTCCCCGCAGCTGGAGGAGCTGTCCATCAGCCTCAACCACGGCAAGCTGCGCCACGCCTTCAACTTTGACCCCAAGATGTGCATGGCGCCGCTGCCGCGCGCGTACCAATGGGCCGATGGCTCGGCCTATCTGAACCATGTGGAGCTGGTGCGCAAGGCACGTGGCGCCGAAGTGCCAGAGAGCTTCTACCTCGACCCGCTGATGTACCAAGGCGGCAGTGATGACTTCCTGGGCCCCTGCGACCCGGCGCGCTTCGTCTCCGAAGCCATGGGCATCGACTTCGAGGCCGAGATCGCCGTGATCACCGGCGATGTGGCCATGGGTGCCAGCCCGGATCAGGCCCTGGACGGTGTGCGCCTGCTGATGCTGGCTAACGACTGGAGCTTGCGCAATCTGATCCCGGCCGAGCTCGCCAAGGGCTTTGGCTTCTTCCAAAGCAAGCCAGCCACGGCCTTCAGCCCGGTGGCTGTCACCCCCGATGAGCTGGGCGAGGCCTGGCGCGGCGGCCGGGTCGAACTGAGCCTGCAATCGATGTGGAATGGCCGCAAGGTGGGGCTTTGCGAAGCCGGGCCGGAGATGACTTTCCACTTTGGCCAGTTGATTGCCCACATTGCCAAAACCCGGCAGGTGCGCGCGGGCAGCATCGTGGGCTCGGGCACGGTCAGCAACAAGGACTGGAGCCGGGGCTACAGCTGCATTGCCGAGAGACGCGCCATCGAAACCATCGAAGGCGGCGCCCCCAAAACCGAATTCATGAAGTTCGGCGACAGCATTCGCATCGACATGAAGGGCCGCGACGGCCTGAGCATGTTCGGCGCCATCGACCAAGATGTCGTCTCCCTGCATGAAGCGCTGGACAACCCCAACCCGGAGATCTGAGCATGAGCTTGCGCCACCAACACCACCGCCGAACCCTGCTTTTGCTGCCGGCCCTGCTGGCGCTGCGCCCGAGCTGGGCGGCTGTCAGCGAAGGCGATGCCGCCTCGGGCATACGCGCGGCCCTGGCCCGCGGGGCCGATGCGGCGATTGCCAATCTGGGCAAGAAGGACGGTTTTCTGGGCAACCCCGCGGTGCGCATCGAGCTGCCCGGTCAGCTCAAAGAAGGCGTGCAACTGCTCAAGATGATGGGTCAAGGCCAACAGGTCGAAGACCTGCTGACGGCCATGAACCGCGCTGCGGAAGCGGCCGTGCCAGCGGCCCGGCCGCTGCTGAGTTCAGCCATCAAGTCCATGAGCGTGGAAGACGGCGTGCGCCTGCTGCAAGGCGGCGACGACTCGGTGACGCAGTTCTTCGTCAGCAAAACACGCGAGCCGCTCAGCAAGCAGTTTTTGCCCATCGTCACCCATGCCACCGAGAAAGTGGCGCTGGCCGACAAGTACAACGCCGTGGCCGGCAAAGCCGCCGGCCTGGGCCTGATCAAGAGCCAGGACGCCAATCTGCAGCAATACGTCACCGGCCGGGCCTTGGACGGCTTGTTCCTGATGATTGCCGAGGAAGAACGCAAGATCCGCAAAGACCCAGTGGGCACTGGCAGCGCGATTCTCAAGAAGGTTTTCGGCGGGCTTTGAAGCGGCCTTGCTCGGGCGGTGAAGCCTTTACCAGGGTCTGAAATGCAAAGCCTGAGAGCAGGCTGCCGCGGCGGTGGACAATAGCGGCTTGAACTTTTGCCGCACTAGCGCGCCTGCCATGAACGATTCTTCTCTTGAGACCGCCGATTTGAACGCCCCTGAGGGTTCGAACGAGGCCTCCGCCCCAGCTGCCGAGACCCCTGTGGCTGTTGCGCCCGTGACCGCCAACGACGCGGCAGTTGATGCTGCTGCAGCTGCGACCGATCTTGCCCCGGCTGAGGGCGACGCTGCGCCGGCCGAGCCTGCCGCAGCCACCGCCAAGGCCACGCCCGAGATGTCGCCCGCCGAATGCGCGGCCAAGCTCAAGGCGCTGTTCCCGGCCATCTTCGGTGGCGGTGTCTTCAAGCCTTTGAAGCTGCGCATCCAAGCCGATATTCAAGAGCGCGCTCCGGCCCAGTTCAGCAAGGCCCAGCTGTCGAGCTTTCTGCGCCGCCATACCGGCAACACCGGCTATCTGATCGCCCTGGGCAAAGCCACCCACCGCTTCGACTTGGATGGCCAAGCCGTGGCCGAGCTGAGCGAAGAGCACCGCCTGGCTGCCCGCGAAGAGCTGGCTCGCCGCCGTGGCCTGCAACAAGAACGCTTGGCGGCCGAGCAAGCCGAGCGCGATCTGGCCCAGACCCAGGCGCGCAACCGCGCCGGCCTGCTGCACGACTTCGAGCGCACCACCCTGACGCTGCCCAACTTCTGCGTGCTCAAGGGCGTGACGGAAGCGGAATTGCCCGGCCTGCTGGAAATCGCCCGGGCCGAGCGTGCCGCTCAGCCACCCCGTGAAGCGCGTCCGCAGTTCGCGCCCCGCAATGCGCGCCCGAATGGCCCCAGCGGCGCTGGAGGCCGCGAAGGACGCGACAACAAGGGCGGTGATCGCGCCCAACGCGGCCCGCGCAATCGCCCTGCCCGCTGAGCCATAACGGCGAAAACAAGCGCCATCCCTGGGGTTTTCCAGGGCCAGGAACAGGGGGGTAGCGCCCCCTGGCATTGTTGCTATCGTGTGTCTGCGTTCGGCCTCGGGTCATTCAACCCAGGGTGTACGAACCCATGACATGCGGCCCAGCCTCGCATGTCCGTGCTGAAGCCCAAAAAGCGATAGACCAAAGGACTAACAATGACACGCTTTGCATTCTTGACTCTTGCTGCCGCTGCCGCGGCACTCAGTGCTGGCGCGGCCCAGGCCGCCGAAATCTACAACAACGGCCCGGTAGTAGACGCTAACGGCAAGTCCGTCTTGACCTCGCCCAACACGACCTTGGGGCTGGGCGATCAAACCAGTGTCGGTAATTCGGTGGCCGATGATTTCACCATCGCGGCCGGCAAGAGCTGGAACATCAGCAGCCTGGACTTCTTCGGCTATCAGACCAGCTCCACCGGCTTCACCTTCCAACAAGCCACCTGGGCCATCCATCTCGGCGACGTCAACTCCGGCACTGTCGTGGCCTCGGGCGTGACCAAGCTCACCGATGGTGGTCTGCAGGGCTATCGCGTGACGCCCACCACATTGACCAATACGGCCCGCGGCATTTACAAGGCGCAGGCCGATGTCACCGACTTCACTTTGGCTGCCGGCCATTACTGGCTGAGCTGGAGCCTGACGGGTTCGCTCGCCTCTGGCCCCTGGCAACCGCCGGTCTCAGATGGCCGCATCGGCAATGCCCAACAGGCTACTTCGGGAGGCGCTTATGCAACTTGGACAGACACTGGTTCGGGTCTGACGGCCGAGATGCCCTTCGCCATCAATGGCATGACCGCTGCCGTACCCGAGCCGTCCAGCTACGCACTGATGCTGGCTGGTGCTGCCTTGATGCTGGGCGTGGTCCGCCGTCGCAAGGCTTGTTGAGCCACTACTTTCTGGGGGGCCAGCGCCCACCCATATGACACAAAGATGCGCCCGCAGCCTACCCCGGCAGCGGGCGTTTTTCATGGGATGCCCGGGGCTGTGCGCTTCGTTTCTACAATGCGGGCATGAACACGACGTCTCCAGCCCTTACCCGTGGTGCGGCCCTGCCCGCCATCTTGCAGCAGCGCATCGCCATTCTGGACGGGGCCATGGGCACCATGATCCAGCGCTACAAGCTCACCGAAGCGGACTTCCGCGGCACGCGTTTTGCCGACCATCCCAAGGACTTGAAGGGCAATAACGACCTGCTGGTGCTGACCCGGCCGGACGTGATTCTGGAAATTCACGAGCAATACCTGGCCGCCGGCGCCGACATCATTGAGACCAATACCTTCGGCACCACCTCGGTGGCGCAAGAAGACTACGGCCTGGAGGCCTTCGCCTACGAAATGAACGTGGCTGCCGCCAAGATCGCGCGCCAGGCCTGCGACAAATACAGCACGCCGGACAAGCCCCGCTTTGCCGCCGGCGCCTTGGGCCCGACGCCGCGCACCGCCTCCATCAGCCCGGATGTGAACGACCCCGGTGCCCGCAATGTCGACTTCGACACCTTGCGTGCGGCCTACTACGAGCAGGCCAAGGGCTTGCTGGAAGGCGGGGTTGATCTGTTCCTGGTGGAAACCATCTTCGACACCCTCAACGCCAAGGCCGCCATCTTCGCCCTGGACGAGTTGATGGAAGACACGGGCGAGCGCCTGCCGGTGATCATCTCCGGCACCGTCACCGACGCCTCGGGCCGCATTCTTTCGGGCCAAACCGTCACCGCCTTCTGGCATTCGGTGCGCCACGCCAAGCCGCTGGCCATTGGCCTGAATTGCGCCCTGGGCGCCACACTGATGCGCCCCTATATCGAGGAGTTGTCCAAGGCGGCCGGCGATGTGGCGATCAGCTGCTACCCGAATGCCGGCCTGCCCAACCCGATGAGCGACACAGGCTTTGACGAGACGCCCGATGTCACCGGCCGCCTGATGAGCGAGTTCGCCCGCAGCGGCTTCCTCAATATCGCCGGCGGCTGCTGTGGCACCACGCCCGCGCATATCGCGGCCATTGCGGCTCAGGTTTCGGCCTACAAGCCGCGACTCAGCGGCGACAAGTTCTTCAGCAGCTTGGTCGAGGCCTAAGCCCACCCTTGCCCTCTGGCTAGGCCCAGGCATAGCCCGGGGCTATAGCCGCAGGAGCTTTTCCATCGTCACCAGCAGCTTCATCTCATGCGGCGCCAGGCTGGCGGCGATGGCCTGGGTGGCCAGGCGGGTGTCTCGCGGCACCGGTTCGCTCAAGGGGTTGCCGCTCTTGCCCAGCAGGGCCGCCACCATCGGCTCGGTGGCGCTGTGGCCGCGCTTGAACACCATGCCCACCTCACCATTGGCCAGGCGCACCAAGCTGCCGGGCGGGTAAAGCCCGAGCGTCTTGACGATGGCCACGCCGGCCTCATCGGGCTGGCGCAACTCATCCAGATAGACCGAGCGGCCGGCCGAGGCGCCGGGCAGCGCCAGGCGTGAGCGGCGCGGGCTAAGTCGGGCGGCAAAGCTATCGATGCGGCGCAGCAAGCGGGCCAAATGCTCGGCCGGCGAGCGCTCGGCCAGCGGGCCGGGGCCGGCCTCATGGTGCAGGCGCACGGTTTGCAGCCACAGCTCGGAACGCACGCCCAGGCTGTGCAGCAACTCGGCGCTGCGGTCGCCATGGCCCATCAAATCGCGGCGCTGCGCCTCCGAGGGCGGGTCTTGCTGCGCCGCCAAACGATCTTGCAAGGCGGTGATGCCGATATTCATGCTCAGCGCCGCCTGGGTCAGGGCCAGGCGCTGCTCGTCGGGCAGGCCCAGCTGGCGGCCGCACAGCTCGGCTAGCACCTGGCACAGCATGGCGTGGCGGGCGCTGTACTGGTTGAAGTCCATGCTGGCGTCGAAGATCAGCAGCATCAGCGTGGCATCGGGCTGGCGCAGCAAGCGTTCCAGCGACTCGTTATGCAATTGCTGGAAGCGGGCCTTGAAGTCCTCCTGCCGCGGCTCGCGCAAGACGCTGGCGGCGTGCACGCGCAAATCGGCCCAGGCGGCTTGCGGCCCCAGTTCGGGGCGCACCTGGCGCTCGGTCTTGAGCTCGGCTTCGGCCTTGATGATGGCGCCCAGCGCGGCGCCCTGGTGCATCAAGGTGTCCATTTTGTGGGCCAGGGCTTTTTGATATTCCTTGGTTTCGTGGGCCTGCACCCAGACGCCGCGAACAATCATCTGGCGCACCTGCGGGCTGTCGAGCAAGACATGGCCCTTGGCAATCAGCAGCTTGCCCTCGGCATCCCGCACGGAATAGGGCAGCTCTTGGCCAAAGCGCAGGGCAACAGGGGGAAAGGGAATCAGATCCAAAGTGGGCTCGTTTGTTTTCGTTTTGCGCAGGGTGTCCGCAGGCTTTTTGCATTTTTGACGCAGGGCCAAGCACGCTATTTTGTCGGCATCTGGCGCGACGGCTTGAATGGGACGCGATTCAAGCCCATGCCTGTGCGTAAAATCGCGCCCTGGTTCAAGGAGCGTTGCGACAAACCGTCAAGGGTTTGCCAGGCTTGGACAAGGGTGCCGCAGGCGCCCAGCAACGACGCTCACCGAATCCCTATCCTTTGGGCCGCGGTGAGTTTGCGGCCCACCGTCTCTTGAGGTCCGCCATGTCGTCGTCCGCACACTCCGCCGTCACCCCACCCCCGATGAAGCTCTCCGGCCTGGAGGCCCAGCTGATCGGCGCGGGCACGCTGTTCGTCAATGTGGGCGAGCGCACCAACGTCACCGGCTCCAAGGCATTCGCCCGGCTGATCCTCAACGGCCAGTTCGAAGACGCCCTGGCCGTGGCCCGCCAGCAGGTGGAGAACGGCGCCCAGGTCATCGACATCAATATGGACGAGGCCATGCTGGACAGCCAGGCTGCCATGGTGCGCTTCCTGAACCTGATCGCCGGTGAGCCCGAAATCGCCCGCGTGCCCATCATGATCGACAGCTCCAAATGGAGCGTCATCGAGGCTGGCCTCAAATGCATCCAGGGCAAGGGCATCGTCAACTCGATCTCGCTCAAGGAAGGCGAGGCCGAATTCAAACGCCAGGCCAAGCTGGTGCGCCGCTACGGCGCGGCGGCCGTGGTGATGGCCTTCGATGAACAAGGCCAGGCCGACACCTATGCCCGCAAGATCGAGATCTGCGAGCGCGCCTACCGCATGCTGGTGGACGAGGTCGGCTTCCCGCCTGAGGACATCATCTTCGACCCGAATATCTTCGCCATCGCCACCGGCATCGAAGAGCACAACAACTACGCTGTGGACTTCATCAACGCCACCCGCTGGATCAAGCAGAACCTGCCCGGCGCCAAGGTCAGCGGTGGCGTCTCGAACGTCTCCTTCAGCTTCCGCGGCAATGACCCGGTGCGCGAAGCGATTCACACCGTCTTCCTCTACCACGCCATTCAAGCGGGCATGGACATGGGCATCGTCAACGCCGGCATGGTGGGCGTTTACGACGATCTGGATGCCGAGCTGCGCGAGCGCGTCGAAGACGTGGTGTTGAACCGCCGCGCCGACTCCGGCGAGCGCCTGATCGAAGTGGCCGAGCGTGCCAAGGGCATGGCCATTGACGACACCGCCCGCTTGGCCTGGCGCGCGGGTGATGTGAATCAGCGCCTGAGCCATGCCCTGGTGCACGGCATTACCGAATTCATCACCGCCGACACCGAGGAAGCCTGGGTGGCGATTCAAGCCAGCGGCGGCCGGCCCCTGCATGTGATCGAAGGCCCGCTGATGGCCGGCATGAATGTGGTGGGTGATTTGTTTGGCGCGGGCAAGATGTTCCTGCCCCAGGTGGTCAAGTCGGCCCGGGTGATGAAGCAGGCCGTGGCGCATTTGCTGCCCTACATCGAGGCCGAGAAGCTGGCCATGATTGCCGCCGGCGGCGAAGCCAAGCCCAAGGGCAAGATCGTCATCGCCACCGTCAAGGGCGATGTGCACGACATCGGCAAGAACATCGTCACCGTGGTCTTGCAGTGCAATAACTTCGAGGTCGTGAATATGGGCGTGATGGTGCCCTGCCAGGACATTCTGGCGCGCGCCAAGGCCGAAGGGGCCGACATCATCGGCCTGTCCGGCCTGATCACGCCCAGCCTGGAAGAGATGCAGCATGTGGCCGCGGAAATGCAGCGCGACGAGTACTTCAGCTCGCGCGGCACGCCGCTCTTGATTGGTGGCGCCACCTGCAGCCGGGTGCACACCGCCGTCAAGATCTCGCCGCATTACGAAGGCCCGGTGGTCTATGTGCCCGATGCCTCGCGCAGCGTGGGCGTGTGCAGCGATCTGCTCTCGGACGAGCGCGCCGCCAAGTTCATCGCCGAGCTGAAGACCGATTACGAGCAAGTGCGCCAACTGCACGCCAACAAAAAGCAGACCCCCATGGTCAGCTTGGCGCAGGCACGCGCCAACAAGGCGCAGCTGGACTGGGCGGCTTACCAGCCACCCAAACCACAATTCATCGGCCGCCGCGTGATCCGCAATTACGACCTGGCCGAGTTGGCCCAGAGCATTGATTGGGGCCCCTTCTTCCAGACCTGGGACTTGGCCGGCCCCTTCCCCGCGATTCTGAAAGACGAGATCGTTGGCACCGAGGCGCAGCGCGTATTCAGCGACGGCAAGCGCATGCTGGAGCGCCTGATCAAAGGCCGCTGGCTGCAGGCCAATGGCGTGTTCGGCCTCTACCCCGCCGCCCAGGTGAATGACGACGACATCGAGATCTACACCGATGAGAGCCGCAGCGAGGTCTTGATGACCTGGCATGGCCTGCGCATGCAATCCGAGCGGCCGGTGGTCGACGGCGTGAAGCGCCCCAATCGCTGCCTGTCCGATTTCATCGCGCCCAAGGGCAGCGTGCCGGACTACATCGGCTTGTTCGCGGTCACCGCGGGCCTGGGCGTGGAGAAGAAGGAAGCGCAGTTCCTGGCCGACCTGGACGACTACTCCGCCATCATGTTCAAAGCCCTGGCCGACCGCTTGGCCGAAGCCTTTGCCGAGCGCCTGCACCAACGGGTGCGCACGGAGTTCTGGGGTTATGCCGCCGACGAGGCCTTGACGGCCGAGGACTTGATCGACGAGAAATACCGCGGCATCCGCCCGGCGCCGGGCTATCCGGCCTGCCCGGACCACTTGGTCAAGCGCGAAGTCTTCCGGGTCTTGGCGCCGGAAGAAATTGGCATGGGCCTGACCGAATCCATGGCCATGACCCCGGCCGCCAGCGTCTCGGGCTTTTACTTCGCCCACCCCGATGCGGCCTACTTCAATGTCGGGCGCATCGGCGCCGATCAGGTGGCGGACTGGGGCCGTCGCATGGCCTTGGACAAGCTCGGGGCCGAGCGGGCGCTGGCGCCGCTGTTGTAAAAAAATAGCCCGCTCTTGCGCAGGCAAGGCGGGCCTCCAATCAGATTGGGCCGATCAGGCTTGGGCGCGGCGGCGCATCAGAGCCCCCAGGCCGACCAAGCCCAGAGCCATCAAGGCGTAGCTGCTGGGCTCGGGAACGGCGGCAGCCGTCAATTCCTGTGCCCACATCTGCGCGTTGGCGCTGAACATATAGGTTTTGGACTGGCTGGAGGTGTTCTTGATAGTCAGGCTCAAGCGCTCGCCGTCGGTGCTGCCTTCGAACGCATCAGTGTCCGCCAGCCAGTTGCCAGAGCCGTTCATGTTCGAGCTATTGGAGACAGACCCCGCTTTGAGTGCTGCAAAGTAGTTGGCCCCGGCGCGAATGTCATAGCCAAGGCCTGCGGGAACCCAAGTTCCTGTGTAGGCAGTTCCCGCAAACTGGGCTGTGATAAGCACGGAAAAAGTGGCTTGCGTCCCCGCGCTGAGCGTGAAGCCTTGTGCCAGATAAGCCGACGAGCTTTCGCGCTGGCCGGCATGCACCGCGCCAGACAGGCTGATATCGGTAAGCCCTGCGCCAGTGGAGGAAATTGACTGCTGTCCAAACATGGAGCTGGTGCTGATCTGGGTGCCCCAGTTGCTTTCGTAATGGAAGTTACGGACATCAGGCGCCCAATTGGCACTGGTGTAGTTGCCGCTGATCGGATTCCAGCCCGCCTGCGTTGCCGAGTAGCTACCCGTGCTCATGAACCAGTTGCTGGCCCAGCTCAAATCAGCCGCCACATTGTCAAAACTATTCAAGTCCTTCAAGGACACCGAAAAGCCGCTCAGGCTGATACTGCTCTGCACATCGGCAATAGCCGCTTGTTGAGCCAACAGGCCAGCTAGTGCCGCTGCGACCAAGAGTTTGCGCTGCATCGAGATCCCTCCCAGGGATGATTTGAATAGGTTTGCATGTTCAGCTCTGCAAGTACTGCGTCCATCCGCAGGTGCTGAGCATTCTGCGAGTTAGTGTTTCAAGAAGCGCTGCGCTCGCCAATGGGGTTTTCCGCGCCCCTCGTTCCTGGGGCGGTATGGTGTTTGGCACGCCTTGCCATAGGCATTTCAATTCGTGGCGCAGTCTTTGTGCGCTTGCTTTTGCTGCAGGCGAGGCAAGGTTGACAAGTACTTACAAGCTGGATGCGCGTTTCCGCTGAATCGCAGGACGGGCGTGGCATGCTTCAGAACTAGGGGTTTGCCATTACTGTTTTTCTCGCTAATTTCCACCCATGACAAATTCTTCCGTTTCCAGTTCCGCGTCACAACGCTATATCGGCATCGCCCTGCTGGCCGCCTTGTTGGCTGGGGTCTATGCCTTGGGCCGCTCGCAATCGGGCTCAGCGCCCAACGATACCGCTGCGCCTGTTGTGGCCGTCAACGGCGATGCCGCCGCCGCGCCCTCGCCTGGCAATACTGAGACGCCGAATGCCTTGAGTGCACTGCCCAGCAACGTCGCGGCCTCGGCCTCAGCGACACCCAAGCTGGCGCAGGCTCAGCCAAGTGCCAAGCCGGCCGTCAAGCCGAGCAAGCCCGCCAGCCATCAAGCAGCACCTGCCCCAGCGCCTGAAACGCAAATCGCCGCAGCCGAGCCGGAGCCCAGCAAAGCAGTGGCACGGTGCGAGGAATGCGCCACCGTCTTGTCGATTAAGCAAGTGGTGCATGAAGGCCAGGCCAGCGGTTTGGGCGCCGTGGGTGGCGCCGTTCTGGGCGGCTTGTTGGGTAACCAAGTGGGCGGCGGCAATGGCAAGAAGCTGGCCACCGTGGGCGCAGCAGCGGCCGGCGGCTACTTTGGCAACGAGATGGAGAAGAAGCGCAACGCCCGCACCGTCTGGGTGGTCAAAGTGAGCTTCTCGGACAACAGCACCCGCAGCTACGAATATGCCGAAGCCCCGCGTGTGCGCATCAACGACACGGTGCGCGTGCGTGATGGTGAACTGACGCCGATTTAAGGCGGACTCAACGTCGCTCTAGGGCCGACTCAATTGGCCTACGCAAACGCACCGAAGCCCCGCCAGGGGCTTTGCTCATTGCCAAGGCCGCGGGGCTAGCGGCTCCCCAATCCTCACGGGCTCAGCTCTTGCCCAGCCCACGCCGCAGCTGCACCGCCTCGGCCATCTGGGCGCTTTGAATCTGCTCGGATTCGGCCAAATCCGCGATGCTGCGCGCCACCCGCAAGATGCGGTGGTAGCTGCGGGCAGACCAAGCCAGGCGCTCGGCCGCTTTTTGCAAAAAGGCCAGGGCCGCAGGCTCGGCCTGAGCGAATTGATCCAGCTGGGCCACCGTCAAACGCGCATTGCTGCAGCCCTGGCGCTGCAAGGCCAGCTGACGCGCCCGCGCCACCCGGGCTGCCACCGTGGCGCTGGCTTCGCCGGCGGGCTGAGCCGCCAGCACGGCGGGTGGCACGGCCGGCACCTCGATGGAGATGTCGAGCCGGTCCAGGAAGGGGCCGCTCAGCCGACCCTGATAACGGCTGATTTGATCGGGCGTACAACGGCAGGTCTGGGCCGCATTGCCCAATTGCCCGCAAGGGCAAGGGTTCATGGCCGCCACCAACTGAAAGCGCGCCGGGAATTCCGACTGCCGGGCCGCCCGCGAGATCAAAATGCGCCCGGTCTCCAGCGGCTCACGCAAAGCCTCCAGGGCCTGGCGATTGAACTCCGGCAATTCGTCCAGAAACAGAACACCATGCAAGGCCAGTGAAATTTCACCCGGCCTTGGTGGCGAGCCGCCACCCACCAGGGCCACGGCTGAAGCCGTGTGATGCGGGCTGCGCATCGCTCGCTGGGCCCAGCGCTGCGGCTGAAACTGGCCAGCCAAGCTCAGCACCGCGGCCGAGGCCAGGGCTTCCTCTTTGCTCAATGGCGGCAGTAGGCCCGGCAGACGCTGGGCCAGCATGGACTTGCCGGTGCCTGGCGGGCCGACCAGCAACAAGGAATGCTCGCCAGCCGCGGCCACCTCCAAGGCCCGCTTGGCGCCAGCCTGGCCTTTGATATCGCGCAGATCGGGACCTGCAGCCTCTGACAGACGCGGCAGGGCTTGCGCGCGCGGCAGCGCCTCCTCGCTCGCCGGCTGCAGCGCCGCCACCACCTCCAGCAAATGGCCAGCGGCCAGCACTTGCACATCCTCCACCAGAGCCGCTTCGGCGGCACTGTCCTTAGGCAAGAGCAGCGCGCGCGCCGGGCCGCCCTGATGTTGCGCCTGGCTGATGGCCAAACTCATGGCCAAGGCGCCACGAATCGGGCGCAGCTCCCCACCCAGCGACAACTCGCCGGCACATTCCAGCTCGGCCAGCCGCGCAGCATCAATCTGCCCGCTGGCCGCCAACAGGCCCAGCGCAATCGGCAAATCAAAGCGGCCACCCTCCTTGGGCAGCTCAGCTGGTGCCAGATTGACCGTGATGCGCTTGTTATGCGGGAAGCTCAAGCCGCTATTGAGCAAGGCAGCACGCACCCGTTCCCGAGCTTCTTTGACCTCGGTGTCGGCAAGCCCCACCAGCGTAAAACTGGGCAAGCCGTTGGCCAGATGGACCTCCACGCTGACGGCAACGGCGCTCATGCCATCGAGCGAGCGGCTATGAAGCAGGGCGAGTGACATGCAAAAACACTCCCTTTTGGGCGCTGGCAGCAGGTTTTGGCAGGGCTTGCGCACAGCGGCGGTGCGCGCACCAAGATGATGCAGAGGGCATTGCGCACGACCCCCGTGCTGGTGCGCTCGTCGCCCACGTCACTCAGGGTAAGTGCTGGGATGAGCTTAGCGACTCAGGGCAGACCCGGGGGCTGGGTGGCGATTTGAGCGCGCGGGCGGGCCAGGGTTCTAGTTGGCACGGAAGCTGCAATGCCTGTAGCGAAGTGTTTCGCCAAGCTTGTTCTCTTCCTTTCATTCGAAAACTGCCAGGAGTCTTGCCATGAAGTCAGCCTTCCCCGTCTCGCTCGCTCTCGCCCATGCCCTCGCCTTAGCGCTGGCCTCGGCTGCCTTGCCCGCCTTGGCCGAAGAGCCGGCAGCCGCAGCCGCCAGCCCACTGAGCTTTAACCTCAGCCTGACCAGCGAGTACCGCTACCGCGGCCTGTCGCAATCGCGCATGGACCCAGCCCTGCAAGGTGGCGTGGACTACGCGTCCGAAAGCGGCTTCTACGTCGGCGCCTGGGCCTCGACCATCAAGTGGATCAAGGACGCGCCTTACAACGGCGGCGCCAATGCCGAGATCGACCTCTACGGCGGCTACAAGACCGAAGTGGCCAAGGGCCTGACCATGGACGTCGGCGTGCTGGGCTATATCTACCCCAGCAACAACTTGAACCCCAGCGCCAACACCACCGAGGTCTATGGCGCCCTGAGCTTCGGCCCGGTGATTGCCAAATACTCACACAGCGTGACCAATCTGTTCGGCACCGCCGACAGCAAGGGCAGCGGCTACTTCGATGTCTCGGCCACCTTCGACCTGGGCGAGGGCTTCACCCTGACCCCGCATATCGGCTACCAGAAGGTGAAGAACTTCAGCGCCGGCAGCTACACCGACTACGCCCTGACGGTGAACAAGGACTACGCCGGCTTCACCTTCGGCGCCGCCGTCATCGGCACCGATTCCGACGCCTATATGGGCGGCGCCAATGCCGACTCCCTGAAGAACCTGGGCAAGACCCATCTGGTGGTGTCGGTCAAGAAGACCTTCTGAGCCGCCGGCCTCACCGCATCACGATAGATAGAACCACGCGAGGAAACCACCATGAAAATGATCACTGCAGTCATCAAGCCCTTCAAGCTTGACGAAGTGCGCGAAGCGCTCAGCGCCATCGGCGTGCAAGGCCTGACCGTCACCGAGGTGAAGGGCTTCGGCCGCCAGAAAGGCCATACCGAGCTGTACCGCGGCGCCGAGTATGTGGTGGACTTTCTGCCCAAGGTGAAGATCGAAGCAGCCGTAGATGACGCCGTGGTCGACCAAGTGATCGAGGCCATCGAAGGCGCCGCCAAGACCGGCAAGATCGGCGACGGCAAGATCTTCGTCTCGCCGCTGGACCAGGTCGTGCGCATCCGCACCGGCGAAACCGGCAACGAAGCCCTGTAAAGCGCAGGGCGCACCAGCGCCCGATTCCACACGCTCAACGCTCAATTTGCTCCCCCCGTCTGGAGACTCGAACATGAAGAAACTCTTTGCCAGTCTGGCCTTGGCCGCCACGGTGCTCGCCGCACCCGCCGCCTGGGCGCAAGACACTGCCAGCGCCGCGGCCTCTGCGGCAGCTACCGCCAGCGCTGTCGTTGCTGACACCGCTTCCGCGCCCGCGCCTGCTGCCGCCACTGCGCCTGTCGCAGCAGCCGCAGCTTCCGCGCCTGCCGAAGCCGCCGCCGTTCCGGCCCTGGTGCCCAACAAGGGCGACACCACCTGGATGATGCTGTCCACCCTGCTGGTCATCATGATGACGGTGCCAGGTCTTGCCCTGTTCTACGGCGGCCTGGTGCGCAGCAAGAACATGCTGTCGGTGCTGATGCAAGTGATGGTGGCCTTCTCGATGATCGTGGTGCTGTGGGTGCTTTACGGCTACAGCCTGGCGTTCACCGAAGGCAACCAGTTCATCGGTGGCACTGACCGCTTGTTCATGAAGGGCATCTGGGATAACGCCACCGGCACCTTCGCCAACGCGGCGACCTTCAGCAAGGGCGTGGTCATCCCGGAAATGGTGTTTGCCGCCTTCCAGGCCACCTTTGCCGGCATCACCGCTTGCTTGATCGTCGGTGCCTTTGCCGAGCGCGCCAAGTTCTCCGCCGTGCTGGCCTTCCTGGCCCTGTGGTTCACCTTCAGCTATCTGCCGATCGCGCACATGGTCTGGTTCTGGGCCGGCCCTGACGCTTACACCAGCGCCGATGTGGTCGACAAGGTCACCAGCAGCGCCGGCATGATCTGGCAATGGGGCGCGCTGGACTTCGCCGGCGGCACCGTGGTGCACATCAACGCCGCTGTGGCTGGCCTGGTGGGCGCCTTCATGATCGGCAAGCGCGTCGGTTACGGCAAGGAAGCCTTCACCCCGCACAGCCTGACCCTGACCATGGTCGGCGCCTCGCTGCTGTGGGTGGGCTGGTTCGGTTTCAACGCCGGTTCCGCCCTGGAAGCCAATGGTTTTGCTGCCCTGGCCTTCATGAACACTTTTGTCGCCACCGCGGCTGCGGTGCTGGCCTGGTCGGTCGGTGAAGCGCTGCTCAAGGGCAAGGCATCGATGCTGGGTGCGGCTTCGGGTGCTGTGGCTGGCCTGGTGGCCATCACGCCTGCAGCCGGCAATGTCGGCATCGGCGGCGCCTTGGTGATCGGCGTCATCGCCGGCTTCGCCTGCCTGTGGGGTGTGTCCGGCCTGAAGAAGCTGCTGGGTGCTGATGACTCGCTGGACGTGTTCGGTGTCCACGGCGTGGGCGGCATCGTCGGCGCCTTGCTGACCGGCGTGTTCAACTCTCCTGCCCTGGGCGGTCCCAGCTTTGTCGGTGACTGGGTCACGGCAACGACGGTGACGGCTGACGCCTACTCCATCGCCGCTCAAGTCCTGGTGCAAGCCAAGGCGGTTGGCGTGACAGTGATCTGGTCGGCCGTTGTCTCGGTGATCGCCTTCAAGGTGGTTGATCTGGTGATCGGTCTGCGCGTGACGGAAGAAGAAGAGCGCGAAGGTCTGGACATCAGCTCGCACGGCGAGACTGCTTATCACAAGTAAAAAAGTGATGGACAGGCCCGGCACGCCAGCATTGACTGGCGCGCCAGGCAGGTGACGGACTAGTCACCCACACACAGCAAGGCCAGCGGGACGAAAGTTCAGCTGGCCTTGTTCTTTTGTGCGCTTCCAAGTGGCGAAAACCTGCAGCCGACGCCTTCTGGCTCCGCAAAAATCTGGCATGGTGTCGGCATGAGCCATGCCAACAGCCCCCACAAAGAACTCCCCAGCTATTTCAAACTCGCCACCATCTGGCTTTTGCTGATGCTGCTGGTGTTCCTGGGCTTCAAGGCCTGGGAGCGCCAGCAAAAGCAGAGCCTGGTGTCCATCAACGGCGGTGAGATCACCTTGCGCCGCGCCAGTGATGGTCATTTCCACTGGCCCGGCGAGGTCAACGGCGTGGCGGTGGACTTTCTGGTCGACACCGGCGCCACCAGCACCGCACTGCCGCAGGCTCTGGCCGAGCAAGTGGGGCTGCGGGCCGAAGCCGAGGTGGCCTCCAACACCGCCGGCGGCGTGGCGCGGGGCTACCGGGCCCGCGCCGATGTGCGCCTGCAGGGCGGCGTGAACGCGCAGCGCCTGCCCGTCACCGTGCTGCCCGCGCTCGATGCGCCCTTGCTGGGCATGGACATCTTGTCCAAGCTGAGCTTCACCCAGCATGGCGGCGAACTCTTGATCCGCAACGCCAAGCCATGAAGCTACTGTTAAGGCTCAGCCTCGCCTTAACTCTGAGCCTGCCGCTGCCGCAGGCCCAGGCCAAGCCCGTCTGCCCGCCACAAGCCGCCTTGCCCAGCGCAGCGCAAGCCGCCGAGCTGGCCGCGGCCGCACCCGACCGAGGCTTTCTCTACCGCCTGCGCAAGGGCGGCCATGACTCTTATCTCTACGGCACCCTGCACATCGGCCGCATGGCCTGGTTCTTCCCAGGCCCAAAGCTGCGTGAGGCGATGAAGCAGAGTGACAGCCTGGCCCTGGAGTTGGACCTCAGCGACCCCGCCACCCTGCAAGCCCTGAGCGCGCCACCCCAACATGCCCAGCCCTTTCATGCCAGCCCCGCACTGCAAAAGCGCCTGGCTGCCCAAGCACGCGCAGCCTGCCTGCCCGAACAGGCCTTGGCCCATCTTCACCCTTTGCTGCAGCTGAGCAATTACATGGCACTGGACGCCCGTTGGGACGGCATGGACCCCAGCTTCGGCCAAGAGTTGATGCTCTCCACTTGGGCCCGCCAAAGCGGCGTGCCCATCCATGCGCTGGAAAGCGTGGACACCCAGCTACAAGCGCTGCTGCCCACCGATGCCAAGGAAGCACAAACCCAGCTGCGCAAAGGCCTGCAACAGCTGGAACAAGGCCAGTTGCGCAAAAGCACGCGGCGCCTGGCGCAGGCCTGGGCCAACAGCGATATGGCCACCCTGAGCAACTATGCGGACTGGTGCGACTGCGTGGGCGACGCGCAAGACCGCGCCGAGCTGCGCGCCCTCAACGACGAGCGCAACCCCGGCCTGGCCGAAGGCATTGCCGCGCTGCATAAGCAGGGCCGGCGGGTGCTGGCCGCCGTCGGCAGCTTGCACCTGAGCGGGCCGCGCGCCCTGCCCTTGCTGTTGCAGCAAGAGCACGGCTTCGAGGTGCAGCAATTGCATCCGTCGTACCATCAGCCCGCGTCATCCCCCTCGCATTGAACGACCCTCTTGAAGGAGCACAAAAGCATGGCCGACAACAGCTTCAGCAAATTCGTCCCCGGTTTTGATTTTCTGCAAGGCTTGGTGAAGAACGCCGGGGCGGCCTTGCCCGGCATCGGCCAGTGGGTGGCGCCGACGCTCAACCCGGAAGAGCTGGGCAAACGCATCGAAGAGCTGCGCACCGTGCAGTTCTGGCTCGAACAAAACGCCCGCATGTTGGGCGCCACCATCCAGGCCCTGGAGGTGCAGCGCATGACCTTGTCGACGCTGAAGTCGCTGAATGTGCCGCTGGCCGAGCTGAGCAATGCCCTCAAGCTGCCCACCGCCGAGGCCATGTCCACCCCCGCCTGGCCGGCCATGCCTGGCATTCCCCCGGAGGTGATGGCCGCCGCCGCGCAAACTTTGCCCAAGACCCCTGCCCCTGCCCCAGCACCCAAGCCCGCCGCCAAAGCCAAGGCCGACAAATCTGAAACAGCAGCCCCGGCCATCCCGGCCGCCGTAGACCCGCTGCAGTGGTGGGGCGCGCTGAGCCAGCAGTTCACCCAGCTGGCCGCCACAGCGATGAAGGAAAACGCCACCGACGCCGCTAAGAACTTGGCCGGCGCCATCGTCAAACAATCGTTTGACGCCGCGGGCGACACCTTGCGCAAGGCGGCGGCTGTGCCCGGCGCCGTGGCCGGCAGCATGGTGGAATCGGTCAGCAAGAGCCTGGCGGCCAAACCCGCCACCAAGCCTGCCACCAAGGCCAGTGCCCACAAGCCGGCGGTGCGCAACGCCGTCAAGAAAAGCAAGCCCTGAGAAGCATCCCGCCCGTGAACGCAGCAACTAGTGCGCCTGAAGCCAAAGGCGCCTCCTCTGTCATCGATCCCAACCAGCGCGTGCAAGCGCAGGCCCGTGTGGTCGCGGCCCTGTCCAAGCACCTGCCCAGCCATGCCCTGCTCTGGCATGCCGAGGACACGATTCCCTTTGAATGCGACGGCCTGACCGCCTACCGGCAGCGCCCCTTGGTAGTGGCCTTGCCGGAGACCGAAGAACAGGTCGCGGCCATTTTGCGCAGCTGTTTTGCGCTGGGCGTGCCCGTGGTGGCACGGGGCGCGGGCACGGGGCTCTCGGGCGGGGCCATGCCGCATGCGGCGGGCGTGACGCTGAGCCTGGCCAAGTTCAAACAGATTGTGCAGATCGACCCGGTGGCGCGCACAGCGCGCGTGCAATGCGGCGTGCGCAATCTGGCCATCTCGGAAGCCGCGGCCGTCCACGGCCTCTACTACGCCCCCGACCCCAGCAGCCAGATCGCCTGCACCATCGGCGGCAATGTGGCCGAGAACTCCGGCGGCGTGCACTGCCTTAAATACGGCCTCACCCTGCATAACGTGTTATCTGTGCGCGGCTTCACGATGGAAGGCGAAGCGGTGGAGTTCGGCGGCGCGGCGCTGGATGCGCCGGGCCTGGACTTGCTGAGCCTGATCGTCGGCAGCGAGGGCATGCTGGCGGTGACCACCGAGGTGACCGTCAAGCTGATCCCCAAGCCGCAACTGGCCCGCTGCATCATGGCCAGCTTCGACGATGTGCGCAAAGCCGGCGCGGCGGTGGCCAATATCATCGCCGCGGGCATCATCCCGGCCGGCCTGGAGATGATGGACAAGCCCATGACCGCGGCCGTGGAAGACTTTGTGCATGCCGGCTACGACCTGACGGCCGAGGCCATTTTGCTGTGCGAGAGCGACGGCACCGCCGAGGAAGTTGCCGAAGAGATCGAGCGCATGCAGGCCGTGCTGCTGAGCAGCGGCGCCAGCCGCATCGAGCTGAGTGCCGATGAGGCTCAGCGTTTGCGTTTTTGGAGCGGGCGCAAGAATGCCTTCCCCGCGTCTGGCCGCATCAGCCCCGACTACATGTGCATGGACTCCACCATCCCGCGCAAAAACCTGGCCGCCATCCTGCTGGCCATTGCCGAGATGGAAAAGAAGTACCAGCTGCGCTGCGCCAATGTCTTCCATGCCGGTGACGGCAATCTGCACCCGCTGATTTTGTTTGACGGCTCCGACCCCGATCAGCTGCGCCGCTGCGAGGAGTTTGGCGCCGAGATTCTGGAAACCAGCGTCGCCCTGGGCGGCACCGTGACCGGCGAGCACGGCGTGGGCATCGAAAAGCTCAACAGCATGTGCGTGCAGTTCTCGGCCGCCGAGCGGGAGCAGATGATGGCCGTCAAGCGCGCATTTGACGGCGCCGAGCTGCTCAACCCCGGCAAGGTCATTCCGACCCTGCACCGCTGCGCCGAATACGGCCGCATGCATGTCAGCCGCGGCCTGCTGGCCCACCCCGATTTGCCGAGGTTTTGACTGATGACACTTGCCTTGACGGAGATTCAAGAACACATCCGCAGCGCCGCCGCCGAGCGCGCCCCGGTCCAGCTGCTGGGCTCGGGCAGCAAGTCCTTTTACGGCGAAGTGCCGCAAGGCCTGCCGTTGCGCATCAGCGATTTCGCCAGCTTGCGCGGCATCAGCAGCTACGAGCCCAGCGAGTTGGTGGTGACGGTCAAGGCCGGCACGCCGCTGGCCGAGCTGGAGCAGGTGCTGGCAGAGCAAAACCAGCACCTGGCGTTTGAGCCACCACGCTTCGGTGGCCAAGGAACGGTGGGCGGTATGGTGGCAAGTGGCCTGAGCGGCCCGGCCCGCGCCAGCATGGGCGCCCTGCGAGAGCATGTGCTGGGCATCACCCTGCTCAACGGCCAGGCCGAGGCGCTGAACTTCGGCGGCACGGTGATGAAGAATGTGGCCGGCTACGACGTCTCGCGCCTGATCGCCGGCTCGATGGGCATTCTTGGGGTGATTCTGGAGGTCTCACTGAAGGTGCTGCCGCTGCCGGTGGCCGAGGCCACTTTGCGCTTCGAACAGAGCCAGGCGCATGCGCTCAATCAGCTCAATCGCTGGGGCGGCCTGCCCCTGCCCATCAATGCCAGCGCTTGGTGGGATGGCGCCCTGCTGCTGCGCCTGAGTGGCGCACAAGCGGCGGTGGACGCGGCCCGCCAGAGCCTGGGTGGCGAGCTGATCGCGCCCGAGCTGGCGCAGCCCTTCTGGCTCGGCCTGCGCGACCAAAGCGATGAATTCTTTCAAGCGGCCCAGCGGGCCGTGCAAGGCGGCGCCGCGCTGTGGCGCCTGAGCCTGCCCCAAACCGCGCCCGCGCTGGACAAGCTGCACGGCGAGCAATTGCTGGAATGGGGCGGCGCCCAGCGCTGGCTCACCACCGCCATGCCCGCCGCCCAGGTGCGTGAGGCCGCCGCACAAGCGGGCGGCCACGCCAGCTTGTTCCGCGCCACGGACAAAAGCGCGGGCGTTTTTGCACCGCTCCCGCCCCCCTTGCTGCGCATTCATCGAGAACTAAAAAAATCATTCGATCCCCAAGGGATCTTCAATCCAGGGAGGCTTTATGCCGGACTCTGAGCCGCAAGATCCTAGCGACTTGGCCATGCAGCGCTATTACGCCCAGCGCGCCAAGGAATATGAGGCGGTGTTTGAGAAGCCGCATCGCCAAGCCAATCTGGCCGAAATCAAAGCCTGGCTACGCCAGCAATTCAGCGGCCGCACGGTGCTGGAGATCGCCACCGGCACGGGCTATTGGCTGCCCGCCGCCACCGCCAAGGCCAAGCACTGGCTGGGCACCGACATCAATCCAGAGACCCTGGCCGAGGCCCGCGCCAAGCCCCTGGACTTCGACAAGGTCGCCTTCATGCTGGCCGACGCCTACGCGCCCGGCGTTGTGGCGGCGGACACGCCCTCACCTTTTGACGCTGGCTTTGCCGGCCTGTGGTTCTCGCATGTGCCCAAGGCACGCCAGCGCGAATGGTTGCTGGGCCTGCACAGCCAGCTGCAAGACGGCGCCCGCGTGGTGCTGATGGACAACCGCTTTGTAGAAGGCGACAGCACGCCCATCAGCCGCAAGGACGCGGAAGGCAATGGCTATCAGCTGCGCAGCCTCAGCGACGGCAGCCAGCACGAGGTGCTGAAAAACTTCCCCAGCGAAGCGCAGATGCGCCGCCTGCTGGCCGGCATTGCGGACGAGATTCAATGGCGTGAGCTGGACTATTTCTGGACCCTCAGCTACCGCGTACGACAGGAAAGCGCCTGATGCAAACCCAACTCGCCGAAGAGTTCAGCGGCACCAGCCACGGCAAGGCGGCCCAGGCCATTTTGAGCCGCTGCGTGCATTGCGGCTTTTGCACCGCCACCTGCCCGACCTATCAGCTGCTAGGCGATGAGCTGGACGGCCCGCGCGGCCGCATCTACCTGATCAAGCAAGTGCTGGAAGGCGCCGAGCCCACCCGCAGCACCCAGCTGCATCTGGACCGCTGCCTGACCTGCCGCAACTGCGAAAGCACTTGCCCCTCGGGCGTGCAGTACGGCCAATTGCTGGAAATCGGCCGCGGCATCGTCGAGGCCAAGGTTGAGCGCCCCGCCGGGGAACGCGCCGTGCGCTGGCTTTTGAAAGAAGGCCTGACCTCGCCCGCCTTCGCGCCGGCCATGCGCCTGGGGCAGCTGTTGCGCCCCCTGCTGCCCACCACCCTGCAAGACAAAGTGCCTGGCAAAGCCCCCGGCAGCGCGCATGACTGGCCCCGCAAGCAGCACCCGCGCAAGATGGGCTTGTTGCTGGGCTGCGTGCAGCCCAGCATGGCGCCCAATATCAATAGCGCCACGGCGCGGGTGCTGGATGCTGCCGGGATTCAGACTTTGGTGGCCGATGGCGCCGGCTGCTGCGGCGCTATCCGCAGCCATTTGAATGACCAGATGGGTGGCCTGGCCGATATGCGCCGCAATATCGACGCCTGGTGGCCGCTTGTGGCCGGGCTGACCGAGGCCGGCAAGATCGAGGCCCTGGTGATGAACGCCTCGGGCTGCGGCGTCACGGTGAAGGACTACGGCCACGCCCTGGCTCATGACCCCGACTATGCCGACAAGGCCGCGCAGATCAGCGCCATCACCCGCGACCTGAGCGAGTTGCTGCCCGACTTGGTGCCGCTGCTGCTGCCGCAGCTAGGTGCTCAGCAACAAGGCACGCCACGCGAGAAGTTGGCCTATCACCCGCCCTGCACCCTGCAGCACGGCCAACAGCTGCGCGGCGGTGTCGAGCAAGGCCTGCGCGCCCTGGGCTTCGAAGTCAAACTGGCCAGCTGTGACAGCCATCTGTGCTGCGGCTCGGCCGGCACTTACTCGGTCTTGCAGCCGCAACTGTCCAAACAGCTGCGCGACCAAAAGCTGCAAGCCCTGGCGCCCCTGCATGCGCAGACGATTGTCTCGGCCAATATCGGCTGCATCCAACATCTGCAAAGCGGCACCAGCACGCCGGTGCGGCATTGGGTTGAGGTTTTGGCGGACTGCTTGCCTGGCGCCTGAGAGCTTGTCCGTGGAAAACAGAGTTAGAGCGCCTCAATGAAATCCTACGCAATCCTCGAAAGCCGCGTCGTCCGCATCCTCGGCCACCCCAATAGCGGCTGGTCGCCGGCTGATCTGGATGATGACAACGCCCTCGAATTGGCGTTCCGATTTGAGATCACCAGCGATGGCAACAAGAACTTCTTGCTGGTTTACCAATCCTTGGATGGCCGGTATGCCGCGGATTCTTGGCATGAAACCGAGGAAGAGGCGTTGGCCTGTGCGGAAGAGTTGTTTGGCATCGCCCCTTCGGAATGGGTGAGACCCGAGCCCACGCTTTAGCCCTGTTGTTCCCGCAATTCTCGGAGAAGGGTCGCAAGGATTGCTCATGCAGCCCTGGATGCACAGCACCCGCCTGCCGCCGCCAGGAGATTCACGGGAAAACCTCAAATTGTTCGCATAGCGCCCTCGCGTCACACGATCAAGGGCAAACCACAGCACCACTGTCATACCGATTTCGGACAATGCGAGATCAGACAACAGGGGGAGGAGCCCGCAAGGGACCCTGTGCCAGCCAGTCCGGCGTTTGCCAGGACAAGCCAGCCGAGCCGAGAGCCGGGCATCGCCATCGTGATGTCCGGTTTCTCTTTTTGGGCCCGCGCAAAACTTACCCACCCCAAGAGGCGAAGACGCCGCTGAGCCAAGGCACACTGCGCCCATGTGGATAGGATTCTTGTTTGCCCTGGGCGCCGGCCTGATGTGGGGCTTGGTGTTTGTGGCGCCCCTGCTCCTGCCGGACTATCCGGCCGCGATGCTGGTGGTGGGCCGTTACCTGGCATTTGGCTTGATCGCTTTGCCGCTGGCCTTGATGGATCGCGCCGCCCTGCGCGAGCTCAAAGCCGCTGATTGGCTGGAGGCCTGCAAGCTCAGCGCGATCGGCAACTTCCTCTACTACCTGTGCCTGGCGGCCGCGATTCAGCGCGCCGGCGGGCCGCTGCCTACCGTCATCATCGGCACCCTGCCGGTGGTGATTGCCGTCATTTCCAACCGGCGCAATCGCGCGCGCGACGGTCTGCTGCCCTGGGCCCGGCTGGCGCCCTCGCTGGCCTTGATCGCGCTGGGCATTGCCTGCGTCAACCAGACCGAGCTGAGCCAACTCGCCGCCAAGCCGCAGGCTAATTTTCAGCATTACCTGGAAGGCGCCCTGCTGGCGGTGGCCGCCGTGGCCTGCTGGACTTGGTACCCGATTCGCAATGCCGATTGGCTGCGCGCGCATGCGGACCGCAGCCCACGCGTCTGGGCCACCGCCCAGGGTCTGGTGACCTTGCCCATGTCTTTGCTGGGCGGCGCGCTGCTACTGGGCCTGCACAGCGCCGGCCTGCCGCCCTTGCCCGCAGACTTCAGCTTGCCGCTGGGCCAGCGGCCCTTGGCTTTTGCAAGCTTGATGCTGGCCGTGGGCCTGTTTGCCTCCTGGGTGGGCACGCTGTGCTGGAACGAGGCCAGCCAGCGCCTGCCCACCAATATCGTCGGGCAGCTGATTGTGTTCGAAACCCTGTCCGCGCTGGCCTATGCCTTCACGCTCAGCGGTCAGGCACCCGCGGCCTTGACCGTGCTGGGTATCGCGTTGCTGGTGAGTGGCGTGTGGTGGGCGCTGCGCATCAAGCCTCAGGCTGCCGCCAAGCCCGGCGCCTCGAGCAAGGCCTGAGCCAAGGCGCCGATGCGCCGCAGCGCGGCCGGGTGCTCCGGCCCCCAACGGCCGCCCACGCCCAGGCGAACAAAGGAGCGGAAGCGCGGGCTGACGCTGAACATTTGGCCGGGTGCGATGCAGATGTTCTCGGCCAGGCAGGCCTCGTAAAGCGCCACCGCATCCAGGCCGCCGGGCAGCTCCACCCAAAGGATGTAGCCACCCGCCGGGTCGGTGACCCGGGTGCCCTTGGGGAAGCTCTGGGCGATCAAGCCGCGCGCCTCGTCCACCCGCGCGGCGATGCTAGCGCGCATCTGGCGCAGCGCCGCTTCGTTGCCGGCTTGGCTCAACAGATCGGCCAGTGCCACCTCCAGCACCGCGGTTTGCGCGCCCGACTGCACATCCTTGATCTTGCGCAGCGGCGCTGACCAGCGCCCCGCCTCCACCCAACCCAGGCGCAGGCCCGGCGCCAGGGTTTTGTTGAAGGAGCCGCACAGCATCACATGGCCGCTGGTGTCGAAAGACTTGACGGCGCGGCGCTTGTCATCTTGCTCGGCCAGGTCGTTGTAGATCACATCCTCGATCAAGGCGATGTCATGCGCGGCCACCAACTGAGCCAGGCGCTTGCGCTCAAGCACCGGCATGCAGGCGCCCAGCGGGTTGGACAGCGTGGGCACCACCAGCACGGCCTTGACGTCTTGCGTCTCCAGCGCCAGCTGCAGCGCGTCCACCGAGATGCCGTGGCGCGGGTGGGTGGGAATCTCCAGCGCACGCAGATGCAGGCTTTGCAGAATCTCCAGAAAGCCGAAGTAAGTGGGCGACTCCAGCGCCACCACATCGCCGGGCTGGGTGACCGTCTTCAGGCACAGGGTGATGGACTCCATGCAGCCATTGGTCATGACGATGTCGTCGGCATGCAGCACGCAGCCCAGGCTCAGGCCATGCCTGGCCACGGCGCGGCGCGCCTCCTCACGGCCCGAACCCAGCGGGTAGGTGCAGAGCAGATCACGCTGGCGCGTCACCACCCGAGTCAGGGCGCGGCGCACGCGTTCTTGGTCGAACATCTCCGGCCCCGGGCAGGCCGCGCCGAAGGAGACCATGTTTTGCTGCGCGGCCAGATTCAGCACCTCGCGCCCCAGATCACCCACCCGCACCGAGCAGCAGCGCCCGCTGGGGCGTGAGGCCTTGGGCTCGGGCAAAGGCTCGGGGCGGCTTTGCACGAAGTAGCCCGAGCGCGGCTTGGCGTGGATCAGCCGCGCATCTTCCAGCCAGTGATAGGCCTGCACGACGGTGGATTGCGACACGCCTTCTTGGCGCGCCAAGTCCCGCACCGAGGGCATGCGCTCGCCCCGCGCCAAGGTGCCCGCACGGATGGAGCGCGCCAGCCGGTCAGCAATTTGAAGATAGAGCGGCTCGGTGCGGTTTGAATAGGTCATGAGCCGATTCTGTACGGTACACCGCGGTTACAAGCAATACAGATGAGGGCAAAGCCAGCCAACACAGTGCCGCCAAAACGCCCGCCTGTGCTTGCCTGCTTGGGGCCGCTGTGCCTCTGTTGCCGCCGGCGCGCAGGGCGCAAGCTTGCAGCCATGGACACCTTACTCAGAACCGATGCGCATTCCGCCGCCACGCTGCCAGGTTCACAGCGCCAAGCCGAGCTTCATCTTGCTGCCGCCCAGGCGCCGCTGGCACTGCCGCTGCGCGCCTGGCAATCGCGCACCTTGCGCGTCAGCCATGGCTGCCTGTGGCTGACCGAACAGGGCAAGCCGGAGGATGTGTTCATTCAGGCCGGCCAGCAAATGCATTTGCTGGGCCCGGCGCGCTTCTACCTGAGTGCGGCCGGGGCGGCGGGGGTGCGGCTGAGTTTGACTTGAGAAGCGGAGCTAATGGGGACTGAGCGAATCGCTCAAGTCTTAGATTTTAGGGATCCGAATCCGGCTCACCATCAGCGAGCCCGACACCGCGTACATCAGCGCCAGCGGGTGCAAATAGAAGCCGAACAAGTCCAGCTTGCCGCCCCACATCTGCTCGCCAATGGCGCCTTGCATGGCGGCCACGGCCAGCACGATCACCAGCAGCAAAGAGGTGGGGATGGGAGTGCCCTCGAAATACTTGACCTTGCTGCCGCCTTCGCTGAGCGCTTCGGCCGTGATGTTGAAGCGGGCCAGGCGCGAGACGCCACAGGCCACGAAGAAGACCAGGATGATGCGGTCGTACAAGCCCTGCATGCCGCAGGCATAAGCAATGGCGGCAGGCGCCACGCCGAATGAGATGACGTCGGCCAAGGAGTCCAGCTCGCGCCCCAGCACCGATTGCTGCTGGCGCCAGCGCGCGATGCGGCCGTCCAGCACATCAAAGACAAAGGCCACCGGGATCAGGGCACAGGCGTAGTAAATGTGCAGAACCTGACCGGTCTGCAGATAGGACATCACCGAAAACAGGGCGCCCATGCCGGCGCAGGCATTGCCCAGGGTGAACCAGTCGGCGAGATGGAACTCGCGAATCATGGCGAAAGGTTTGTTGCGTGGCTTCATGCGCAAAGCATACGCGATGGGAGCGGGCAGGCGGGCGAACAAGCCAGTGACCTGGCCGCAGGACCGAAGCGGTTAGGCGGCCGGTGCCGGCGGCGTCGCCTCGTCTTCGGGCTCGCGCCGCAGTGCCTTGCGAATCAAATGCGGCAACAGCAGCCCCAAGGGCATGCGCATCCAATGTGCACGCAGGTACAAAAAGCGCCGCGCGCTGCCGGTCCAGCCGTCCTCGCAGCTGGGGTGATCGGGCTGCAGGGCGCGCAGGAAAACCGCGTCCATCAGCATCAACATCCCGGCCGACGGGCCGGCCTGGCGCAAGGCCGCGCTGATCTCGGGCATGGGCGTGTGCAGCACCAGGCCGGTGTAGCGCAGGGCGTAGAACAGCACCCGGGCCAGGCCCAGTTCAAAAGCGCGCGCGCTGAGTGCGGGCCAAAAGGCGGGCTCGTTGCCAAAGTGGCGCAGCAGGCCGTCCAGATCCAGCAGGTCACGCAAGCCCTTGTCGAACTCGCCGTCGAGGAAAAGATGGCAGGCGCTGTGTAAGACCATGTCCACATCGGCCAGCCGGTACAGCCCCGGCCAAGCGGCAATCGGCTGGGCATTCGCCAAGAGCTTGGCCGCGTCGACCTGGATGCGCCCGCTCAGCGGCAAGATGTTGTGATGCACATCAATCACCGTCTCACGCAGCACATGCTGCAGCGGCGGGATCTCGTGCATCCATTCCCGGTAATAGCGCTGGTCGTAGGCGTCATGGTGGCCGGTCTGCCAACCCTCGGCCATCAAGGAAGCCTCGACGCCGGGCAGGCGATCACGCGGCACCAGAATATCCACATCCGAGAACAAACGGCCCTGCGCCAGCGGCAGCTCGCTCAACGCGTAAGCCGCGCCCTTGAGCACCACCACCGGCATTTTGAGATCTTGCAAGGCCTGGGCGATCTTGCGGGCCTCCCAGCGCACGGCGCGGCGCTGGCTATCGGCCACGCGGCGCACCGAATCGAAATGCTTTTGCGGGCCGGGCGGCAACTGCGCCAGCACACCGGCGCGCTCAAAGGCAACCTCCAGGCGGCCCAGCAGATTGGCGCGGCGGCCTTGCTGCAGCAGCAACTCCCATTGGCGCAGCGTCCAGCCCAGGCAGTCTTGCGGCCGCGCCAGGGCCTGCACCAGCAAGCTCGGACCTAGGCTCATGGCGACACCTCCGCAGCATCCGCCAGCTGGGTGAAGAATTGGCAGGCCTGCTCCAGATCGCTGTACTCAAAGCGCAGGCAATGCGAGGCGGCCACGCGGTCCACCAAGGTCTCAAAGCCCTGGCGGCCATGCAAGTGGTAGTTGAATGCGTTGTCCACCAAGGCCATCATGGCCTCGGCGCGCGGCAAAGGCTGCGGCGTCACCGGGCTGCCCGCCACATAGCGAGGGAACACCACCCAAGCCAGCCGGGCGCGCTCGGTATTGCGCAAGACGCTGTCGGTGGGCGGTTTCATATGCGCCACCGTGCCTTTGACCGTATCCCGCGTCAGCGGGCCGAACACGGCCTGCGGCGCAAAGGCCTTGATGACCTCAATGGAGCGGTTTTTCAAGCTAACGGGCCGTGCCAGCGGCACCAACTCGCCGGTTTGCGGGTCGATCAAGGTCAGCTCATCCGACAGCAAACGCCAGCCTCGATTCACCAGCCCGGCGCACAAGGTGCTCTTGCCCGAGCCAGGCGGCGCCGGCAGCACCATGGCCCGGCCACCGCGCTCAACCACCGCCGCGTGAATGATGATGTATTGGTGGCAGTGCCCGGACACACACCAGTTCAAGCCCCATTCCAGCATGGCCGAGGCATGCGGCAAGGCCATGGGCTTGAAGGGCCGAATGCCCTCAAACGAGAACTGCGCCTGCGGCCGCAACCAGTGGCGCAAGCCGTCCACCGCGTCAATGCGAGTGTCGAAATCGCAGAATTCCTCGGCCGTGCCCAGGGTTTGATCGGCGTAAAGCGTGGCCAGCGCGTCAGCCACGCTGTCGAGCCGGGAGCGGATGCGCACCAGCACCGGGCCGGTGCGGATCAACAAGCCCTCGCCGCGCAGGGCTGATCTCAGGGCCTCAGCCTGCAGTTGCGCCAGTCTCACGAGGGCAATTGCTCGATCAAGCCAAGCTGCTCGAGGTAGTTCAGGTTTTGCGTGATGCGCGCTTCCAGCGCCGCGTCGCTCTCCCCCAGCAGCGCCTGACTCAAGGCCGCGCTGGTCCAGGCTTGGGGAGAAGAATCGACCAGAAAGCCCAGCAATTCCTGGCCGCTGAAGGAGAGCAAATGGGTGTCGCCCGTCAACTCATTGAACACCAGCTGCTGCTCGTCAAGCAAGCGCATGCGCAAGGATGCCGAATTCAGCACCCGCCACTGATGTGTGTGTGCCCCCGGCACGCCAGACCCTTGAACTTCGTCGCTTGAAAATTCAGAAGCTAACGACCGTGCCCATGGTGTACTGCAGATACTTGATGATCTTGGCGTCATCCCAGGGTGCTTCACCAGAGGGGCTGTAGGTCTTGTTCACATGACCATTCCAGAGCGCAATGATCTGCGCCCGCGAGGGTACCGTTGCGGTAACCGAATTCAGAATCGCAGCAACCACCAAGCGGCCAATCTTGACATCGGCCGAAGTACTGGAGCTCATCGCCAGGATGCCCCCAAAAGTTGTCCCCGCTGGGATGCTGCTACCAGGGAAAAAGTCAGAGAAGCGCGTATTGCGTGTGAAGCCCTGTGGGAAGGTCGTTGTTGCCAAAGCCCAATCCGAAGGGCGCTTGCGCGTGCCGCAAGCCAAATCCACGGTCTTGCCCACGGCCCGGCTGACATTGGCCGACTGAAAGCCGGTCGGGCCGTGGCATTCAAGGTTGGCACCCAGCACTGGCCGGCTGGTCACGGTCATGGCCACAGGTGCCAGCGCCAAGCCGCCCTTGAGCAGGCGGCGACGAGCTTCCATGCGAGACGCGGCTGTAGCGGCGACTTGGGGCATGGCGGGCTCTTGGCCTGAATCTAGCGGTTGCTGTTGATGCTGGTTCATGACAATTTCTCCCTGCGGCTTATCGGTACCTGACCTAGCGCAAGAGGACTAGAGTCGAGCGGTGAGACTTTCACGGGAGTGTTCCACACAACGATGGCTGCCGCCATCGCGCGCCCCCCCCTTGAACGGGTGGTGTCCCTTGAATTGAGGCGATATTTCGGCAATTCGGGAATTCTCCCGGGGCCAAGCTCAGACAGCGCCGGCACCAAAGGTGTTGCAAGCCTTCAGCTCACCCGCTGCCAGGCCGGTCTTGAACCAGCGCACGCGCTGCTCGCTGCTGCCGTGGGTGAAGCTTTCGGGCACGACCCGGCCCTGCGCCTGGCGCTGCAATTTGTCGTCGCCAATTTGGGCGGCGGCATTGAGCGCCTCCTCGATGTCGCCCTGCTCCAGCCAACCCTTGCTTTGCTGCGAGTGTTTGGCCCAAACGCCGGCATAGCAATCCGCCTGCAACTCCAGGCGCACGCTCAACGCGTTGTAGTCACGCTCGGAAACCCGCTGGCGGGCGCGATCCAACTTCTCGGTCGTGCCTTGCAAATTCTGTAAGTGGTGACCAACTTCGTGGGCAATCACATAGGCTTGGGCAAAGTCGCCCGGCGCGCCCAAACGGGTGCGCAAGGTGTCGTAGAACGCCAGATCGATATAGACCGTGCGGTCGGCCGGGCAGTAAAACGGGCCCATGGCCGACTCACCCATGCCGCAGGCGGTCTTGTAGCTGCCGCGAAACAGGCTCAGCTTGGGCGGCGCGTACTGCTGCTGTTGGGCGGCGAAGTAGCTGCCCCACACATCTTCGGTGTCTGCCAATACCACGCTGACAAAGCGTCCGGCAGAATCTTGCGGCTTAGCCCCAGGCGCGTGCTGCGCCGTGGGCTCGGACTGCGGCGCGCCGCCCCCACTAAGCAAGCCCAAGACTGTCATGGGATTGATGCCAAAGGCCCAGGAAGCCAGCAAAGCGATGACGATGCCGCCCAAGCCGATGCCGCGGCCACCGCCGAATCCCCGGCCGCCGCCACTGCCTCCACTGCTGCCCCGTAAATCCTGGACGTTCTCGCTCTCGCGCTGACCTTCCCACTTCATCTTGGGCTCCTTGTGCTGTTCTGCTCTGTTCCACGCCCAGCGGCGCTACCGTCTGTGCCGCGGATTGTGCGGCCTGTCGCGTCCCGCTTGGTGCGGCGGCATGGTCAACGCCACACTGCGGGCAATTCTCACCCTTTGCTGGTGCCTTCAAAGGCGCCACCGATTGCCAAAATGCCACGCCAAGGAGCCGCCATGCCCAAGTTCAAACTGATCGCCGCCACAGCACTGCTCGCACTGACTGGACTCAGCCACGCCGCCGACAGCAATGACTGGGAATTGCGCATCAAAAACCACGGCAATAGCTGGACGGCCAGTTTCAGCGGTCCGACGGACTACGGCCCCGCCGGCAAGCGCATCAAGGGCTCGGGCGTGATCGTCGAGAAGGCGCGCACCCTGCGCCCCTTCAGCAAGCTGCGGCTCGAAGGCCCGATGAATGTGCGCCTGAGTCAGGCCAGCACCGACGCCGCCCGCGTCTCCGCCGATGACAATATCGAGCCTCTGATCGACACCCGCGTCGAAGACGACACCCTGATCCTGCGTTTGCTGCCCGGCACGGGCTTCAGCACCCGCTACGCCCCCACCGTGTGGGTGGACAGCAAAAACCTGCAAACCCTGGTGTCCAGCGGCTCCGGCGATATTGCCATCGACAAGTTCAAGGGCGACAAGCTCAGCCTGAGCCTGAATGGCTCGGGCGACTTGCGCATCGGCTTGCTGGAGGTGAACGAGCTCGACGCCAAGCTGTCCGGCTCAGGCGACTGCACGGTGGCCGGCCGTGCCGAGCGGCAGAACTGGCTGCTGCAGGGTTCGGGCGATGTGGACGCGCGCAGCCTCAACGGCAGCAGCGCCCGGGCCCAGCTGAGCGGCTCAGGTGACCTGAGCCTGGGCGTAACCCAAAACCTCGACGCCACCTTGCAGGGCTCGGGCGACTTGAGCTATGCCGGGCGCCCGGTACTCAAACAAAACGTCAGCGGCTCGGGCGAGATCAACCGACGCTGAGGCGCACTAGCCACCAGACTTTCCCGCCGCGCGCCGCTGATTGGCTCAGAATAGGGCCATTCTCTGGAGGTGTCGATGAGCGACATGCAAGGCCTGCAAGTGCAGGATGAATTGGCCGGCATCTTGCTCGGCATGCATGAAGAAAGTCCCTTGCTGGTGGCGCTGTTTGATGCGCAGGATGTGCTGCGCTATGCCAACCGCGCGTTTCGCGCCGCTTATGCCGTGCAGCCCGACGGGCAAATGAGCTGGTCCGACATGATGCGCGACAACTACGCCCACCGGCGCGGCGCCTGCATCGAAACCCAAGACATCGAGGCCTGGATCGCCAATGTGCATTCCCGCCGCGGCAAAACAGCGCACCGGGCCTTCGAGGCCGACCTGTGCGACGGGCGCTGGATCTGGATGACCGAAAGCATTCAGCAACAGGGCTGGATGCTGTGCGTCGCCAGCGATATCAGCAATCTGCGCCAAGAAGGCCGCGCCCTGCGCCAAGCCCACGTCAAGGCCCTGGCCGCCGCCAATACCGACGCGCTGACCGGCCTGAGCAACCGCCGCCACGGCCTGCAACTGCTGGATCAAGCCCTGATGGACAGCGAGCCCTGGCCGCTCTGCGTCGCCCTGCTCGATCTGGACGACTTCAAGCAGATCAATGACAGCCTCGGCCACGCGGCCGGCGATCTGGCCTTGATCGACTTCGCCCGCCAGCTCCAGGCCGGCAGCCGCCGCGAGGACGGCTGTGCCCGCCTCGGGGGTGATGAGTTTTTGCTGATCCTACCGGCCGCCGGTCTGCCGCAGGCCCAAGCCATCATCGAGCGCTTGCTGGAGCGGGTGCGCAAGGCCCGGCCCCTGCCGGATCATCCAGAGCTAGGCTACCACTGCTCGGTGGGCTTGGCGCAAGCCAGCTGGGGCGAAAACACCGAAACCCTGCTGTGCCGTGCCGATGCGGCGCTCTACGGCGCCAAGCTGGCCGGCCGCAATCGCTACGTGCTGGCCGAATGAGGGCGCGCTAAATCCTGCGTGCTAAACCGCGTACCAGAGCGCAGCAAAGAAATGGCAGCCGCTGCCGGCCAGCACGAACAAGTGCCAGATGAAATGGCCATAGCGGATGCGGCCATCCAGCAGAAACACGATCGCCCCCAAGGTGTAGGCCACGCCGCCCGCGACCAGCCAGGCCAAGCCAGCGGCGGCCATGCGCGCCGTCAAAGGCCCCAGGGCAAAGATCACCAGCCAACCCATCGCCACATACAGCCCGGTTGACCAGAGCGGGTGGCGCAGGCGGTTGAACAGCTTGGCCGTCACGCCCAGGCCGGCAAATCCCCACACCAAGCCAAACAGCGTCCAGCCCCAAGCCCCATGCAAAACGCCCAGGGCGAAGGGCGTGTAGCTGCCGGCGATGAATAAATAGATGGCGGCATGATCCAACCGGTTCAGCCACAGCTTGGCTCGGCCCTCCGGCATGGCGTGAAACAGCGTGGACACCAGATACAGCAGCATCATGGTGAGCGAGAACACACAGGCCGCCACCACATGGCGTGTTTCGCCCTGCCGCGCCGCGGCAATGCTGAGGATGGGCAAAGACGCCACGGCCAGCAAAAAGCCCAGGCCATGACTGATGGCGTTGGCAATCTCTTCGCCCAAAGATTGATTTCGTGCGCTCATGCAGGCATTCTTACAGTCTTCATGTGACCGTTGACGACAAGGCCCCTCAGATTCGACAAGCACTTGCGCCATGTCAGACCCCGCCCGCTTAAATCCGCCACTTGGCAGCACCGGTCACGGCTGGGCGGAGCCGAGCCTGACGCGGCGCCACTTGTTGGCTGCCACTGCGGGCATGGCGATGGCGGCAGCTCGCGGGGAAGCCAAGGCGGCCGACAGCGAGCCCAGCCTGAGCGTCATGATGGAGGAATTGCCGCCCTTTTCCTTCCGCGATGGGCAAGGCGAGCCCGCCGGTTATGCGGTGGAGCTGGTGCGCGAAATGCTGCGGCGGGCCGAGCTGAGCCCCAAGTTCGAGTTTTCGTCTTGGCAGCGGGTGATGGCCAAGGCGCGAGGCGACTCTGCCGTGCTGATCCCCACCATCGTGCGCCTGCCCGAGCGTGAGAAAGCCTTCTACTGGCTGGGCGCCATCTCCAAACGCCACGGCATGGTGTTCCGGCGCAAGGCCAGGCTGGATGTCAACGTCAGCAGCGTGCAGGACCTGCGCCAATACCGCACCGCGGTGGTGATGGGCGACATCTCGGAGCGCGAGATGCTTTCCCTGGGGCTGGACAGCGAACAGCACCTCGACCGCAGCACCGACTACAGCATCGCCCTGCGGCGCCTGTTCTCCGACCGGGTCGAGTTGCTGGCCATCAGCCGGGTGCTGGCCCCGGCCATGCTCAAGCAGCACGGCTATAACTTCGCCGATCTAGAGCCGGTTTTGAAGCTGCGCGAAACGGCCTCGTCGATGGCGCTGAACTTGGCCTCCGAGCCGGCGCTGCGGCACAAGCTGCAACAGGCTTTCGATGCCATGCGGCGCGACGGGGCGATGGCGGCCATCATCGCCCGCTATCCCATGCTCAGCCTGGAATAAGGCGGCCAGGGCCGGCAGGCCCGCCCTGGCTGGGCGAAGCCAGCAGACTTACTTCAATTCCGCAGCGACGGCGGGCTTGGGCAGGGGCAAGACCCGACCCTGCGCTTGCGCGGGCGAGCGCACATGCAAGATGTTCGCCAGGGTCGGCGCAATATCAGCCACTTCCACCGGCGTTTTCACCTCGCCACGCCCCACCCAGGCCGGGCCCCAGCTCAGGATGGGCACATGGGTGTCGTACTCATACGGCGTGCCATGCGAGCTGCCGCCGACACGGGAGCCGAACAACCAACCCGGCTTGACCAGGATCTGCACCGGCGCGGCCACATCCGGGTGCCAGGACTTGCGCATCGCTGCCAGATACGGCGTCTGCGTATCCGTACCCTGCAGCTGCGCCAGCGTGAAGACATCGGCAACACCCTTCATCTGCAGCAGCAAAGCCTTGGTTTCTTCGTAGACATCAGCGGGCTTGACGCCCTTGGCGGCCATCAGCTTGTCGTCAAACAAAACACCGGCGGCCGAGAAGGCGGTGGCCCAGCGGCCCTCGCCGAACTTCTTCACCAAACCGCTATTCACCCAAGACAGCACCTGCGCCGGGTTGACCCGGTCCGCATCACGGCCCTGCGACTTGGCCCACTCGGGCGTGTCGGCAAAGCCGTGGTCGGCGGTCAGCACGGCCACATAGTTGCCGGCGCCGACCTTGGCGTCCAGATACTGGAAGAAGCCTTGCAGATAGCGGTCCAGATGCAGGAAATGGTCGTGCGAGAGGCGCGACTCCGGCCCGAAAGCATGGTTCACATAGTCATGGCTGGACAGGCTCACCGACAAGATATCGGTCTTGGCGCGCACACCGCCGCCCAGGCCCTCGCCTTCGATGGCGGCGCGGGCAAAGGCCAGGGTCAGCTCGTCACCAAAAGGTGAGGGCAAGATATTGGCGTAGAACAAGGGGCCGGGCTTCTCGTGCTTGTCACCCAAGATGGCCGGCAGCTTGTTGCCATTGCCCGAGTTGACTTGCCAGAACTGACCGTCCGGCACCGAGCGGGCATAGGCCGCTTCGGGCAGCAGCGGCGCCCAGGTCTTGCCGAAGAAGGCGTCGGCCGGCTTGGCGGCATTGAAGTCCTTGACCCACTGCGGGTGGGCGGGCATGTAGTAAGTGCTCGAGGCGAACTGGCCCGTCTCACTCATATACATATAGGCCGTGCCCTTGTGGCCGGCCGGCAGGATGGCGCCGCGGTCTTTGCCGGAGACGGCAATCACCTTGGCCGCAGGGTCCACGCCGCGCAGCACATCGCCCACCGTCTCGGCGCGCAGATTGCGTGGGCTGGTGCCTGCCAGCGGGGCGGTCTTGTTGCCGATGTAGGTGTGCGCCGTATCCTGGGTGCAATAGACCATCTCGCCGGTTTTGGGGTCACGCCATTCATTGCTGATGATGCTGGTGCGCTGCGGGTAAGCGCCCGTCAACATCACCGCGTGGCCAGCCGCCGTGACGGTGTGGCCATGGCCGTAATGGGCATTGGCAAACCAGGTGCCACGGTCGAGAAAGCGCTTGAAGCCATCGGGCTGCAGTTGGTCCCGGTAGTTCAGCACCTGGCGCATCGGCAAACCGTCCACCACCATGAAGACGACCAGCTTGGGCGGCGCCACATCCTGGCCCGCCTTGGCGATCAGCGGGGCCTTATCGGCGCTGGTAGCCTGCAGTGCTGGTTTGCCGCCGGACGCGCAACCCAGAAGGGCGCTGCTGGCCAGCAGGACGAATGAAATTTTGAGCTTGAACATGGGGCTGTTTATTGTTTTCGCAGCCCGCAAGCTTAGTCGATTCACTGGCGATCACAGCAGCTTGCGCCGCTCTGCGCCCGCCAGTTTTTCGCGCCGCGCGCTCGCTGCTCGCCCAGCAAAGGCCGGGCTGCCGATTACTGGCCCTGCAAGCGGCCCTGCGCCAGCGCCAGCAACTCCGCCGCGCTGAGGCGTTGGCGCTCGCCGCAGGCACTGGCCATGCGCAGGCTCAGGCTGACGCATTGGCCTTCGATCTCGTAAGTGCCCGCCAACTGCTGCTGCAAACGCTGCTGCACCAACTCGGGCCGGGCCTGGGCCATATTGCCCAGGATCACCGCGTACTGGCTGGCGTCCAGGCGCACCACCACATCATGGCTGCGCACCCGGCCGCGCAGGCGCTCGCCCAGGGCGTGGCGCGCACCGTTCAAATGGGCTGGGGTGACGAGTTGCTGGCCGTGGCTGCTCAAGCCCTGAATGGCAATCAGCAGCAAAGCCGGCTCGGCGCCGCAGCGGCGGCTGGCCACCAACTCGCGCTGCAGCAATTTCAGCAAGCCCGCCTCGTCCGCCACGCTCAGAACCTCCGGCCGGCCCGGGCGCTTGCGTGCGCCGGCTGGCGCGGGCGTTGCCACCAAGCTCAAACGTGCGGCGGAGGCGGCAGAGGCAATGGCGTTGTCGGTAGGCTGAAACATGCGCGGCGAACTCGTGGTTTCGTTTGTTCTGCAATGGATTGAGGCCATGTCTGCGCGGTGCGTTCTCCATGCAGGCCTCCCCAGACCTTGCCACGCAAACATGCCCTCATTGCTTAAAACGGATTGCCGCCGACAAACCCGACATCCGAATTGCAAAATTTTTTAGCCGGCACTGCCGCCCCTGCAAGCCAGGCGCTAGAGTGAGGGCAAAGGCGCCACGCCGCCCGGGCAAGACCTGCCCCCACGTCACCCGCAGCCGCCACCCCGGCCCCACGGTGCCGAGGCAAGAATCAGATAAAAAACAGTCAGACAGACACCGAGGGATTGAGGATCACGTGAACACCAGCGCCAGCGACATCACCCAGATGCTGCAAGCCGCCGCCGCGGGCGACACCCAGGCGGGCGAGCGCGCGCTCAGCCTTTTGTATGGCGAGATGCAGCGCCTGGCGCGCAGCCGCCTGCACAAATCGGGCGAGCTGACCCTGCTGGACGCCACCGGCCTGGTGCATGAAACCTATTTGCGCCTGCAAGCCCAAGCCGGGCTGGACTTTGCCGACCGCCGCCACTTCCTGGCCTACGCCGCCAAAACCATGCACCACATCGTCATCGACCTGGTGCGCGCCGCCAGCGCCGAGCGCCGTGGCGGCGGGCAAACCCACATCACCCTCAACACCGCCCATGCCGAGCTGCCCCAGCAGCGCGACGACGAAATCCTGCGCGTGCATGAAGCCCTGGACGAATTGGCTGCGCTTGAGCCGCGCCTGGCCCAGGTGGTAGAGATGCGCTACTTCGGCGGCCTGCTGGAGGCCGAAATCGCCGAGGCCCTGGGCCTGACCGAACGCACCGTGCAGCGCGACTGGCAAAAAGCCCGGCTGTTTCTCTCCCTCGCCCTGCAAGAGTGAATTGCCCCCGATGAGTCAAGCCAAGCGCATCATCAACAAAGCCCGCTGGCCCGAGCTCAGCCCCCTGCTGGACGAATTGCTGGACCTGGACCTCAGCGCCCGCGCCAGCCGCCTGATGGCCCTGCACCGCCAGGACCCCGAGTTGGCCGCCGACCTGGCCGAGCTGCTAGCCCGCCAGGCCAAGCAAGAGGCGGCCGACTATCTGGCCACCCCCTTGCTCGGCCTGGCCGCCCACACCCTGGCCGCCGGCCAACTGGTGGGCGCCTACACCCTGGTGCGCGAGATTGGCCATGGCGGCATGGGCGCGGTGTGGCTGGCGCGGCGCACCGACGGGCGCTTCGAGGGCGAGGTGGCGATCAAATTCCTCTCGGCCGGCCTCGTCGGCCCGGGGGACGCCGGCCGCTTCGCCCGCGAAGGGCAAATCCTCGCCCGCCTGGCCCACCCGCACATCGCCCGCCTGCTGGACGCCGGCCTGGCCGCCGAAAGCAAAGCCCCCTATCTGGTGCTGGAATACATCGCCGGCCAGCCCATCGACCAATACTGCGACAGCCGTGGCCTGGACACCCGCGCCCGCGTGCTGCTGTTTCGCGATGTGCTGGCCGCCGTGGCCCACGCCCACACGCGGCTGATCCTGCACCGCGACCTGAAGCCGTCCAACATCCTCGTGACCGCTAACGGCGAGGTCAAGCTGCTGGACTTCGGCATCGCCAAGCTGCTGGAAGCCAGCGACGAGGCAGGCGCGGCTGCTGGGGGTGCCGGTACGGGTTCAGCCACCAGTGCCGGCGCCGCCTCCGAACTCACCCAGCAAGCCGGCCGCGCCTTCACGCCCCGCTACGCCGCGCCCGAGCAAGTGCAAGGCAGCGAAGTCACCACCGCCACCGACGTCTATGCCCTGGGCGTGCTGCTTTACCTGCTGCTCAGCGGCCGCCACCCCACCGCCACCAACGACAACGACGCCAACACCACCCCGCTGGAGCGCATGCGCGGCATCGTCGAGGTGGAACCCAAAAAACTCTCCGAAGCCGTGCGCGGCAAGAGTGCGGAAGGCAAAGCGCAAGACCTCAGCAAAAAGAGAGCCGCCCGCGAACTGCGCGGCGATCTGGACACCATCGTCGCCAAGGCGCTCAAAAAAGTGCCCGCCGAGCGTTACGCCAATGCCGCCGCCCTGAGCGAGGAACTGCGCCGCTGGCTGGCGCATGAGCCCATCAGCGCGCGGCCGGACAGCGCCGCCTACATCCTGTCCAAGTTTGTGCGCCGTCATCGCGTCGCCGTGGCGGCCGGCACCCTGGGTCTGCTGACACTGAGCGTCAGCATCGGCGTGGCGCTGCGCCAGGGCCAGGAGGCGCAAGCGCAACGCGCCCAGGCCGAGGGCCTGATCGAATTCATGCTCGGCGATCTGCGCAAAAAGCTGGAGCCGGTGGGCCGGCTGGATGTGTTGGATGCCGTGGGCGAAAAGGCGCTGGGCTATTACGCCGCCCAGCAAACCGGCCGCCTGGACGCTGACGCACTGGGCCGGCGCGCCCGGGCGCTGCACCTGATGGGCCAGATTGCCCAGCAACGCGGCAAGCTCGACGAGGCCAGCCGCATGTATGACGCGGCCGCCGGCAGCACTGCCGAACTGCTGCAGCGCGCGCCCAAAGACGGCCAGCGCATTTATGACCATGCGCAAAGCGTGTTCTGGGTTGGCGATGCCGCCAGGCGGCAGGGCCAGGCGGAGCAGGCCGAAAAGCAGTTCAAGCGCTACCTGGAATTGGCCGAGCAGCTTGGGCCGCTGGCGGCGGGCAAGCCGGATTGGCTGGCCGAGCGGGCGCATGCGAGGGGCAACCTGGGTATCTTGCAGCTGCAGGCCGGTCAGGCTCAGGCGGCATTGCAAAACTTCCAAGAGGCTTTGCTTGTCTATGAGGACCTGGCCAAGACGCAAGCCGATTTGCGGGATCAACAGATTTCAACGCTGGGCTGGATCTCGCGGGCGCATCAATACCTGGGAAGCTATACGCAGGCCCTTGCGGCCGACCAGAACAAGCTGGCTGTGCTGAGCGGCATTCCCAACCGCGATCAGGACCACTTGATGCAGGACCAAGAGGCCAACGCTCATCATGACGTCAGCCGTTCCCTTTTCTTTACGGGGAACAACGAAGCTGCCCAGCAGGAATCCGAAAAGGCGGTCGCACAACTCGAACTGCTGACTGCGGCAGACACGAGCAATCTTGATACCTTGGAAAGACTCTGCTCCCTGCGCTTAGGCTTGGCCGAAATCCGCGTGGCCCGTGGTGGGCAAGACCTGACCCCCTTGCTGAACCAGCTCAAGACAGATATTGCTCTATTGCTGGCCACGGACGCCAAGCAGATGAAGTGGCAAGGCAGTTTGCGTGGTCGTCTGCTGTGGCTTCGAGCACAGATCGAACGCAGCGAAGCACAAGTCCACGCGCTGAGCGCCGAGATGACCAGCTACATGGCCGATATGCAGGCACGCATCCAGGCTGGCACGCGCATCAACAAAGACCAGCGCCTGATACTGGCCCGAGTCGAACTGAGCTTGGGTGAGCTTTTGGGCAGTAGCGAAGTCACCGAAGCCAAGTTGCATTGGCAAGCGGCCGTCGAGCGCTTGCGTGCAGATGTCACAAAATCAGATGCGCCGGCGCTGGCCGTGACCGCATTGGCCCATTTCCGCTTGAATGCAATTGAAGAAGCGCGCCGGCTGGCCGAAAAGCTGGAGGCCTCCAGCTATCGGCACCCGGACTACCTCCGACTCCGAACGCTGCTGCAAAAGGCGCCAACTTCTTCAGCTCAGCCAACAGGGAAACCATGACAACACCTAGCGACAAACCGGTCTTCACCTTCACCGTCAACGTCAGCGACGCCACCGACCCGCCCACGGTCACCACCGTCCCCGCCGAAATCACCGTCCGCACCAGCAACGGCCTGATCGAGTTTGATCTGGCCACGCCGGGCTATAGCTTCGAACCCGCAGCGCCCATCGTCTTCAGCGAGGCGACGACCGACTTCCCCGACCTGTGGGCGGTCAGCGCGACCCAGGTCTTTATGCGCGACCGCTGCTCCAAGGCAGCCACGCTGAACTTCACCATCAATGTGGTGGAAGACAGCAGCGGCCGCAGCCTGAGCCATGACCCGCTCATCAGAAACGATCCGGAATGATTTCGGTCCGCTGAGCTGACTTGCCGGGCTGCGATACTGCGCGCGCCGAACAAGCGCAAGCCTTGTGGTTTTTTTTGCTTCGCGATTTGAGTTCGGCCATACAAAGCAAGCAAGCAAACACACAAGCTCACAGACTGGTAGCAGACCGCATGAAGCAACTCGCCCTCCTCCGCCCAGCCGCGCTGGCCCTCAGCACTGTTTTGATGAGCGCCGCGCCCGGCTGGGCAAGCGCCGCCGAGCTGTACAACAACGGCCCGGTAGTGGACGCGAACGGCTTGTCGATCAGGGCCGCCAAGGCCGCGACCTTCAGCTTCAGCGCGAAATCCGCTTCCAAGAACGCACTGGCCGAGGACTTCACCGTCACTGGCGCGGGCTGGCTGATCAGCAGCATCGACTTCTTTGCGCTGCAGAACAACGCCACAGCCTTCACACTGAAGGACGTCAGCTGGAGCATCCTGGCCGGCGACGCAAACAACGGCAGCGTCATCGCCAGCGGCATCACCGCGCTGAGCAACGGCGGCCTGCTCGGCTACCGGGTCACCGAGAGCAACTTGACCGACAAAACCCGGCCAATTTACCGCGCCAGCGCCGACATCGCCGATGTGAGCCTGAGCGCTGGGCACTACTGGTTGCGCTGGAGCATGACAGGCTCGCTCAGCTCCGGGCCTTGGACGGCGCCCACCTCGGACGCTCGCCTTGGCAATGCCATGTATTCGGCGGCCGGCAGCAGCTTCGCCGCCATCCTGGATGCCGGCAGCCAAGTCGGCGTGGAACTGCCTTTTGTGCTCAACGGCACGATGTTGGCCGCCGTGCCCGAACCGTCAAGCGCAGCCTTCGCGCTGCTCGGCGGCCTGGGCCTGGGCCTAGCCTGGCGCCTGCGCCGCAAGGGTCGGCCTGCGCAGGCGCGTTGAACTTTTCAGGGACGGAAGGTCGGAACGGGGTCAGGCCTTTACGTTGAAGTTTAAATTTGAGGCCAGACCTCGACCGCGCCAACCGCTCCCAACGGCCCTGACCCCAACCGCTCTAGCGGCGGTGCTGTGCAATGCGCTTTTGCAGAAACCCGTCGCCGACGCGCCTCGCACACTGAGTGCTGCCGAGGCGGTGGCGGGTGGCCGGAAGTCCAGAACAAGGGCACCTAGCTTGTTCGCCAACTCGACGGCTGAACTCAAGCCGCCCTCAGTTAGGCTTGGGGGATGGCGCGCAAAAACTCCTCCTCCGCTTCTCGCTCTTCCGCCGCCCCTGCGGCGCACCAGCCTTCGGCCGCTCGGGCCGCCGCAGGCAGAGCCGCTGCAGCCAACAGCTCTGCACCCAACGCTGAATTCGGCAAGCCGCTGAGCGGCTGGCGCCTGCGTTGCTACACCATCATTTTTGAGGCCGACACGCGGGCCGGCCGGCGCTTTGATTTGGCGCTGATCCTGATGGTGCTGCTGAGCGTGGCCCTGGTGATGCTGGAAAGCGTGGGCAATTTGCGCGGCCGCTACGGCCCCTGGCTCACCGGCTTTGAGTACTTCTTCACCGCAGCCTTCACGGCGGAATACGTCTTGCGCCTGCTGTGTGTGCGCCACCCGCTGCGCTATGCGCTGAGCTTTTACGGCCTGGTGGATTTGCTGGCGGTGCTGCCCACTTACCTCGCGATTTTTGAGCCCAGCTTGTATGCGCTGGTGGATGTGCGGGTGCTGCGCTTGCTGCGGGTGTTTCGCATCCTCAAGCTGCAGGCTTATCTGCAGGAATACATCAGCCTGGGCCGGGCCTTGCGAGCCAGCGGGCGCAAGATTTTTGTGTTCTTGTCGGCGGTGCTGATGGTGGTGCTGATCATGGGCACGGTGATGTTCATCGTTGAGGGGCCGGAACATGGTTTCACCAGCATCCCGGTGGGGGTGTACTGGGCCATCACCACGCTGACGACGGTGGGCTATGGCGACCTGACGCCCAAGACGGATTTGGGCCGCGCGATTGCCTCGCTGATGATGTTGATGGGCTGGGGCGTGCTGGCGGTGCCGACCGGCATCGTGACCGCCGAAATGAGCGCCCAGCGCTTTCAGTTCCCACCCAAAACGACAACGCGCACTTGCCATGAGTGCCTGACCGAGGGGCATCAACCGGACTCGAAGTTTTGCCGCAATTGCGGGGCCAAGTTGCCCACGTATCACAGCGAGTGAATGACTGAATGAATGACTCAATGAGTGAATCGATGAAGGCCCAGGGGATGAGCAGGACGACGATGATGCGCACGGCGGAAGAACTGGCACAAGCCCAATTGCTGGCCTACAACGCGAAGGATTTGGACTCGTTTGTGGCCTGCTACAGCGAGGATGTGCGGGTTTGGCGCTTGGCTAGCGGCGCGGCCATGCCGCCATTGCCTTTGCAGCCGCAGTTGCAGGGGCGAGCGGCCTTTCGTGAGCTTTACCGCCAAGGCCCTTTTGCCGCCCCGCAAGTGCAGGCGGAAGTGACGCAGCGCATCGTGATGGGCGATACGGTGATTGACCATGAGCGGGTGCATGGCCGGGGTGAGGGTGTGCAGCAGGTGGCGGTGGTGTATCGATGCCGGGAGGGCTTGATCGCGGAGGTGTATTTCTTCTTGCCGTGAAGGCGGGGGGAGTTGCCTTTGTTCTTGGTGGTCTAACTCTCGGTTGTTGGAGTCGAAGTTGGGTTGCGGGGATTTCGCCCCCGCGGGCGACCTTCTTTCTTGGGCGCCCAAGAAAGAAGGCAAAGAAGCCGCCCCGAATGCCTGGCCCCTGCGGGGTCC
>NZ_JBCARA010000008.1:0-250715 GCF_038419725.1 Roseateles sp. PN1 | reverse complement strand
ACGTGTCTTCAGTCACCGAGCGCGGAGTCAGTCGATGCTGAGCGGCCCCACCTAGCTAGGGTCACATTTTGGGAAGCAGGAGTTCTACCATTGAACTACACCCGCGTGTGGCCCGGATTATAGGGCGGCTACGGCGGGCTCCTGCAGGGCTTGGGCCAATTGCTGCGCGGCCGAGCCGAAGGCGTAGGCGTCCATGGCGAGGCTGCCGAAGGTGAGGCTTTCGTGGATGCGCACGGCCGGGCTGTTGCGCCCGCCTGCACCGGCGGCCACGAACCAAGGCAGCAGATGCTCGTCGGTGGGGTGCATGGCGACAGCGTGCGGGGCTTGGCGGCGGTAGTCCAGCAAGGCAGGCCAGTCGGCCGCCGCTGCGCGGGCTTGCAGCCAGGCGCGGAACTCGGCCGAGGCTTGGATTTCGGGCGCATCGATGGCGGGCGGCAGCCCTTGGCCGAAGACCAGGCGCAGATTGTGGGTGATGCTGCCGCTACCCATGATCAGCACGCCTTGTTCAGCTAAAGGGGTCAGCATTTCACCTAAGGCGAATTGCTGAGCCGGGCTTTGCGAAGGCACAAAGGCTAAGGGCAGCACCGGCACATCGGCCGTGGGATACATGTAACGCAAAGGGGTCCAGATGCCGTGGTCAAGGCCGCCCTGGGGGAGGCTGAGCAGAGGCAGGCCGGCTTGCGCGGCCAGGGCTTGCACTTTGGCGGCGAGCTCAGTGGCGCCTGGGGCGTCGTAGCGCAAAGTGTTGAGCTTGGGGTCGAAACCGCCAAAGTCGTACACCGCATGATGCTTGGCCCCAGCCAGCAAGACCGGCTGACGCGCCAAGCTGTGGGCCGAGATGGCCAGAATGGCACGCGGCCGGCCGAATTTGGCGTCTAGCGTGCGCCCCAGGTCCTGCATGAAGGCGCCGGCTTCGCGGGGCTCCAGCGCCGTCATGGGTGAACCGTGCGAGATGAAGAGGGGAGGGAAGTGGCTGGTGTTTGGCATGGTGTTTGTATTGGACGCTCACTTCTGTCCGCATAGTGAGCAATGCGCTGAACACGCCATTCAGCGCATTTGTATGGTCATGGTGCGGCTGGGAACAGGCTATCGCCCAGAATCGCTACAGTGCCGACTATGAGCAAAATCGACGCCGCCTTGTTGCCTTTGAATCCAACAGTCCGCCACCCCGTGCCGGCTAAGCCACCCAGCGTGGTGCTTTTAGCTTGGCGGCAGTTGTGGCGTGATTGGCGCGCTGGGGAGTTGCGGCTCTTGATGGTGGCGGTGTTTCTGGCCGTGGCGGCGCTGTGCGCGGTGGCCTTTTTGTCCGAGCGCATGGATGGGGGCCTGCGCCGCGATGCCGCGCAGTTGTTGGGCGGTGATGCGGTGCTGGTGAGCGATCAGGCCACGCCAGCGCCTTTGTCTGAACTGGCCCGCAGCCTGGGCCTGCAGCACACCACGCTGATCAACTTTCCGAGCATGGCGCGCGCGCCTGAGGCCCAGGGTGGTGGCAGCCGGCTGGTGGCGGTCAAGGCCGTTGGCACGGCCTACCCCTTGCGTGGCAAGCTACTGCTCGCCGATGGTCGGCAGGTGGGTGCGCCTCAGCCGGGTGAGGTATGGGTCGATGCGCAGGTGCTGGATTCGCTGGGCCTTGCCGTGGGCGGCCGCGTGTTGGTGGGCGACAGCAGCTTGCGCATCGCCGGAGTGATCGCCAATGAGCCGGATCGCGGGGCGGGCTTTTTGAATTTCGCACCGCGCTTGATGCTGGCCGATCAAGACTTGGCTGCTACCGGGCTGATTCAGCCGGCCAGCCGGGTTTCCTATCGCCTGGCCGTCGCCAGTGTGAGTGGCGAACCCCAAGCCTTGCCGCGCTTTGTGAAGCAGGCCACGGCCTTGATTGAGCAGTCCGGCTGGCGCGGCCTGCGCCTGGACTCGCTGGAAACCGGGCGGCCCGAGATGCGCCAGACGCTGGACCGAGCCACCAAGTTCTTGAAGCTGGTGGCCATGCTGTCAGCCTTGCTGGCGGCCGTGGCGGTGGCCCTAGCGGCGCGCGACTTTGCCAGCCGCCACCTCGACGATTGCGCCATGCTGCGCGTGCTGGGTCAGCCGCAGCGCCGCATTGCCTGGGCCTATGGCCTGGAGTTTGGCGCTGCTGGCTTGGTGGCCAGCATTGGCGGTGTGTTAGCGGGTTTGGCCCTGCATCTGGTGTTTGTGAATTTGCTGTCGGGCCTGTTCAGCGTCAGCTTGCCGCCGCCCACGCTGTGGCCGGCCTTGCTGGGCCTGGCTTTGGGCCTGAGCTTGCTGATGGGCTTTGGCCTGCCTCCGGTGCTGCAATTGGCGGCAGTGCCGGCGCTGCGGGTGATTCGGCGTGATCTGGGCGCCGTCAAAGCTGGCTCGGTGCTGGCGCTGGTGGCCGGGGTGCTGGGTTTTGCGGCGATCCTGCTGGCGCTGGCGGGTGACTGGCAGCTCGGCCTCGGGGCCGCGGCAGGATTTGCCTTGGCCGTGGGCTTGTTTGCGCTGCTGGCCTGGGCCGCGGTGCTTTTGCTGCGCCGCTTGGTGCCGTTGGCGGCACAGGGGCGCGGCGCGCCGCGCTGGCTGTTGTTGGCCACCCGCCAGGTGGCTGCACGGCCGGGCTTGGTGGTGGTGCAGGTCGCGTCCTTGGCGGTCGGGCTGCTGGCCTTGGCGCTGCTGGTGTTGTTGCGCACCGACCTGATCGACAGCTGGCGCGCGGCGACGCCCAAGAATGCGCCGGATCGTTTCGTCATCAATATCCAGCCTGATCAGGGCGCGGCTTTGCGCGCTCAGCTCAAGCAAAGCGGCGTGCAGCACTATGACTGGTACCCGATGATTCGTGGCCGCTTGCTGAGCATCAACGGCCAGGACATCAAGCCGCAATCCTTCAAGGATGAGCGGGCTCAGCGCCTGGTGGATCGGGAATTCAATCTGAGCCATGCCGACCATCTGCCCGAGCAGAACCTCATCTCGCGCGGCAGCTGGGTCAATGACGAGCCTGAAGGCTTGAGCGTGGAGGACGGGCTGGCCCAGACCTTGGGTTTGAAGCTGGGCGACCAGCTCATGTTTGATGTGGCCGGGGTGGCGGTGGGCGGGCGCATCACCAGCTTGCGCAAGGTCGATTGGTCATCGATGCGGGTGAACTTCTTCGTGCTGTTCCCGCGCGCCGCCATGCCCGATTTGCCCAGCACTTTCGTGACGGCCTACCGGGCGCCGACGGCAGCTGCCGGCGTGTCACTGGATCGCCAGCTCAGCCAGCAGTTTCCGAATTTGACGGTGGTGGACGTATCGGCCCAGCTGAACCAGGTGCAGGCGGTTTTGGACCAAGTGATCCGAGCGGTGGAACTGCTGTTCGGCTTCACCTTGGCCACTGGCCTAGTGGTCTTGCTGGCCTCGGTCAGCAGTACTCGCGAGCAACGTACCCGGGAATTTGCCTTGATGCGGGCCCTGGGTGCGAGCGGCCAGTTGCTGCGCCAAGTGCAGCGTGCCGAGCTGCTGGGCGTGGGCGCCTTGGCGGGCTTGTTGGCCGGCGCGGTGGCGGTGGGCCTGGGCGCGCTGCTGGCCCATTTTGTGTTCGGCTTTGAGTGGCGCCTGAATGCCTGGGTGCCCTTGGCCAGCCTCGTCAGCGGCGCTGTGCTGGCGCAACTGGCGGGATGGTGGAGCTTGCGCGGCGTGTTACAGCGGCCGGTGATGCAGTCGCTGCGGGAAGCCGCCTGACTTTTCGTTCTGAAGTCTGAAGCGCGGGGCTGGCGATTCGACCAGCCCCGCGGGACACCTTAGAACGATTCCCAATCGCCTTCGGCGGCGGCGCTGGCCTTGCTGGCGCGCGGTGCAGGTGCTGGGGATGGCGCCTCAACTGCCGGGGCTGGACTTGCTGCCGGGGGGCGCGCCACTGGCTTGCTTGCCGATGGTGTGTGGGCCTTGCTACCTGTAGCTTTGAAGCTGTGCGACTTGGCCTGCGCAGCAGGGGCGCTTGTGCTCGACATCGGCTTGTGTGCAGGGGCGGCTGAATGGGCGTGATGGCCCCGCTCATCCTCGCCCAGGCGGAACACCGAGACCACCTCGGTCAGGCGGCGTGCCTGGTCCTTCAGGCTTTCGGCCGCGGCGGCGGACTCTTCCACCAGGGCAGCATTCTGCTGGGTCATTTGATCGAGATGGACGACGGCGCCATTGACCTGACCGATGCCGTCACTCTGCTCGCTGGAGGCGGCCGTGATCTCGCCGATGATGTCACTGACCCGCTGGACGCTGGCCACGATGTCGCTCATCGAGGCGCCTGCTGCCGCCACCAGCCTTGAGCCGACTTCGACCCGGTCCACGCTGGCACCGATCAGGGTCTTGATCTCCTTGGCGGCCTCAGCACTGCGCTGAGCCAGCGAGCGAACTTCCGATGCCACCACCGCAAATCCTCGCCCTTGCTCGCCGGCGCGTGCAGCTTCCACGGCCGCGTTCAGGGCCAGGATATTGGTCTGGAAGGCGATGCCATCGATGACGCCGATGATGTCGTTGATCTTCTTGGAGCTGTTGTTGATCTCGTCCATGGTGGTGACCACCTGGCTGACCACATCGCCGCCCTTTGCTGCAGCAGAGGAGGCTGAGGAGGCCAGCTGGTTGGCGGTCAACGCGGCGTCGGCCGTCTGGCGCACCGTGCCGGTGAGCTGCTCCATCGAGGAGGCGGCTTCTTCCAGATTGGCCGCCGTTTGTTCGGTGCGCTGCGACAGGTCTTGCGCGCCGATGGCAATCTCGGTGGAAGCGGTGGTGATGGAATTGCTGGCGGAGCGAACGTCCAAGAGGATTCGCTGAATCTTTTCGGCGAAGAGATTGAAGGAGGCCGCAATTCTGGAAATCTCATCGCGGCCGTTTTCGGGCAGGCGCTGGGTCAGGTCACCGCCACCGGCGCTGATTTCATCCAAAGCGGCGCGCACACCGTCCAGGCTGCGCAACATGGCGGCGATCACCGTCGTCATCAGCGCACCGGCCAGCACCATCACTACCAGGAGCACCAATACCGCCGCCCGCAGCAATGAGCTCAAAGAGGCCAGGGCCTCGCTCTTGTTGGCGGCGGCCACCAGCACCCAGTCGGTGTTGGGGATGGCTTCGCCGCGCAACAGATAATCCTGGTCGCCAATCTTGGCTTCGACCCAGGGTGCGCTTACATCCTGCAGTTGCTTGACCGCTTTGCTGTCCAGTTGCCCCGAGAGTTCAGAAGCAGGCTTGAGCGACAACTTGGCATCCGGATGGGCAATGATGGTGCCCTTGTTGGAGACCAGGAAGGCGAAGCCGTTTTCGGTCGGCTTGATCGCCTTGACGGTGCCGACCACCGCGTCAAGGAACACGTCGGAGGCCAGCACGGCCTTGGTCTGGCCGCCATCTTTGACGCCGAGGGCAAAGGTCACCACCAATTGCTGGCGGGCCGCATCCATATAGGGTTCGGTCAGCACGGTGCCGCTGGCCGAGGCTGCTGCGGTGTACCAGGGGCGCCCGGTCGGGTCATAGCCCGGTGGCAGGTTTTGAGGTGAGTTGAAAAGGATGCGTTTGTCGGCGAAGCCGATGTAAGCGGCCTCCAGCTTGCCTGACTTGGCGGCCTGCACAAGAAAGGGCACAGGCTCTGCGACATCGGCCGCAGGTACCAGGGCGCTGACGATGTTGCGCTGGTTCTGCACCCATTCATTGATGACCGCGGCCCGCCCGGCGACCAGCGCATTGAGGCTGCTCAGCACTTTGCTGTGGGTGTGGTCGCGCACGATCACATAGTTGGCGGCAGTGGCGACAAATAGCGTCAGCACCACCACGCTAATGCTCAGGCCTATCAAGCGGGTCTTGATGGAGTCAAACATCGTCTATCTCCTAAAAAACGAATTGCTTGCTTGGCGCCTGTTGGGCAGCGCCGGAACCGATTTAGAAACTCTCCCAGTCACCTTCCTGGCCCGCGGGCGGGCTGCTGGCAGCGGGTTTGGGGGCAGGGCGAGCGGGGGCTGCTGCTGGGACTTGTCGCGCGGGTGCGGGCTTGGCGCCCGAACTGGCCGCGGCATTTGACTTCGGCGCTGTTTTGTCGCCGGCCGGCCCCATCGGCTTGGCTGTGCCGCTTGGCTTGAAGCTAGCGGGCGCTGCATGGGGTTTGGGTGCTGGGCTGGGCTTGGGCGCATGGGCCGCCTCTTCGGCGGACAGTCGGAACACCGAAACGGCCTCGACCAATCGATGAGCTTGATCGCGCAAGCTCTCGGCTGCAGCGGCCGACTCTTCCACGAGCGCGGCGTTCTGCTGTGTCATCTGGTCAAGCGCCAGTACCGAATGGCTGATCTGCGTCAGGCCGTCGCTCTGGTCTGCCGAGGTGGCGGTGATCTCGCCAATCACGTCTTGCACGCGTTGCACGCTGCTGACAATGTCTTGCATGGAGGTGCCGGCTTCTTGCACCAAGCGGGAACCGGCCTCGACCCGGTCGACACTGGCGCCGATCAGGGTTTTGATTTCTTTGGCCGCCTCGGCGCTGCGTTGGGCCAGCGAACGCACCTCGCTCGCCACCACAGCGAAGCCACGGCCCTGTTCACCCGCGCGGGCAGCCTCTACGGCGGCATTCAGCGCCAGAATATTGGTTTGAAAGGCGATGCCATCGATCACGCCAATGATGTCGTTGATCTTGCGCGAGCTGGTGTTGATGTCTTCCATGGTGGCCACGACTTGGCCCACCACACCACCGCCCTTGGCTGCGGCTGCGGCTGCGTTGGTCACCAGTTGGTTGGCGGCGCGGGCCGAGTCAGCGGTCTGTTTGACCGTGCCCGTCAGCTCGTTCATGGAACTCGACGCCACTTGCAGGCTGCCGGCGGTTTGTTCGGTGCGTTGGCTGAGGTCGAGATTGCCGGTGGCGATCTCCTTGCTGGCGGTGCCGATGGAGTCGACCGACTGGCGCACCACCCCGATGGTGGCGGCCAGGCGCTGACGCATGGCCTCGGTTTGCTGGATCAGCTCGCCGATTTCATCATCGCGCTTGCTGCTCACCGCGTGAGACAAATCGCCCTGGGCAATCGCGCCGACGGCGCTGGTCAACTCGCGCATGGGCCGGGCCACCCAGTTCCGCATCATCCAAAACAGGCCCATCCCTAGGCCGACGGTGGTCAGGGCCAGCATGATCCAGAAGGGCACCATGGTGGCCCAGTGCGAGGCCATGGCTTCGCTGCGGGAAATCTGGGCAATCACCCAGTAGCCGGTTTTCTCGCTTTTGCGGATGACAGCGAAGTTGTCATCGCGTGGGGACTCCAGCACTTTGGGGGCGTCGGCGAGATAGCCTTCTGTCTTGTCACGGAACTCGGCCAGGGTCTTCTCAAAGCCCGGGAATACCTCTTGCACCTTCTTGCCTTTGGCACTCGGATGCGAGACAAAAAAGGACTCGGCGGGGTCTTGCTTCATCGCCACCAAGTAGACGCCGCCGCTTTCGAAGAACTTGGCATTGGCTGCCATATTGTTCATGGCAGCTTCGAAGGCGTCGAGCTCAAAGCCAACGAACAGCAAGCCAATCAGCTTGCCGGCATCGCTCTTGATCGGCTCATAGTGGGTCATATAGGGCCGCCCAAACAGCACCGCACGACCCGAGAATGGTTTGCCGGCACTGACGGTGGAGTAGGCGGGATGTTGCTTGCCCAGCAGGGTGCCGATGACGCGCTCGCCCTTGGCATTTTTCAGCGAGGTGGTGATGCGTTCAAAGTCATCGCCTTTGGCAGCGAAGACCGTGGCCACGCCGCCGGTGCTGCTAGCGAATTTATCGACTTGGGTGGTGTTGCCGTTGAGCTTGGGACCCCAGTCGCGCAAGTCACCTGTCGCTTCGTCGAGAGTGAAGCTGGGGCCGAACTCTTGGCGGAAGGAGCCAAAGTTGCGCTCCACCAGCACGCGGGAGGTTTCGTCCATGGCATGCATGGCTTCGACCACCGACTGCGCCTTGTCGCCTGCCCAGCTGACCACGCGCTCGTGCGCGACACGGGTCAGCAAGACGCTGAGAGCACCGCTGACGGTCAGCAAGACCGCCGCCAAGACCAGCACGCCGGTCATGGACACGCGGCGAGCAATAGAACTGTGACCCTTGACCATGACAGCCCCTCTTCTAGACATGAATGACCTTGGTCAACCGACAGCGACTTTGCCAAGGTTGGCTGCTGCGCCCTTGCTCGCGGCCCCGGCGCACGAGCATCAGCGATGCAGCATTGTTTAAACGGGGCTTCTAGCGCCGCCTCAGGTCAAAGGCTGAGCGAGTCCATCAGCCCCATGTCGGCGCTGCTCATCAGGCCTTCGATGTCCATCAGGATCAGCATGCGGTCGCTGACCGTGCCAATGCCTGTGATGAAGCTGGTGTCCACCGCTGCCGAGCTGAGCTCAGGGGCAGGGCGGATGGCGTCGCGGTTGAGTTCCAGCACGTCGGAGACGGAGTCAACCACGGCGCCGACCACGCGGCTCCGGACGTTCAACACGATCACGACGGTGAAGCTGTTGTACTCGGCCGTCGGGCAGCCCAGCTTGAGGCGCAGGTCGACGATGGGAACGATAACGCCACGCAGATTGACAACGCCCTTGATGAAGTCCGGGGCATTGGCGATGCGGGTGGGCGGCTCGTAGGAGCGGATTTCTTGCACCTTCAGAATGTCGATGCCGTACTCTTCGGCGCCGAGGCGGAAGGTCAGGTATTCGCCACTGGCGGGGCCGTGGGCTTTCAAGGCGAGATTGCCTGCGTCTTGGCGGCCGGCCGGAACGATGTCTCTGGTGGATTCCATGGCTTACCTCTTTTGGTTTGCGGAAGGTGGGGATGTTGAAAGATGGGTGTCGGGGCGGATCAGAACGATTCCCAGTCGCCCTCGGCCTGCGCGGCCTGCGCCACACGAGGCGCCGGCTCACTGCGTGCCGGGCTGGCCTTGGGCGTGGCGGCCGTGGCCGTTGTACGGGTGTTCGAGGCGGGACTTGGCGCACTCGGCGCAGGGCCTGCTGACTTGATCGGCTTGGCTGTCTGGGCGGTGAGGCGCTGGGCCGATGCCGATTTGGTGCTGATACTGCTCTTGCTGCTCAGGCCGGACGAGCGGGGTGCTTTGGCGGCCTGGGTATGTGCTTGAGTGATCTTGAACTTGTCCACCGCTTCAGCCAGACGCTCAGCCTGATCCTTGAGGCTTTCAGCGGCGGCCGCTGATTCCTCGACCAAGGCCGCGTTTTGTTGCGTCATTTGATCGAGTTGCAGCACCGACTGATTGACTTGGCCGATGCCGTCACTCTGTTCGCTGGCTGCGGCGGAGATCTCGCCGATGATGTCAGACACCCGCTGCACGCTGGTGACGATCTCGGTCATTGACTCACCAGCCTCCTGAACCAGGCGCGTGCCCACTTCCACCCGCTCGACGCTGGCGCCGATCAGGGTTTTGATCTCTTTGGCGGCTTCGGCACTGCGTTGCGCCAGTGAGCGAACCTCGCTGGCCACGACGGCGAAACCACGTCCCTGCTCGCCTGCGCGAGCGGCTTCCACGGCGGCATTCAAAGCCAGGATATTGGTCTGGAATGCGATGCCGTCGATCACGCCGATGATGTCGCTGATCTTTCTGGAGCTGGTGTTGATGTCGTCCATGGTGGCCACGACATGGCCGACGACTTCACCACCTTTGGCAGCAGCATTGGAGGCGGAGCTTGCCAGCTGATTAGCGGTGCGGGCGGAGTCGGCGGTTTGCTTGACCGTGCCTGTCAGCTGGGTCATGGACGACGCGGCTTGCTGCAGGTTCGATGCCGTCTGTTCAGTACGGCCTGACAGGTCCTGGTTGCCGGTGGCAATTTCCACCGAGGCGGTGCGAATGCTGTCGGCCGAGGTGCGCAATTGGCCGACTAGGTTTTGCAGGGCATGCTGCATATTCTGCAGCGAACGCATCAGGTGCGAGGCTTCGTCCTGACCTTCCACCAACGCCGCTTCCTTGGTCAGATCGCCGGCAGCAATGGCCTTGGCCAAGTCTTCCGCATCGGCCAGAGGCTTGCAGATGCTGTGCATGTTCAGCAGCGTCAGCGGCACGACTACAACGGCACTCAAAACGAGGGCGATGATGAAGACGCTCAACACGCGATCTTGCGTGCTACGCGATTGAGCCAAGGAGTCGTCGGCGTTCTTGTTGATCGTGGCCTGCAGTTCTTCCAGCACCTTTTGGGCCTGCCAGATCGCTGTTTTGGCCTCATTCAACTGCGCATCTATGGCCGTAGCGCTTTCTTGCGTGCCGCTTTCCAGTTGGCTGAACACTGGCTTTGACTTGGTGGCGTATATCTCCACCTGTGCCATCAGCTGATCAAGAACCTTGGCGACGCTCTCGGGCGAGACTGCGCTCATTTTCTTGGCCGTGCTGGTGGCTATGAGCAAGGTGGCATCCCAGCGCTGGCGCTCGTCCTTGACGGTCTCAGGCTTCTGGAAACGAATGATCATGTCCTTCTCGGAGCGACGTAGATCTCCCAGTGCACGCGTCAGATCGGTCAGATGCTTGGCATTGGCGATGGAGGTGTCGGTCAGTTGCTGGGTCTGGCTGCGCATGGAACTCATACCAAACAAACCCACCCCACCCACCAACAACAGCAGAGCCAGCACCATGGCGATCGCGCCGATCATGCGGGTGCGGATGCTGAACTGCCGAAGCATCGCGCTCATATTCATCAATTACCTCAGGGCCCTTCAATCAGGGCGTTAAATGGATCGGATGGGCTCAGTGGCGTGAACGGCGAACCAAGCTGCCAACGTCCAAAATCAATGCCACTCGGCCGTCACCCATGATGGTGGCGCCAGAGACGTCAGTGACCTTGCGGTAGTTGGCTTCCAGGTTCTTCACCACGACCTGTTGCTGCCCCAGCAGTTCATCGACCAGCAAGGCGACGCGGCCACCTTCGGCCTCCACGACGACCATGATGGTGGAAACATGCTCGAAGTCGAAGCGCGGTACGTTGAAGATGTCTTCCAGACCGATCACCGGCATGTATTCATCGCGCACCTCGACCACGCGGCCGGAGCCGGCGACGGTCTTGATGGTGGTGGACTGCACCTGGAAGGACTCGACCACCGAAGACAGCGGCAAGATGTAGACCTCTTCGCCAACACCCACGCTCATGCCGTCCATGATGGCCAGCGTCAAGGGCAGGCGCACCGAAACCTTCATGCCGTAGCCTTCGGCCGAGTCAATCTCGACCGTGCCACCCAGCGAGGTGATGTTTCGCTTGACCACGTCCATGCCCACACCGCGGCCGGACACATCAGTCACCACATCCGCAGTGGAGAAGCCCGGCGCGAAGATCAGACCCCAGACCTCGGCATCGGTCATGGAGTCGGGGGCGTCGATGCCTTTCTCGCGCGCCTTTTGAATCAGCTTGTTGCGATTCAAACCTTTACCGTCATCGCGTACTTCAATCACGATGGAGCCACCTTGGTGGGAGGCCACCAGGGTGATGGTGCCGTGCTCCGGCTTGCCCTTGGCAAGGCGCTCGGCGGGCAGTTCAATGCCGTGGTCGCAGCTATTGCGCACAAGGTGGGTCAATGGGTCGGTGATCTTTTCGACCAAGCTCTTGTCCAACTCGGTGGCTTCACCTTGCGTAACCAGCTCGACCTTCTTGCCCAGCTTGGCTGCCAGGTCGCGCAACATGCGCGGGAAGCGGTTGAACACGACCGACATCGGAATCATGCGGATCGACATGACCGACTCTTGCAGGTCGCGAGTGTTGCGTTCCAAATCAGCCAGGCCCGAGGCCAGTTGCTGATAAAGGCCCGGGGCCAGATCGCGGCTGTTTTGCGCCAGCATCGCCTGGGTGATGACCAGCTCGCCGACCAGATTGATCAGCTGATCCACCTTTTCAATCGACACGCGCAGGGTGGATTGATCCATGCCTGCGGCGGCCGGTTTGGCCTCGACCTTGGCGGCGGGCTTGGCGATCGCTGCCACGGGCTTGGCTTCGCTGGCTTGAACCTTTAGGTCACTGCCTGCAGCGGCACTGCCCTCGGGCACGCCGGGGGCGTTGTCGAAGAAGCCGTAGCCGGGGTCAACCGGCGCCGTGGAGACGGCCGGTGCGCCCGGAGCGCCGTCATGGAAGCCAAAACCGGGCCCGAAGGGCAGCAGCTGCACTTGCTCACGAGCGACGTGGAAGGTGAATAGGTCCAGCAAATCGCTGTCGCTGCTGCTCGTCAACACCTTGAAACGGCGCACGCCGTCGGCCGAGATGCCGCCGTCCAGCGGCTCAATGGTGCCCAGATCAGTGATCTCTTTGAACAGGTCGACCAAGTTGTCGGCCAAGCTCATATCGGTCAGGGGGCCGACCTGCAACTCCAGCTCGCGCGCCGCCGGTTTGGCGGCTTTCGCTGGTGCAGCCGGCGCTGGGGCGGGCGCAGGTGCGGCAGCTGCAGTGGGCGCTGGCGCCGGGGCAGGCGCAGATTCGCCTTCCACAAAGCCGCGGATGGCGGTCAAGAGATCGGTCGTGTCAACTGGGTCAGCGCCGGAGCCTTGATGGCGACCGAGCTGCGCGCGCAGCGCGTCGCCGGACTGCAGCAGCACGTCCACCATTTGCGAGTTGGGGGCCAACTCGTGGCGGCGCAGCTTGTCCAGCAGCGTTTCCATCTGATGGGTCAGCTCGGCCACATCGCTAAAGCCAAAGGTCGCAGCGCCCCCCTTGATGGAGTGGGCGCAACGGAAAATGGCGTTGAGTTCTTCGTCGTCGGCGGTATCGACATTCAGGTTCAGCAAGAGCTGTTCCATGTTGTCGAGGTTCTCGCTCGCTTCCTCAAAGAAGACTTGGTAAAACTGGCTCAGGTCGATACCTGCACTCAGGCTGGCGCCTTCGGAAGTCATTTCTCCCATGCCTTACTCCAATTGGGTTGAAAGAAAAGAAGGCAGGCGTCAGCGAATGACTTTGCCAATGACTTCAATCAGTTTTGCCGGGTCAAATGGCTTGACCAACCAGCCGGTAGCCCCGGCCGCGCGGCCGGCCTGCTTCATCTGATCGCTGGACTCGGTGGTCAGGATCAGGATGGGCGTGGTTTTGAACTTGGGGTTGTCGCGCAACTTCTTTGTCAGGCTAATGCCATCCATGCGCGGCATATTTTGGTCGGTCAGCACCAGATCGAAGTCGCGTGAACTCGACTTTTCCAGGGCATCTTGCCCATCCACCGCTTCAACGACGTTGAACCCAGCGTTTTTGAGCGTGAAAGAGACCATTTGGCGCATGGAGGCCGAATCGTCCACAGCAAGAATTGAATGCATTGTTGAATCTCCGGGTATCAAGCTGATTTCGGTAAATCTCAGGGGCTCTTTAGAACAATTCGATAGAACCTGCGTCCATCTCGTCTTGGGTGACGGGATTGGGCCGCAATGGCGCGACTTCAACGACTGCAGCGCCGTCTTCGTCATCGCCAAAAGTTTCCATAGCGAGTTGATCGGCACAGTTGCGCAAGCGCTGGCTGGTATGTGCAATCAACTGGGTCGCCATATCCTGGAATTGCAGCGCCGTAATGGCGCTGGCGATATGGGTCATGATTTTGTCGAGCGTTTCGACTTCAGGGCCAGCAACGTCTTGCGCTTGGCGTCTCAAATTAGAGGCCAAGCCGGATGCGCTGTAGAAATGCTCGGACAAAGCCTCGCCAGCATCATCCAGCAAGCGTTGCAAACGCTCCAGATCGTTGGTGACCGTCATCAAATGGTCTTGGATCTCGGCCGCAGCCAGCAGCGGCAACATTCCAGGACCGGAGGTTTCCGGCGTTTCATTCATCAGCATCTTTGCTCCACGCTCCAAGGCCTGTGATGGCTGCGATTTGCCCCGCGGGCAGGGTTCGACAAGACCATTTGGCGACTGCTTCTTGTTTGCCATCATCGGCAGTTCTTGCTCCCGTGTCGACAGGACAAGGCGTGCAGAATCGGCCTAATTGTTGGAATCGGCGCGGCTAAATCATCCGGTATTAGGGTATACCCTTGACTTTGGCGATTACTGCTCAAATAAGAGCGCAAGTGGCCGAGCCCCGGTCACGGAGCGTGCATGCAATGCCGGCATACTTCCGCCCATGTCGAGCCCAACCGCTGAGCGCCATTTGCGCATCCTTCATATTGAAGACTCCGAACTGGACCATCAACTGATCATGGCGCAGCTGCGCCGTGCCGGTTTGGATCTTGAACTCGTGCGCATGGACAGTTTGGCGGAAGTGGGCGCGGCTTTAAGCCTCGACTGGGATGCCATCATTTCCGATTACAACCTGCCGGGGTTTTCTGGCTTGGTGGTGTTGGACATGCTCAAGGAAAGCCGCCGCCTGCTTCCTTTTATTCTGGTGTCCGGGGAAATTGGCGAAGACACCGCCGTGGCGGCAATGCGCACCGGCGCGTCGGACTACCTGCTTAAAAAGGACTTGGCGCGCCTGGCGCCGGCCCTGCTGCATGCGATTGAGGCCAGCGAGTCACAGCGCGCCCGCATCGAGGCGGATCGCGAATTGCTCAAGTCCAAGCAGCGCTTGCATGAACTGGCTGGCCATTTGCAAACCAGTATCGAGATGGAGCGGGCGGCGATTGCCCGGGAGATTCATGACGATGTGGGTGGCTCTTTGACGGCGCTGAAGTTTGACCTGGCGTGGATCAACCGCCATTCCAAGGATGCTGCGGTCTTGGGCCGGGTGCAGTCGGCCCTGGAAACGGTCACCTCGGCGATTGAGGCTAGCCAGCGCATCATGCACAACTTGCGGCCCGCCATTCTTGAGCAGGGTTTGGTGGCTGCGGTGCAGTGGATGGCGGCTCGTTTTGAGCGTCGCACCGGCATCGTCACCACGGTGCGCACCAGTCATGAGCAGATGCAACTGCCACCCGGCGTGCCTTTGGTGGCCTATCGCACGGCGCAGGAGGCTTTGACCAATGTGTCTAAACATGCCAACGCCACTCGGGTGGATATCGAATTGAGTGTGGACTCCGGCGTATTGACCCTGGAGCTCAGTGACAATGGGCGAGGAATTGCGCCCGGTGCTTTGGCAAAGGCGCGCAGCTTTGGCATTCGCGGTCTGCATGAGCGCGCGGCAACGGTAGGAGGGTGGGTGGACTTGAGCACAAGCAAAAAAGGCGTCAGCCTGATTCTTTCGGTTCCGCTACAAAACCAGGACCTGGAAACTGTCGGCATGGACGACGGTGAGGAAGCTGCCCATGATCCTTCATCCTGGGGGCTGAAAAAATGATCAAGGTCATTCTGTGTGACGACCATGCGCTGATCCGGCGCGGCATCCGCGACACCTTGTCCGATGTGGCCGATATCGAGGTCATTGGCGAAGCCGGTGACTACGGTGAGTTGCGCAGCCTGCTGCGCGATTTGGGGCCCAACAACGGCTGCGACGTTTTGGTGCTGGACATCAATATGCCTGGCCGCAGCGGCCTGGATGTCTTGCATGTGCTCAAGGATGAAGGTACGAGCATCCGCACCTTGATTGTGTCCATGTACCCGGAAGACCAGTACGCCATCCGCGCCCTGCGCGCCGGGGCTTATGGCTATGTCAACAAGGGCGGCGACCCGCAGGTGCTGGTGCAGGCGGTGCGCACGGTGGCGCAAGGCCGCAAATACGTGACGCCCGAGATTGCGCAGATGTTGGTGGAAAGCCTGACCGCGCCGGTCAATGAGCAGGCGCATCAAAAGCTGTCGGATCGCGAGTTGCAAACGCTGGTGATGATTGCGTCTGGCAAGCGGTTGTCCGACATTGCCGAGGAGTTGATGCTCAGCCCCAAGACGGTCAGCGTCTACCGCGCCCGGGTGCTGGAGAAATTGGCCCTGGCCAATAACTCGGAGCTGACGGTTTACGCCATCCGCAATGGCCTAGTCGCGAGCTGACTGGCCCTGAATAGGGCCGCGCCGGGCCTGTAATTCATCCGCCGGCCAGCGGCCGGGCATGATAGAAATAGCGGTATGCAGCCCTCAAGGGGAGGGTTGCTCGGGCTTTTGGGCGCGAGCTCCATCCGCTGTGACTCAAGAACAGGCCTTGAAACCCGATCGCACCGGCTTGCTTGTCGCTGAAGGCCAGATGATCGCTGGCACGCCAGAGGCTGACTCGCTGGTCTTGCGTCTGACGCGCTTGAACCTGCAGGTCTTGAGCATCACCATGCTGCTGACCTTTGCCTTGATCGCCGGTGCTTCATTGCTGGCTGCCCGAGAATTGCAGGCGCAAGCCGCCGAGCGCAGTGCCCAGTTGCTGGCCAATAGCTTGGCGCCCATGCTGGTTTTTGAAGACCAGATGGCCGCCGCCGCCGAGTTGCAGGCTTTTTCCAAACGCAGCGAATGGCGCATGGCTCAAGTGGCCACGGTAGGCCGCGAGGTCTTCGCCCAATGGCCCGCAGATTCTGACAAGTCGCCACCAGCAATTCAGGCCCAGCCACCATCATTAGCTCAGGCGGGCGTGGCCCGCCAGATGCATCTGGAGTTTGTGGATGTCTGGGTCGCCATCAAACTCAAGGGCGAATTGATTGGCTGGCTCCATTTGCAAGAGGGGCTGGAGCAAGTGCAGCTGGCCGTCATGCGCATGGCTGGGCTGGGGGCGGTGCTGATTGGCCTGGCGATCTTCATTGCCGCATGGCTCTTGCGATGGGTGCAGAGCAAAGCGCTGGCGCCCATCGTCGAGCTGTCGGATTTGGCCGAGCGGGTGTCGATTAGCCAAGACTACAGCCAGCGCGCCAAAGTGCATCGCTTCGATGAAGTGGGGCGCTTGAGTGAGCGCTTCAATCAGATGCTCAAGCGGGTGGAGATCGGCCAGGCGGAGCTGAATCAACAGCTGCGCCAAGAGCAAAAAGTGGGTCAGGAGTTCGAGCAACTGGCCCACCGGGACAGCCTGACCCAGCTGCCGAATCGCTTGTACTTCCAGTCGGCCTTGCAGCGCCATGTGGCCACCAGCTGTCAGGAGGTCTTGTTGATGGCGCTGATGTTCATCGACCTGGATAACTTCAAAACCGTCAACGACAAACATGGGCATGATGCCGGCGACGAAGTGCTGCGCGAAGTCGCGGCCCGTATGAGTAAGGTCTTGCGCACTGGCGATGTCCTGTGCCGCTTGGGGGGTGATGAATTTGCCTTGATTCTGCCCAGCCTGCCGGACGAAGCCGCCGCCGAGCAACTGGCCTTGCGCCTGATTGCCGCGATTCGCGAGCCCATGATCATTGATGGGCACTTGATGCCCATCGGCGCCACGGTGGGGCTGGCTTTTTGTCCGGTCGATGAAGTCGATGCGCCCAATTTGTTGAGCGCGGCGGACGTGGCCATGTACGCGGCAAAACGCGCGGGCAAGAACACCTATCGCAGGGCTTCTCATGCGTCGCGTCAGTAGTGTGCTTCCTAGCAGCTGCGCCCTTCGTAGCGGTTTGCGGCACTTAGTGCTTGCGCTGTTCTGGGCCTGGGCATCCAGTGCTCAGGTCCAGTCCCAGGAGCGTGCCGGCTCCGCCAAGCCGCTTGACGCCGACCCGGGCCTGGAAGAGCTGCTGCGGCAGCCGCTCAAGCAGGTGCCGCGTGACGTCGAAGTCAGCACCGCAGCGCGCTTCACGCAAAGCGCCGCACAAGCACCGACCACGACCTATGTGGTCACGGGGGGTGATATCGCGCGCTTTGGCTATCGCAATATGTCCGACATCTTGCGTGCCATGCCGGGCCTGTACGTCACCAAGGACAACGGCTTCAGCTATGTGGGCGCGCGCGGCTTGGGGCGGCCGGGCGATCTGAATACGCGCTTGTTGTTCCTGATTGACGGCATGCGCATCAATGAAAACGTCTACGACGCCGCGCTCATCAGCGACGAGTTTTTTGTCGATGCTGATTTGATTGAGCGGGTGGAGTTTGCACCCGGCCCCGGCTCGGCCCTGTATGGCAACAACGCCTTCTTGGGCGTGATCAACGTCATCACCAAACGGTCCGACAAAATGGCGGGTGTGGAGACTCGCGCGAGCATTGATTCGCTTGGCGTGCAGCATCTGCGCGCGAGTTGGGGGCATCGCTCAGAGGCCGGCTGGGAAGGCTGGCTGGCGCTGAGCGGCACCAAGCAGGATCGGCGGCCCTATCCCTTCGAAGCGCTTGAGACGCCCGACCCCTTGGAAGGCGAGTTGCGTGATCACCTCTGGAATCGGGCCAAACGGCTGCTAGTGAGTTTCAATGCCGGCGGCTGGGCCATGCGAGGCGGCGCGACAAGCTTGACCCAGGGCGTGCCTGTTCAGGTATCCGTGCAGAACCCCGACTTGCTTGATCAGGGCTATCTGCTCAGTGACAACAACTTTGTCTCCCTCAGCCATGAGCGCAGCCTGAGCCTGGACTGGGATCTGTTTGCCAGCGTTTCGCTCAAGAACAGCAAGTATCAAGAGCGCTACCCCTTGATATTCCCGCAGACGCAGCAACGGGCTTACTTCGGAACGACGGCGCGTGGTCGCTGGTCCAACTGGGATCTGCGCCTCAGTACGCGGCGCTGGGCTGATCACACAGTGATGGCTGGCTTGGAGTTGCAAGACGATGCCTTGATGCGCATCTCACAGGGCCTAGAGGGTGATCCGCCCTTTCAAGAGTTCTATGGCATCAACCGGCGCGTCGGGGTGTTCATCCAGGATGAGTGGCAGCTGAGCGCCTCGCAGCGCTTGATCTTGGGCTTGCGGCGTGACACCTCGCATGTGGCTGAGCCCAAGCTCAATCCCAGGCTGGCCTGGGTCTGGAATGGCGTGCCGGATGCCACCTTGCGTCTGATGTACGGCGGCGCCTTCAGGGCCGCGAATCTGAACGAGTTCTCCTTGAATAGTGCATTGGGCGTGTCTACGCCGGTACCCGAGCAGATCAAGACCTACGAGGCCTCCTGGGAGCAGGCGCTGACGCCGCAGCTGCAGTACCGCGCTGCGCTTTACGCCTCGCGCTTGTCGAACCTGATGGAGCTCAATCAGGTGGACTTGCCTGTGTACGAGAACCGCGGTCGGCTGCGCAATATCGGTAGCGAGTTGGATCTGGAGCGGCGCTGGGATCAAGGGGCCAGTTTGCGGCTTGGCCTGTCTTTGCAGCGCACACGGGACCAGGACGGCGCGGGCTTGAGCAATTCGCCCAGCGCCTTGTTCAAGCTGTTCTACAGCCAGCCTTTGGCGGGCGACGCGCTGCAACTGTCTTGGCAGGCCTATGCCATGAGTCGCCGCAGCACTGCCTTCCAGGAGCTGCCGGGCTATTTGCTGAACAACCTCAATCTGCTGTGGCGGCCGCGCCTGGATGTGGACGTCAGCCTGGGCGTCTACAACTTGGGCGCCACACGCTATCTGGATCGCCCCGCATCGGCTGCCCCGGCAATTAAGCAAGAAGGGCGTACCGTTCAACTCAGTGTGAGTTGGAGGCTAGGTTCATGAGGGCGGCCTTGATGTGCTTGCTGTCGCTGGCCGCTTTGGCAGGCTTGGCCATGCCGAGCGATGTTGCCGCTGCGAACCCCGCATCCGGCCCTGCGCAAGAAGACGCGCAGTTGCGGGCCGCGTTTGTCTATCGCTTTGCCCAGTTCACCCAATGGCCGCCACCGCCGGTGAGTGAGTTCACTTACTGCGTGGCCGGCAATTTGGCCATGCAAGAGGCCATGCAAGCTCTCACCCTGAAAGCGCATGGCGTGGCCAGTGTGCGCATGCGCTATTTGAGCGATCCGCAGCAACTGGGCGGCTGCCAGCTCTTGCTCTTGGGTTTCAGTGGGCGGGCCGACTTGCTGCGCTGGCAGACGGCCTTGGCCAATGAGCCGGTTTTGGTGGTGGGGGAGAGTGCCGAGGCCTTTCGCAATGGCGCGGTGATAGCTTTGGTGGCCGAGCCCAATGGCCTGGCTTTTCGCATCAACCACACCGAGGCCAAGCGGCGCGGCTTGGTGTTGAGCTCACAGATGCTCAAGCTGGCGCGCGAGGTGAAGTAGCTTTGCGTCAGCAATGGCGGCGCTGCCAAATGGCGTGCCGACTCAGATTGACAGTGACCTGGCTTGGAGTTGCCAGCCCAAGGCGCGCTGCACAAAGCTGCTCAGCGCGGCGGCGTCGCCGGTGGTTTCCAGCACCATCTCGGCCGCTGTCGCGGGCAGCTTCAACTCGCCCCACAGGCGTGCGGCCTGCTGGGCCACGGCGGTCTCGATATTGAGCAATTGCACCTGGGGGCCGAGCACGGCCTGAATTTGCGCTTGGATCAGCGGGTAATGGGTGCAGCCCATCAACACGGTGTCCACACCGGCTTGCTGCAGTGGCAAGCACAACTCGCGCAGCAGGCGGCTCAGTGCGGGCGAGTCCAACTCGCCCGTTTCAATCAAATCGACCAGGCCCGGGCAGGCTTGGCTGTGCACCTGTGCCGTGCCGGCATGGCGCTCGATCAAGCCGCGATAGCGTGCGCTGCTGATGGTGCTGGTGGTGGCCATCACGCCGATGCGGCCGTTTCGGCTGGCGGCCACGGCCGGTTTGATGCCGGGTTCGGTGCCCACGATGGGCAAATCAGGCCAGCGCTGGCGCAGTGCGCTGATCGCGTGTGCGGTTGCCGTATTGCAGGCCAGCACCAGCACTTGGGCGCCGGCCTGGTGCAAATGCTCGGTCAGCACCAAGCAGCGCTGGATGATGAATTCGGGCGTGCGCTGGCCGTAGGGCGCGTTGGCGCTGTCCGCCACATAGTGCAGGGGCACGCCCGGCAGCACGCGGTGCAACTCGCGCAAGACGGTCAGGCCGCCCACGCCGGAGTCGAACACGCCGATGCAGGGGCTGGCAGAAGCGCTGCCAGAAGGGGTGGGCAGGGGGGCGAGTGAATTCATTGAGCGCCGCAGTCTAACTTTCTCGCCCGGTCTGGCTGGAAATCATGTCTAAAATAGAACGATCGTGCTTTTTCTTTTTGGCCGCGCCGCTGATTTGGCCGCGCCGCCCGTAGAATCTGGTTAACGTTAACGTCAATTAGCCTTGGAGTACTTCGATGAAGGTTCTGGTTCCTGTCAAACGAGTGGTCGATTACAACGTCAAGGTGCGCGTCAAGAGCGACGGCACAGGCGTTGACATCGCCAATGTCAAGATGTCGATGAACCCCTTTGATGAAATCGCCATCGAAGAAGCCGTGCGCCTGAAGGAAAAGGGCGTGGTCACCGAGGTGATCGCGGTGTCTTGCGGTGTCGCGCAGTGCCAGGAAACTCTGCGCACCGCCATGGCCATCGGCGCTGACCGTGCCATCCTGGTCGAAACCGATGCCGAACTGCAGCCCCTGGCCGTGGCCAAGCTGCTCAAGGCCCTGGTGGACAAAGAGCAACCCGGCCTGGTGATCCTGGGCAAGCAAGCGATCGACGACGATTGCAACCAGACCGGCCAGATGCTGGCTGCGCTGACCGGCATGCCCCAAGGTACTTTCGCCAGCAAGGTGGAAGTGGCCGATGGCGTGGCAGCCGTGACCCGCGAAGTGGACGGTGGCCTGGAAGTCGTCAAGCTGACTCTGCCCGCTGTGGTCACCACCGACCTGCGCCTCAACGAGCCGCGCTACGTCACACTGCCCAACATCATGAAGGCCAAGAAGAAGCAGCTGGACATCGTCAAGCCCGCCGATCTGGGTGTGGACGTTACCCCGCGCATCAAGACCCTCAAGGTCGAAGAGCCGCCCAAGCGCAGCGCCGGCATCAAGGTGGCCGATGTGGCCACGCTGGTGGACAAGCTGAAGAACGAGGCCAAGGTCATTTAATGGCCTTGCGGGACAGATCGCCCGAGCGTACCCGCGAGTAGCTCTGTCCCCAACTGACTAGGTGCTACGCACGCACAAGATTTGGAGATTTCTGAATGACCGCTCTCGTTATTGCCGAACACGACAACGCCTCCATCAAGGGCGCAACCCTCAACACCGTCACGGCCGCCCTGGCTTGCGGCGCTGATGTGCATGTGCTGGTCGCCGGCCACAATGCCGCTGCTGCCGCTGCTGCTGCCGCGCAAATCGCAGGTGTGAGCAAGGTCTTGCACGCCGATGCCGCCCAGCTGGCCGATGGCCTGGCTGAAAACCTCGCCGCCCAGGTGCTGGCCGTGGCCGGTGGCTACAGCCACATCCTGTTCCCTTCCACAGCCTCGGGCAAGAATGTGGCGCCGCGCGTCGCTGCCTTGTTGGACGTGGCTCAGCTCAGCGACGTGACCAAGGTCATCAGCGCTGACACCTTTGAGCGCCCGATCTACGCCGGCAACGCCATCGCCACCGTGCAAAGCGCCGACGCCACCAAGGTGCTGACCGTGCGCACCACCGGCTTTGATGCCGCAGCCGCTAGCGGCGGCAGCGCCGCCGTGGAAACGCTGGCGGCTGCGGCCGACAGTGGCCGTTCCGTCTTCGGCAGCCGCGAGATTGCCAAGAACGACCGCCCCGAGCTGACCGCCGCCAAGATCATCGTCTCCGGTGGCCGCGCCATGGGCTCGAACGAGAAGTTCATGGAAGTGCTCACGCCGCTGGCTGACAAGCTGGGTGCCGCACTGGGTGCCTCGCGCGCCGCTGTCGATGCGGGTTATGCCCCCAACGACTGGCAAGTCGGCCAGACCGGCAAGATCGTCGCCCCGCAGCTCTACATCGCTTGCGGCATCAGCGGCGCGATCCAGCACTTGGCCGGCATGAAGGACTCCAAGGTCATCGTCGCCATCAACAAGGACGCCGAAGCGCCGATCTTCAGCGTGGCCGACTACAGCTTGGAAGCCGACCTGTTCGCAGCCGTGCCCGAGCTGGTGAACAGCCTCTGAGCACTGCGCTCGCCTAACGCTTGATTTCAACAGGCGCCCGACTTCACGGTCGCGGCGCCTTTGTTTTGCCCTCACTTCGCTCTGGAGCAATTTATGCCTTACCGCGCCCCCGTCAAAGACATGCTCTTCAATATGCAGGAGCTCGCCGGCCTGCAAGCCCTCAACAAGATCCCTGAGTTTGCCGACTTCGACATCGACACCGCCCAAGCCGTGTTGGAAGAGTGCGCCAAGATCAATGAAGACATCATCGCCCCGCTGAACTTCGAGAGCGATAAGAACCCCTCCTACCTGAAGGATGGCCAGGTGTACACCACGCCCGGCTTCAAGGAAGCCTTCCGCCAGTTCGCCGAAGGCGGTTGGCAAGGCCTGCAGCACCCCACGGCCTTTGGCGGCCAGGGCATGCCCAAGACCATTGGCGCCGCCTGCGGCGAGATGATGAACAGTGCCAGCATCAGCTTCGCCCTGTGCCCTTTGCTGACCGACGGCGCCATCGAGGCCTTGCTGACGGCCGGCAGCGATGAGCAGCGCAACACCTTCATCCCCAAGCTGATCGACGGCAGCTGGACCGGCACCATGAATCTGACCGAGCCCCAGGCCGGCTCCGATCTGGCCCTGGTGCGCACCCGCGCCGAGCCTCAGCCCGACGGCACCTACAAGATTTTCGGCACCAAGATCTTCATCACCTACGGTGATCACGATATGGCCGAGAACATCATCCATCTGGTGCTGGCCCGTGTGGCCGGTGCGCCGGAAGGCGTGAAGGGCATCAGCCTCTTCATCGTGCCCAAGTTCCTGGTCAATGCCGATGGCTCGCTGGGCGCGCGCAATGATGCGCATTGCGTGTCGATCGAGCACAAGATGGGCATCAAGGCCAGCCCTACGGCTGTGCTGCAGTTCGGCGACCACGGTGGCGCCATCGGTACGCTGATCGGCCAAGAAAACCGTGGCCTGGAGTACATGTTCATCATGATGAACGCGGCCCGCTTTGGCGTGGGCGTGCAAGGCATCGCGATCGCCGAGCGCGCCTATCAAAAAGCCGTGTCTTATGCCCGCGACCGCGTGCAAAGCCGCCCGGTCGATGGCTCGGTGGCCGGCAGCGCCGCCATCATTCATCACCCCGATGTGCGCCGCATGCTGATGACCATGCGCTCGCTGACCGAAGGCTGCCGCGCCATGGCCAGCGTGGCCGCATCGGCCTATGACGCCGCTCACCATCATCCGGACGCTGAGACGCGCAAGCAGAATCAGGCCTTCTACGAATTCATGGTCCCGCTGGTCAAGGGCTATAGCACCGAGATGAGCTTGGAGGTCACCGACCTGGGCGTGCAAATTCATGGCGGCATGGGCTTCATCGAGGAAACGGGTGCTGCCCAGCATTACCGCGATGCCAAGATCCTGACCATTTACGAAGGCACCACTGCCATTCAGGCCAATGACCTGGTGGGTCGCAAGACCAGCCGTGATGGCGGCCAGATGGCTCGCGCCTTCGCCGCCAATATCGAGGCGACTGAAAGCCTGCTAGCCAAGCGCGACAGTGCGGCCGCCAAGGCCATGCTCAAGCGCCTGAGCGCCGCGCGCCAGGCCTATCTGGACTCGGTGGACTTCATCGCCGCTCAAGGCAAGGGCAATCCGAATGCGGCCTATGCCGGCTCGGTGCCTTATCTGATGCTGGCCGGCAATCTGGTCGCCGGCTGGCAGCTGGCCCGCGCCTTGATGGTGGCTGAGGACAAGCTGGCCGCCGGTGAAGACGCGGCCTTCATGAGCGCCAAGGTTGCTACCGCGCGCTTCTACGCCGAGCACATTCTGACCCGTGCCGGTGGCCTGCGTGACGCCATCGTGGAAGGCGCCGACAGCGTCACCGCCCTGGCTCTGGACGCGTTCTGATTCGGCGGGTGGTGGGGCCGCTGATTCAGTTCAGTGGCCTCGCCACCGCCTTCGTTCCATCCCGCACAACAAAAGACATTTGGAGACTTTCGTGGCCCTGCCTCCCATTCTGCAAAACGCTCCCCTGCCCATCATCGGCTCGCCCCTGTTCATCATCAGCAACCCCAAGCTGGTAATCGCGCAGTGCAAGGCCGGTGTGATCGGCTCTATGCCTTCGCTCAATGCCCGCCCGGCTGAACTGCTGGACGAATGGCTCAATGAAATCACCACCGAGCTGGCCGCTTACAACAAGGCCAACCCGGACAAGCCGGCGGCGCCTTTCGCGATCAACCAGATCGTGCATAAGAGCAATGACCGCCTGGAGCATGACCTGGCCGTTTGCGCCAAGTACAAGGTGCCCATCATCATCACTTCGCTGGGCGCGCGTGAGGATGTCAACCAGGCCGTGCACGCCTGGGGCGGCATCGTGCTGCACGACATCATCAACAACAAGTTCGCCAAGAAGGCGATTGAGAAGGGCGCCGATGGCCTGATCGCCGTCGCCGCCGGTGCAGGCGGCCATGCTGGTGTGAAGAGCCCCTTCGCCCTGATCCAGGAAATCCGTCAATGGTTTGACGGCCCGCTGGCGCTGTCGGGCTCGATCGCTTCGGGCGACGCGGTGCTGGCGGCTCAGGCCATGGGGGCTGACTTCGCTTACATCGGCTCGGCCTTCATTGCCACCGATGAAGCGCGCGCGGCCGAGGGCTATAAGCAGATGATTGTTGAGAGCAATAGCGACGACATTGTCTATAGCAACCTCTTCACCGGCGTGCACGGCAACTATCTGCGCGGCTCCATCGTCAATGCCGGCATGGACCCCGACAACTTGCCCGAGAGCGACCCGAGCAAGATGAACTTCGGCGGCGACTCCAAAAAAGCATGGAAGGACATCTGGGGTTGCGGCCAAGGCATTGGCGCCATCGACAAGGTGCAACCCGCTGCCGAGCTGGTGGCTCGTTTGGTGAGCGAGTACCAGGCGGCGCGGCGCCGCCTCAGCCTGGGCTGATCAAGCCCCTCCAACCAGCCCGTGCTTGCGCATCAAGCGCTCGCGCTGGCTGGGCTCAAAGTTGATGCGTTGCGGGTCGCGGCCCACACTGTCCAGCAAACGCTGGTCCATCACTTTGAACCACAGAGGCGGTAGGTAGGCCACGCTGAACATGCCGAAGTAGCCATTGGGCAGTTGCGGCAGATTGTCGAAATGCCGCAGGGCCTGATAGCGCCGCAAAGGGTGGGCGTGGTGGTCCGAGTGCCGCTGCAGATGGAAGGTGGCCCAGTTGGACAGCAAGTGATTGCTGTTCCAGGAGTGATGGGGCTGGGTGGGCTCGTAGCGGCCGTCGGGTCGTTGCGCGCGCAGCAGGCCGTAGTGCTCGATGTAGTTGGCCGAGGTCAGCTGAAAGTTCGCCCAGAAGGCCGTGGCCAAAATGAAGGGCAAGACTTGCGGGCCCAGCCACAAGACCAGGGCGGTCCACAGGGCCACAGTGATCAGGGCGGGCTGCAAGATTTCGTTTTGCAAGGACCACACCGGCAACCCAGCCTTGCGCAGGCGGGTGGATTCCAGCACCCAGGCGCGGCGTGCGGCCCCCGGCATCTCGCGCAGCACAAAGCGGTAAATGCTTTCCCCCATGCGGGAAGAGGCGGGGTCCAGCGGCGTGGCTACGTCGCGGTGGTGGCCGCGGTTGTGCTCGATGAAGAAGTGGCCGTAGCCCGAGGGCGCCAGCACGATCTTGGCCAGCCAGCGCTCCAGCGCGGTCGGCTTGTGGCCCAGCTCATGGCCCAGATTGATGCAAAAGCCGCCCACCGAGCCAGCGATGATGACCATGGCCAGCAGGCCATACCAGGGCAGCGGATGCGTGGCCACAAACCAGACGCAGAACACAAACGAGGCCCACAGAATCGGCGCCAAGGCATAGGTGACGCGGCGATAGAAGGGGTCGGCCTGCAGGGCCGGCACCGCGTCTTCGGGGGGATTGCTGGTGTCCAGGCCCAGCGCCAAATCGAGCAGAGGCATCAGCCCGTAAAGCATCAACACCGGCAACCACAAGGTCCAGACCTGACCGGTCAGCAGCAGCAGGCCTGGCCCCAGCAGCACTGAGCTGGGCACCGCCAGGCTGAGCAGCCAGGCATAGCGTTTGGGGTCGCGGTAGGGCGGGCTGACCGCAATCGTTGTTGGCATGGCTGTCTCCTGGATTTGTGCTTGTTGGGAGGCGCCAGTGTGGCGCGGGGCAGCCGGGGCAAACACCGTAGCAAGTGGCAGGGTCTCGTCATAAAGTGCCAAGATGCATGTGTCGCCAGCCCCATCAGACGCCCTGGTTCACCCCACTTATGCCCGCTTGCTTTGCGTGCTGGTGCGTAGCCTGGGCGGCGATCTGGATGCGGTGCTGGATCAAGCGGGCCTGAGCTGGGAGCAGTTATCCACCCGCGAGCAGATGCTGGACTACCGCGTCGTCCAGGCCTTGGTGAGAACCGCTTTGCAGGTCAGCCAGCAGCCCAATCTCGGCTTGGCGCTGGGGCAGATGGCCCAGCTTTCCGCCCATGGCGCGATGGGTTATGCCGTAGTGGCCAGCCGCGATCTAGCGCAGGCGCTGGCCACGGCCTGCCGCTACGCCAGCTTGCGCAATAGCTTGCTGCGCTTTGATTTCGAGCTGCATGAGCCGCCGGAGGGATCGGGCGGCAACTGTGATGTGGGCGCCACCCTTCGCGTTCACGAAAGACTCGATCTTGGCGCGGCGCGCGGCTTTGTGCTGGACATGGCCTTGGGCACCGCGCTGCGCTTGATTGACTCGGTGGTGGGTCTGCGGCCCAGCGGCCTGCGAGTGGATGTTCCGCTGCCGGCGCCGGCCCAGCTCGCCCCGTATCTGCAGGTTTGCGGCGATGCGCAGCTGCAGTTCTCGGCCAGTCATCTGGCCCTGCATTTCAGCCCGGCCCAGCTGCGCTTGCCTTGCCTGACGGCCGATGCCAAGGTCTTCGAGCAAGCCAGTCAGGACTGCGAACAAGCCCTGCGCTTGGCGGGGCAGCATCTGGGCCATTGGTCGCAGAGAGTGCAAGCGCAGATGCGTTTGCGGCGGGAGGGCGAGCACTTTCAGGCCCTGGATGAGGTGGCCAAGGCCTGCCACGTCTCGGCGCGCACCCTGATCCGCCGCCTGCGCAGCGAGGGCCAGAGTTTTCAAGCCCTGCTGGACGCCGTGCGCCAGGAGCAGGCGCTGTGGCAGCTGCGCAATACCGCGCATCCCATCGAGGCCATCGCCGCCCAGCTGGGTTTTGAAGATGCCTCTAACTTCGCGCGCACGGTGCGCCGCTGGTATGGGCTCACGCCCTCGGCCCTGCGGGCCCAGTTGCAGGGTGAGCGGGCCTGAAATCAGGCCCGTGGGATTCGCTCAGGACCGGCGCTGCCGCCGAGCCCCGCGTGCCGCTTGAATGACCGACTCAGCGAATCGTGGTCCAGCGCGGCTCAGGCCTGTCGTCGGCGCGATGCGGTGTGTCCACATTGCTGCGCATGGCCCAAGGGCGCACTTGGTGGTGGATGGGGATGAACAGATATTCGTCCCGCACCCGCAACAAGGCCTCGCGGATCATGGCGTTACGCTTAGTTTGATCGCTTTCCACCTTCATGGCCTGCACCAGGGCGTCGAGCTTGGCATCGCTAACGCGGGCGTAGTTGCCCTTGCCGTCGGCGCCGCTGGTCTTGGTGTGGACGATGTCTTGCAAGGTGTACTGGGCGTCGAAAGTGTTGACGCCCCAGCCGTACAAATACAGCGGTGAATCCATGCGCTGCAGCAGCTGCGAGTGCTGCGACATCGGGCTGGTGCTGAGCTTGGCCTTGATGCCGACCTTGCTCCACATCGCCACCACCGCCTGGCAGATTTCTTCGTCATTGACGTAGCGGTCGTTCGGGCAGTTCAGCGGCACTTCAAAGCCGCTCGGGTAGCCGGCCTCGGCCAGCAGCTTCTTGGCCTTGTCGAGATCAACCTTGAGCGGCTGGTCGATATCGGCCGTGTGGCCATTCACCCCCGGCGCTACCATGATGGCTGCCGGCATGGATAGGCCCCGCATCAGGCTGCGCTTGATGGCTTCGCGGTCGATGGCCAGGTTCAGCGCTTCGCGCACTCGCTTGTCTTTGAAGGGGTTCTTGCCTTTGACATTGCTGCCCTTCAGTTCTTCGCTGCCCTCGTCCATGGCGATGAAGATGGTGCGGTTCTCATTGCCGTCCAGTACCTTGAGCTTGGGGTCGGCCTTGAGCTTGGCCACGTCTTGCGTGGGCAGGTCGGTTAGCAGATCAAGGTCGCCGGAGAGCAAGGCAGCCACTCGGGTGGCGTCGCTCTTGATGGGCAAATAGCTGATCTCGCTGATATTGCCGCTGGGCTTGTCCCACCAGTCTTTGTTGGCGACCAAGCTGATCTTCTGATCGGGCTGCCAGCCGGTGATCTTGTAGGGGCCGGTGCCCATGGCATTGCGGGAGGCGTAGGTGTCTTCCTTGGCCTTGTAGTCCTGGGTGTTGATGGCCTTGTTCTTCTCCGCCCAGCTCTTGCTCATGATGCGGAAGAAGACCAGATTGCGCAGCAGGATGGGGTTAGGCCCGTCCAGCAGCAGGTCGACGGTGTAGTCGTCGATCTTCTTGATCTCCTTGATGCCGCTGACAAAGATCTGCAAATTGGCCTGCGGCTGGCGGATGCGGGAAAAGCTGAACAGCACATCGTCGGCGGTGAAGGGCGTGCCGTCATGGAACTTGACACCGCGGCGCAGCTCGAAGCGCACTTGGGTGGGGCTGACTTGGGTCCACTTGGTGGCCAGGGCCGGTTCGGGTTGGAATTTGTCGCTGTAGCGGGTCAGGCCTTCGTAGGCAAAGCCGGCAATGGTGTTGGTGGTGGCGTGGTTCTGCGCGTGGGGGTCCAAGGTCTGGATATCGTTCTGCGCGGCCCAGCGCAGCGGTGAGGCCTGCACAAGCTGGCTGCTGAACCCGCCGCAGAGTGCGGCCACGCTGAGCAATAAGGCGTGGGCGGTGACTGGTTTGAATTTCAAGACGGGCCTCCTCGGGTTGATGAAGATGCTGATGATGCAGCTGATTACTTGAGCGTGGTGAAGCGGGCTTCGGGTCGGTCGTCCGAGCGATGCGTGGTGTCAACATTGGCGCGCATGGCCCAGGGGCGAACTTGGTGGTGGATGGGGATGAACAAGCTCTCATCACGAATGCGCTGCAAGGCCTCGCGGATCATGGCGTTGCGCTTGCTGAGGTCGGGCTCGACCTTCATCGCGTCGACCAGCCGGTCCATCGTTGCATCGCTGAGCTTGGCGAAGTTGAAGTTGCCATCCGCTCCGCTGGTCTTGGTGCGCGCCAAGGACTGCAGGGTGAACTGCGCGTCGTAGGTGGCCACGCCCCAGCCCAGCAGGAAGAGCGGTGCTTCAAAGCGCTGAAAGGTCTGGCTGTGCTGGGAGAAGGGCTGGGCGACCATATTCGCCTTGATGCCGACGCGTGCCCACATCGCCACCACCGCCTGGCAGATCGCCTCGTCATTGATGTAGCGGTTATTGGGGCAGTTCAGCGGGACCTCGAAGCCTTCCGGGTAGCCGGCCTCGGCCAGCAGCTTGCGGGCCTTGTCGGCATCCGCCTTGAGCGGCACGTCCAGATCGGGCGTGTTGCCATTGACGCCTGGCGCCACCATGATGCCGGCCGGAATCGACAGGCCGCGCATGATGCTGCGCTTGATGGCTTCACGGTCGATGGCCACACTCATCGCCTCACGCACGCGCCGGTCTTTGAAGGGGTTCTTGCCTTTGACGCTGGCGCCTTTGAGTTCCTCACTGCCTTGATCCATGACGAAGAAGATGGTGCGAACCTCGGGGCCTTCCATCAGCTTGAGCTTGGGGTCGGCGCGCAGCCGGGCCACGTCTTGGGTGGGCAGGTCGGTGAGCAGATCTACGTCGCCGGAGAGCAGGGCGGCCACGCGGGTGGCGTCGCTCTTGATCGGCAGATAGCTCAGTTCGGTGACATTGCTGCGCGTCTGGTCCCACCAGTCCTTGTTGGCGACCATGCTGATTTTCTGATCCGGCTGCCAGCTGGTGATTTTGTAGGGGCCGGTGCCGTTGACGTTGCGGGCCGCGAAGCTGTCTTCCTTGGACTTGTAGTCCTGGGTGTTGAGGGCCTTGTTCTTCTCGGCCCAGGTCTTGCTCATGATGCGGAAGTCGATGATGCTGCGCAGCAAGATGGGCTGCGGCGCGCTCAGAATGAAGTCGACGGTGTAGTTGTCGATCTTCTTCACTTCCTTGATGCCGGCCACATAGATTTGCAGCGTGCCCTGCGGCTGCATGATGCGGCCGAAGCTGAACACCACGTCATCGGCGGTGAAGGGCGAGCCGTCGTGAAACTTGACGCCCTGGCGCAGCTCGAAGCGGATCTGGGTCGGGCTGATGGCTGTCCACTTCGTCGCCAGCGCCGGCTCAATTTGATATTTCTCGTTGTAGCGCGTCAGTCCTTCATAGGCATGCATCAGCACCGCGATGGTGGTGGTGTGATTCTGCGAATGCGGGTCCAGGGTCAGGATGTCGTTCTGTGCGGCCCAGCGCAGATTGGCGGCTTGGCCGGGCAAGGACAAAGTGGCGGCCAAGGCCAGCAGCGCTTGCGCCAGGAATCGTGGGCGGACCAGGGTGGACTGCATCTTCTGCCTTGCATGGTTGGCCGGGGTGCCGCGATGCTAGCCCTGGCCGCCAGCGGATTGGCTAGAGGATTGCCCGCAGTGCTCGCCTCGTCTGGGCGCTCTGCGGCAGCCTCAGTCTTTGCGGAGCTCGGCGGCGGTCTCGGCCTGCAAGTCGGCATCGCAGCCAATGCCGGCGGCAATCCAGCGCCGGCTGCGCCGCGCCAGCCAGGGTGCCAGGTGGCGGTTGGGCCAGCCTTGCGGGCGCCAGCCCAGCACCTCGCCGGGTGCGAGCAACATGCCGCAGACATAGCGGCTTGATTCATCTGACCAACGCAGAGCGCTGCAAGCGCCGTGGCGGCGCCGGCTCACCAGCATGCCGATGGGGCAGGGCTCGCTCAGGCAACACAGGCCGCAGCCATTGCAGGCGGCACCGAGGGCCGGCTTGGGCGGCGCCTCGGGGTGGATGTGGATGACAGCGTGGCCCAGCGGCGCCCTCGCTTAAGTCTTGACGCCCAACTCGCGCAGCCGCTCTTGCAAATAGCTGTGGGCCGTGTGGCGGTCCGACAGCACCACTTCATTGCGCGGGTGCAGAAACAGCGGCAGCGAGACGCGGCTGCGGGTGGCGCCCTCGCCGGTGGGGTTCACCACCCGGTGCTGGGTGCTGGGGTAATAGCCTTGCGAGGCTTCTTCCAGCATGTCGCCGATATTGATGATCAGCATGCCGAAGTCGCAGGGTACGTCGAACCAAGCGCCGTCCATGTTTTGCACCTGCAGGCCCGGCTCGTTGGCGGCCGGCAGGATGGTCAGCAAGTTGATGTCGCCGTGCGCGGCGGCGCGCAGGGCGCCGGCCGGCTCTTGGCCGGTCAGCGGCGGGTAGCGCAGCACCCGCAGCAGGGTTTGCTGGCTGCCTTCAATCATCTGGGAGAGCGGCTCGCGATAGTGCTTGGCAATTTCGGGCGGGGTGTAACGCTCGACCCAGCTCAGCAACTCGCCGGCCAGGGCATTGGCCTCGCTGTAATACTGCAGCGCATCGGCTTTGAGGCTTTCCGGAATGCGGCCCCAGGGGTAGATGTGGAAGTATTCCTTGATGTCCTTCAGGCTGCTGCCCTTGGCTGTCTCGGAAATCTCGGTGGAGAAGTAGCCGTCTTGCTTTTCTTTAGAGAAGGGGAAGGCCAGCTTCTCGTCACCGTTGAAAAAGTTCAGCCAATCGGCGTAGATCTTTTCCACCAGGGTCTGCTGAATGGGGTGATTGACCAGCACCCCGAAACCCGTGTCGTGCAGCGACTGGGTGAATTTTTGGGCGGCATCGGGGGCGCGGTAATCAACGACTTGAACTTGCATCAGGCTTCCTGCGGCTGGAGAGAATCAGGCGGCGAGTTTAGGTTATCCCTGCCACCTTGGTTGCGGGCAAACCCGCCGCGACGGTGGGGCTGAAGGTGTTGGTCGAGGCGCAAGGGCAATGTGCGGCAATCTGCTCCGCGATGCGTTCAGGCCGCCCCTCGCACATTGGCATAGGTCAAGACAATTACCTCAATCTGACAGCGGAAATTAAGCCCACACGTGGCAGCAAGCGCTTCAGAATAGCCCCCTCGGGTCCGATATGGGCTCAGGTCTGCGTAGAGTCGCGTATGCCGCAATATGTCAACAGTGCTAAAGTGCCAGTTGTTTTTAAGACTTAGGTCCTTCCCGTCCCCTTTTCTGGCAACAGCGAAGGCGGGTCGCAATCCGCCAACCGGTCGAGCCGTGTCGCGGAAGGTTTCTCAACCAGCCAATGCCCTGGAAGCCGGGGTTAGAGGTGAGCGAAGATGATGCAGCAACACAGGTCAAATTCATACCTGTTCGGGGGCAATGCCCCTTACGTCGAAGAGATGTACGAGGCCTACCTCGACAACCCGGGTTCCGTGCCCGACAACTGGCGTTCGTATTTCGACGCGCTCCAGCATGTGCCGGCCACCGATGGTGGTGACGGTCGCGACGTGGCTCATGCCCCGGTGATCGAATCCTTCGCCCAGCGTGCCAAGGCCAATGCCTTTGCGAACAAGGCCTCCAGCGCCGATTTGGCCGTGGCCCGCAAGCAAGTGCATGTGCAAAGCCTGATCGCGGCCTATCGCTTCCTGGGCAATCGCTGGGCTGAGCTGGATCCGCTCAAGCGCGCTGAACGCCCCAAGATTCCCGAACTCGACCCGTCGTTCTACGACCTGACCGAGTCCGATATGGACATCAGCTTCTCGGCCTCCAACACCTATTTCGGTGGCGAGACGATGAGCTTGCGTCAAATCGTCCAAGCGCTGCGCGAAACCTATTGCAGCTCGGTCGGTTCCGAGTTCATGCACTGCACCGACCCCGGCGAAAAGCGCTGGTGGCAAGAGCGCCTGGAAAAGGCCCGCGGCAAGCCCACCTTCACCGCAGAAGAAAAGCGCCACATCCTTGACCGCCTGACCGCGGCCGAAGGCCTGGAGCGCTATCTGCACACCAAGTACGTCGGCCAGAAGCGCTTCTCGCTGGAAGGTGGTGAGAGCTTCATCGCCGCCATGGACGAACTGATCCAGCGCGCCGGCCAACGCGGCGTGCAAGAAATCGTCATCGGCATGGCCCACCGCGGCCGCCTGAACGTGCTGGTCAACACCCTGGGCAAGATGCCTGCCGACCTGTTCGCTGAGTTCGAACACAAGGCCGCCGAAGATCTGCCGGCCGGTGACGTCAAGTACCACCAAGGCTTCAGCTCCGATGTGTCGACCAAGGGCGGCCCGGTTCACCTGTCGCTGTCCTTCAACCCTTCGCACCTGGAGATCGTTAACCCGGTGGTCGAGGGCAGCGTCCGCGCTCGCCAAGAGCGCCGCGGTGACAAGATCGGTAGCCAAGTGCTGCCCGTGCTGGTGCACGGCGACGCCGCCTTCGGTGGTCAGGGCGTGGTGCAGGAAACCCTGTGCATGGCCCAGACCCGTGGCTACGGCACCGGCGGCACGGTGCACATCGTCATCAACAACCAGATCGGTTTCACGACCAGCGATCCGCGCGATCTGCGCTCCACCGCCTATTGCTCGGACGTCGTCAAGATGATCGAAGCGCCGGTGCTGCACGTCAACGGTGATGATCCAGAAGCGGTTGTGTGGGCCATGCAACTGGCCATGGACTACCGCGCCGAGTTCCGCAAGGACGTGGTGCTGGACATCGTCTGCTTCCGCAAGCTGGGCCACAACGAGCAGGACACCCCCTCGCTGACCCAGCCACTGATGTACAAGAAGATCGCGGCTCACCCCGGCACCCGCAAGGTCTATGCCGACAAGCTGGCTGCGCAAAACGTGGTCGATGCTGCCGGTGCCGATCAAATGATCAAGGCCTACCGCGCTGCCATGGACGAAGGCCGTCACACGGTCGATCCGGTGCTGACCAACTTCAAGAGCAAGTACGCCACCGACTGGTCGCCTTTCCTCGGCAAGAAGTGGACCGACAGCTGCGACACCGCGCTGCCGGTTTCCGAGTGGAAGCGCCTGGCCGACAAGCTGACCACGCTGCCCAAGGACCTGGTCGCTCACAACCTGGTGCAAAAGCTCTACGCCGATCGCGCCGCGATGGGCCGTGGTGAGATCAATGTGGACTGGGGCATGGGTGAGAGCATGGCTTTCGCCTCGCTGGTGGCCAGCGGCTATCCGATCCGCCTGTCGGGCGAAGACGCGGGCCGCGGTACCTTCACCCACCGTCACGCCGTCATTCACGACCAGAACCGGACCAACTGGGACGAAGGCGCCTACATTCCGCTGCAGAACGTGGCCGAAGGTCAGGCTCCATTCGTGGTGATCGACTCCATCCTCAGCGAAGAGGCGGTCTTGGGCTTCGAGTACGGCTATGCCGCTGCTGAACCCAATACGCTGACGATCTGGGAAGCGCAGTTCGGCGACTTCGTCAACGGCGCCCAAGTGGTGATCGACCAGTTCATCGCTTCCGGCGAAGTGAAGTGGGGCCGTTCCAACGGCTTGGTGATGATGTTGCCGCACGGCTATGAAGGCCAAGGCCCTGAGCACAGCTCGGCGCGCCTGGAGCGCTTCATGCAGCTGGCTGCTGACAACAATATGCAGATCGTGCAGCCGACCACGGCCAGCCAGATCTTCCACGTTCTGCGTCGTCAGATGCTGCGCATGTTCCGCAAGCCTTTGGTGATCATGACACCGAAGAGCCTGCTGCGTGCCAAGGATGCGACCTCGGCACTGACCGAGTTCACCAAGGGTGAGTTCCGCACCGTCATCGGTGAGCAGGATGCTGCGATCAGCGCCGACAAGGTCAAGCGCGTGGTTGTTTGCTCGGGCAAGGTCTATTACGACCTGGTGCGCAAGCGCGAGGAGAAGAAGGCCAGCGACGTGGCCATCATCCGCGTCGAGCAGCTGTATCCCTTCCCGCACAAGGCTTTCGCCGCCGAGATCAAGAAGTATCCCGGTGCGACCGAGTTGGTGTGGTGCCAAGACGAGCCGCAAAACCAAGGCGCTTGGTTCTTCGTTCAGCACTATGTGCATGAAAACATGAACGAAGGCCAGAAGCTGGGCTACGCGGGTCGCCCCGCCTCGGCTTCGCCGGCTTGCGGCTATGCCCACCTGCACCAGGAGCAGCAGAAGTCGCTGCTGGACCAGGCTTTCGGCAAGCTCAAGGGCTTCATCCTCACCAAGTAAGAGCAAGGCGGCGCCGGATGGCGCCGCTTTGTTCTCGGTCGTTTGATCGTTTGGCGTTTGGCCCGATCAGCACTCCGAACAAATAGAAAGTTAGAACATCATGGCAATCATCGAAGTCAAAGTCCCCCAGCTGTCTGAATCTGTGTCCGAAGGCACGCTGCTGACCTGGAAGAAAAAGCCCGGCGAAGCCGTGGCCATCGACGAGATCCTGGTTGAAATCGAGACCGACAAGGTCGTGCTGGAAGTGCCCGCGCCGAGCGCCGGCGTGATGGCCCAGATCGTCAAGAACGACGGCGAAAGCGTCGCCAGCGAAGAAGTCATCGCCCGCATCGACACCGAAGGCACGGCCCAGGCCAGCCCGCTGGAAGTCAAGGCTGTCGCCGCTGCCGCGCCTGCTGCCGCTGCAGCAGCCGCACCCGTGGCTGGTGGCAAGGGCGATGTCGCCATGCCCGCCGCCGCCAAGATCCTGGCTGAAAAGGGCTTGTCCGCCACCGACGTGGCCGGTTCCGGCAAAGACGGCCGTGTCACCAAGGGCGACGCCCTGGCCGCTGGCGCCAAGCCGGCTGCTGTGCCCGCACCGGTGGCCGTGGCTGCTGCGCCTTCGGTTGCCAAGCCTTTGCCTGCTGTGGCCGCACCTGCCGCCATGAACTTGGGCGACCGCCCCGAGCAGCGCGTGCCCATGACCCGTCTGCGCGCCCGCGTTGCCGAGCGTCTGCTGCAATCGCAAGCCACCAACGCCATCCTGACCACGTTCAATGAAGTGAACATGGCGCCGGTGATGGAAATGCGCAAGAAGTTCCAGGAAAAGTTCGAGAAGGAACACGGCGTCAAGCTGGGCTTCATGAGCTTCTTCGTCAAGGCTGCCGTTGCCGCCCTGAAGAAGTACCCGGTGCTGAACGCTTCGGTTGACGGCAATGACATCGTCTACCACGGCTACTTCGACATCGGTATCGCCGTCGGTTCGCCGCGCGGCCTGGTGGTGCCCATCATCCGCAATGCGGACCAGATGAGCTTCGCTGACATCGAGAAGAAGATCGCCGAATTCGGCCAAAAGGCCAAGGAAGGCAAGATCTCGCTGGACGACCTGACTGGCGGCACCTTCTCCATCTCCAACGGCGGCACCTTCGGCTCCATGCTGTCGACCCCCATCATCAACCCGCCTCAGTCGGCCATCCTGGGCGTGCACGCGACCAAGGACCGCGCCGTCGTCGAGAACGGCCAAGTGGTGGTGCGCCCGATCAACTATCTGGCCATGTCCTATGACCACCGCATCATCGACGGCCGCGAAGCCGTGCTGGGTCTGGTGACCATGAAGGAAGCGCTGGAAGATCCGGCTCGCCTGCTGTTCGACATCTAAACCCGTCGACGGCGCAATGACTCAAACCATGGCCTGGGTCTACCTGCTGCTGGCCGGTGTCTGTGAGATCGGCTGGCCCCTGGGCTTCAAGCTGTCTCAGCAAGCGGAGTACCGGGTCAGCGGCATCGTGGCGGCCGTAGCGTCCATGGGTTTGAGTGGTTGGCTACTCTGGATGGCGCAGCGTGAGATTCCCATCGGGACGGCCTATGCCGTCTGGACGGGCATCGGCGGCGCCGGCACTTTTTTGATCGGGGTGATGTTCTTTGGCGATGCCGCCACGCTGTGGAGATTCCTCGGTGTGGCGATGATCGTCGGCGGCGTTATCACCCTCAAGCTCGCCCACTGAAGCGTGGGTGCAGGAGCATTTGATGAGCACAAAACAATTTGACGTCGTCGTGATCGGCGGCGGCCCTGGCGGTTATATCGCCGCCATCCGCGCGGCCCAGCTGGGCTTCAACGCCGCTTGTATCGACGAGTGGAAAAACGACAAGGGCGGCCCCGCACCGGGCGGCACCTGCACCAACGTGGGCTGCATTCCGTCCAAGGCGCTGCTGCAATCGTCGGAGCATTTCGAGCACGCCAACCACCACTTTGCCGACCACGGCATCTCGGCCGACAACATCAAGATGGATGTGGCCAAGATGATTGGCCGCAAAGATATGGTGGTGAAGCAGAACAATGACGGCATCTTGTACCTGTTCAAGAAGAACAAGGTCAGCTTCTTCCACGGCCGGGGCTCCTTTGTCGCTGCCAAGGACGGCCTGTACGAGATCAAGGCCGGCGAGGAAGTCATCCTGGCCAAGCACGTGATTCTGGCCACAGGCTCGAATGCCCGCCAACTGCCCGGCGCTGCGTTCGATGAAGAGAACATCCTCAGCAACGACGGCGCACTGCGCATCGGCGCTGTGCCTAAGAAGCTGGGCGTGATCGGCTCCGGCGTGATCGGCCTGGAAATGGGTTCGGTCTGGCGCCGCCTGGGCGCGGAAGTGACCGTTCTGGAAGGTCTGCCGACATTCCTGGGCGCTGTCGACGAGTCCGTCGCCAAGGAAGCCGCCAAGCTGTTCAAGAAGCAAGGTCTGAAGATCGAGCTGGGCGTCAAGATCGGTGAAGTCAAGTCCGCCAAGGACGGCGTCACTGTGGCTTACACCGACGCCAAGGGTGCAGCGCAGACCCTGGCCGTGGACAAGCTCATCATCTCCATCGGCCGCGTGCCCAACACCATCGGTTTGAATTCCGAAGCGGTTGGCTTGAAGCTGGACGAGCGCGGTGCCATCGAGGTGGACGGCGACTGCAAGACCAATCTGCCCAATGTCTGGGCGGTGGGCGATGTGGTGCGCGGCCCGATGTTGGCGCACAAGGCCGAGGAAGAGGGCGTTGCCGTGGCCGAGCGCATTGCCGGTCAACATGGCCATGTCAACTTCAACACCATCCCTTGGGTGATCTACACCAGCCCCGAGATCGCCTGGGTTGGCCGCACCGAGCAGCAACTCAAAGCCGATGGCGTTGAGTACAAGGCCGGGCAGTTCCCCTTCCTGGCCAATGGCCGCGCACGTGCCCTGGGTGATACCAATGGCTTCGTCAAGTTCCTGGCTGACGCCAAGACCGACGAGATCCTGGGCGTGCACATCATTGGCCCGATGGCCTCGGAGCTGATCTCCGAAGCCGTGGTGGCGATGGAGTTCAAGGCCTCGGCCGAAGACATTGCCCGTATCTGCCATGCTCACCCGAGCCTGAGCGAAGCCACCAAGGAAGCGGCCCTGGCCGTGGATAAGCGCACGCTCAATTTCTGATGCTGATCTGAGCAGAACAAGGGGCGACCGTGGTCGCCCTTTTTTGTTGGAATCCTGAATGACCTCCGTCACCGAGCTTTACCAGCTGACCCTGCAAGAACGCGGCTACACCGCCGACCCGGCGCAGCTGCGCGCCGTCGCAGCCCTGCAGCGCTGCCAAGACGAATGGGCCGACTACAAAGCCCGCCGCAGCAATGCTGTCACCAAGCTGCTGCGCCACCCACCGCTGCCGCGCGGTGTGTATATGTTTGGCGGCGTGGGGCGGGGCAAGAGCTTTCTGATGGACTGCTTCTTCCAGGCCGTGCCGCTGACCCGCAAGACGCGCCTCCACTTCCATGAATTCATGCGCGAGGTGCACCGCGAGTTGCAGGAGCTCAAGGGCATTCCGGATCCGCTGGAAGAGCTGGGTAAGCGCATTGCCAAACGCTTTCGCCTGATTTGCTTTGACGAGTTCCATGTGTCGGATGTGACCGATGCGATGATTCTGCATCGCTTGCTGGACGCGATGTTCCGCAACCGCGTCTCCATCGTCACGACCTCCAATTTCCGGCCTGACGATCTTTATCCCAATGGCTTGCATCGGGATCGCATCTTGCCGGCCATCGCGCTCTTGAATGAGAAGCTCGAGGTCATCAATGTGGACAACGGCTTCGACTACCGGCGCCGCACGCTGGATCATGTGGAGCTGTATCACACGCCCTTGGGCGAGGTCGCCGATGCGGCGCTGACAAATGCCTTCGAGTCCCTGGCCGAAGCCAAAGAAGAGAACCCGCTGCTGCGCATCGAACACCGCGAGATCCGTGCGCGGCGCCGCGCCGGCGGTGTGGTCTGGTTTGATTTCAATGCCTTGTGTGGCGGGCCGCGATCGCAAAACGACTATCTGGAATTGGCCAGCCAGTTCCACACCCTGATTCTGTCCAATGTGCCCGAGATGCCGCCGCGCTTGAGCAGCGAGGCGCGCCGCTTCACTTGGCTGATCGACGTGCTGTACGACCGCCGCGTCAAGCTGTTCATCTCGGCCGCTGTGGCCGCCGAAGCGCTGTATACCGAAGGCCCTCTTGCGCATGAGTTCCCGCGCACCGTCTCGCGGCTGCAAGAGATGCAGTCGTCGGAGTATTTGTCGCTGGAGCGGCGTGATGTGGACACCTCGCTCACATGATTCGGATCGGTGGCTGAATGCGTGCGGACAAGAAAGCGGATGCGGCAATGCTTGATTTCAAGATGACCCGGCCCTTTGCTTGGGATCTGTTGCGTGCTCTGCCGCTGGCTCTGCTGTCTTTTGTGGCGGCTTCGGCTGGGCTAAGCGTCGGCGGCACCGGAGCAGAAAGCGAGCGGGCCGCTTTGCAAGGCCAAAGCGCAGCCATCGAAGCGCAGTTCAGTAAAGACAGCGAGGCCTGCCAGTCGCGCTTCATGGTCACTGCCTGCCTCGATCAGGCCCGCCAGCGCCGGGAACAAGCCTTGCGGCCACTGCAAAAGCGCCTTGACGCGCTGTCCTTGGCGGAGCGCCGTGCCCGTGCCGAGGCGCAGCGCGAGGCCGTGCAGGCCCGCCAGCGTGAGTTTGAAAGCCAGGAAGGGCAGCGCCGTACCGAGGCCTTGCTGCGTGCGCCCAGCGCGGATGCGGCCAGTCAGCCTTTGCGTGATTTGCGTGCGCCGCGCGCGCCGCTGATGGACCGGCGCGAGCGTGAAGACGCCAAGGCCGCCCAACAAGCACGCGCCGAGCAAGAGGCTGCCAAGCGCGCCGAGCAAGCGCAAAAGCGCCTGCAGCAGATGCAAGCGCATCAAGCCGAGGTTCAGCTCCGCAATGCAGAGCGGCAAAAAAAACAGGCCGCAAGCGGCAAGCCTGCGCCGGTCAGCCTGCCTGTGCCGCCTGCAGCGCAGTTGCCGGCGCGGGTGCAGGTTCCGGTCGCTGCATCGGGGCCCGCCTCAGCATCATCGAGCGCGCCAAAGCGCTGAGCTTGTTGGCTGTTTTCGGGCGCTGGTGATTGGGGCCCGCAGGCCCAAACTCAGATGAGCGCTTCGACCCGAATAATGGCCAGCGACAAATTGTCGCCAGTGCCGCGCGCGCGCTGCCGGGCCTTGGCAATCAAGGCCTCGGCTGCTTCGCGCGGGGGCAGTTGTTTAAGCGTATTGCCCAGTTCGGTCTGGCTGAAGTAGTGCCAAAGCCCGTCGGTGCAGCACATCAAGGTGTCGCCAATCTCCAGGCTGTCGATGCGGCTGAGTTGGGTTGCTGGCTCAGCCACCGTGCCCAAGCAGGCGGTCAGCAGATTGGACTGCGGATGGCTTTGCGCCTCTAGCTCGCTGATCTCGCCCTCGTCCACCAAGCGTTGCACATAGGAATGGTCGAGCGTGCGCTTGACCATCTCGGCGCCACGGAAGAGGTAAATGCGCGAGTCACCCGAATGCACCCAGTAGCATCGCCGGTCGCTATTGATCAGGAAGGCGGCGACGGTGCTGTGCGGCTCTTCCTCGGCCGACAAGGCCGTCAGCTTGATCATTAGATGGGCTTCGGACACCAGCTGCTGCAGCAAGTCTTCGGCCGATTCTTCCTCGGGCACAAAGCGTTCAAACAATTGTTGTGCGGTCAGCAGCACCTGATCGGCGGCTTTGCGCCCGCCGCTTTTGCCGCCCATGCCATCGGCCACGACGGCCAGCACGCAGCCGCTGTATCGGGGGTGGGAGATGACGCCAACCTGATCTTGCTGGTAAGTTCTGTCACCGCGATGGGTGCCGGTGGCGGCAGCAAGGCGAAAGCCTGGGAGGATGCGAGTCATGGCCAAAACTATAATCCCTAGCCCGGTAGATATTGCCCTGGAATGAGCGAATATCCGCCTTCTCTTTTGAAGCCCAAGACTGCGAGTTTGCACCGAGCCCATGGATGAAGAACTGCACTCGCTGTCGCGCCGCCTGATCGAGCTGCGCATGGAGCATGCCGATCTGGACTTGCTGATCGACCGACTCACGCTGGATGAAGCGCAGGCCAAGAGCCAAGGTCTGGCCTCGGACGAGCTGAGTTTGCGTCGCCTGAAAAAGCGCCGCTTGGCGCTGCGCGATCTGATTGCTAAGCTGGAACTGGAAAGCGACCCCGATGAACGGGCCTGAGCAGGTGTTGGGCGAGCCTGCTGAGGACTTGGCGATTCCTGAAGTCGACGATCTGTCTCCTTCCGAGTTGGAGCAGTGGGTGGCCGCGGCCTTTGCCCCGGGTGGCCCGATCTCTCAGGCCGACCCCGGCTACTCCCCGCGCGAGCAGCAATTGCAAATGAGCCAGGCGGTGGCGCGCGCCATTGCCCGCCGCGAGACCTTGGTGGTCGAGGCCGGCACGGGGGTCGGCAAGACCTTTGCTTACTTGGTGCCGGCGTTGTTGTCGGGCGGTCGTGCCTTGATCAGCACCGCGACCAAGAATCTCCAAGACCAACTCTTCATGCGCGACTTGCCGCGCCTGTGCAAAGCCTTGCAAACGCCGGTGCGAATCGCCCTGCTCAAAGGGCGCGGCAGCTATCTGTGTACGCACCGCATGCAACACGCCCGCCATAGCGAGGAGCTGACCGACAGGCGCGCCGTGCTGGCCCTGGCGCGCATTGAGCGCTGGGCGCTGCAAACGCAAAGCGGGGATCTGGCTGAATTGGACGGGCTGGATGAGCGCTCCTCGGTGATCCCGCTGGTGACTTCCTCGCGAGACAACTGCCTGGGTTCCGACTGCCCGGAGTACCGCGCCTGCCATGTGGTCAAGGCGCGCCGCGAGGCCATGGAGGCCGATGTGGTTGTGGTCAACCATCATCTCTTCTTCGCCGACATGACGCTGCGCGATAGCGGGGTGGCCGAGTTGCTGCCCAGCGTTGACCTGGCCGTCTTCGACGAAGCCCATCAGCTGGCCGAAGCGGGCGTGCAGTTTCTGGGTACGCAGTTGGGCAGTGCGCAGCTGCTGGACTTCGGCCGCGATGTGCTGGGCTTGGGCCTGGCGCAGGCGCGTGGCCTGCAGGATTGGCAGGGCTTGCAAGCGCGCCTTGAAAAGGCGGCGCGCGAGCTGCGCTTGGTCAGTGCCGGCCCTCTGGCCAGTGCTGGCCGCGAGGTGCGCGGCATGATCAAGCTGGCCTGGAAAGAGCGCGCTGGTACACCGGCTTTTGCGGCGGCCTTGGATGAGGTGGCGGAGGTGGCCGAGCTGGCGGTGGACTTGCTGGGCACGGTGGCCGAGACCTCGCCCGATTTCGTGCGCTTGCATGAGCGCGCCCAGCAATTGCTCAAGCTGGCCCAGGTGTTTGCGCAGGAGCCCGAGCCGGCCGACGTGCGCTGGATCGACCTCAGCCCGCATCAGGCGCGCTTGATCGAGTCGCCGCTGGACATTCGCGAAGCCATGCAAGAGCAGTTGGGCGCGGCACCCAAGGCTTGGGTGTTTACCTCGGCCACCTTGGGTGATGACGAGCGCTTGACGTGGTTCACCGAGCCGGCGGGTCTGGATGATGCGCGGATCTTGCGCGTCGGTAGCCCCTTCAACTATGCCGAGAATGCGCGGCTCTACATCCCGCGCAATTTCCCCAAGCCCAATGAGGCCGCGCACCCGCAGGAAGTGGCTGCGCTGGCGGCGCGTTGCGCCCGCGCCCTGGGTGGGCGCACCTTTGTGCTAACGACGACATTGCGCGCACTGCAAACCATTGGCGACAGCCTGCGCTGGGACTTTGAGCAGGCGGGTGATGACATCATGGTGCTGCAGCAAGGTGTGGCGCCCAAACGCATGTTGCTGCAGCAGTTCATGGAGCATCCGCGTGCCGTGCTGGTGGGCTCGGCCAGTTTTTGGGAGGGCATCGACGTGCCGGGCGACAGCCTGCAATGCGTGCTGATCGACAAGCTGCCTTTCCCTCCTCCCAATGATCCGCTGGTGGAGGCGCGGGTGCAGCGCCTGGAGGCTGCGGGCCGCAATGCCTTCGCGCATTACTTCATCGCCGAGGCGGCCATTGCCTTGAAGCAAGGGGGCGGGCGCTTGATTCGCACCGAGCAGGACCGCGGCCTGCTGGTGGTTTGCGACCCCCGCATGGCGGTGATGAACTATGGCCGGCGCCTGCGTGAGGCACTGCCGCCGATGACCCGCCTGGCTGAGGAGGCGGAGGCGCTCGACTGGCTGCAGCTTCTGGCCGAGATGCGCGAGGAAGCGCAATAAAAAACGCGCCGAATTGGCGCGCTTTCTTTGTCGGCCTTTTCCGGTCTTCACCGGCTAGGCTCGAGCTGGGGTCAGGTCTTGCCTAAGACCCCGGTTGCCGGCCTCACCAGACCTTCCACCAGGGCTTGTCTTTGCCGGGGTTGAGGTAGGCGCTCTTCGGGAAATTGGTGGCCAGCACGCGCTGGGCGCTATCGCGCAGCGGCAGCAGGTCCAGCTTCTCGTAACTCTTGACCATGATCTGCAGCGCGTGTTCGGCCGCCGGGGCGTACTGGAACTCCTGCACGGCTTGCTGGGCGCGATTGGCGGCCGCCACATAGGCGCCGCGCTCGTAGTAGTAGCGCGCCACATGCACCTCGTAATTGGCCAAGGTGTTGGTGATGAAGTCCACGCGAACGCGGGCGTCACTGGCGTACTTCGAGTCGGGGTACTGCTCAACGACTTGGCGGAAAGACAGCAAGGCGTCCCGCGAGGCTTGTTGGTCACGCTCCGAGATGTCTTGCGCGGCCAAGCGGCCAAACAGCCCCAGGTCTTCGTTGAAGTTGACCAGGCCGCGCATGTACAGCGCGTAGTCCATCGCCGGGCTCGACGGGTTGAGCTTGATGAAGCGGTCCAGCGTTGTTACCGCTTGGGCGCGCTCGCCGCTCTTGTGATACGCCCAGGCCAAATCCAGCTGCGCTTGTTGGGCCATGGTGGTGCCAGCGGCGCGGCCTTCGATCTTCTCCAAGGCCTTGATGGCGCGGTCATAACTGCCCGCCATCAGGTCATCTTTGGCCTCTGCGTACAATTTGTTCAGATTGGCCTGCGAATTCGGGTCATCTTTGGGGGCCGAATTACAGGCCGCCAGGGCCAAGGCTACCGTGACAGTCAGCCAGGTCGCGCGGGCCTTTCGCGCAATGCGAGGCATGGCGCAGGGCATTGCAGCAAGCTCTCCGGTCGGGAGGCTGGCTTGGCGCTTTACACATTTATCGATCATGATCCCTACAGGGCGGTGCATGGCACCCCCTCAGCTGAAGACGGAGCTTTCATTATATGGTTCAGGCCTTGCCTGCAGATTCAACAAACTCACCCGCGCAAGACGATGGTGAGTGGGACGCCGAGCAGAGCGTCGAGCAAGGCATAGAGGTGCGTGAGTCCCTGGTCACTGCCGAATGGCATGCCCAGCGTCTGGATCGCTGGATGGTGCAGTTGGCGCCGGAGTTTTCCCGCAATCATTTGCAGGGTTTGATCGAGCGCGGCTGCGTCAGCATCAATGGCCAGCCCGCCAATAGCGCGTCGAAAAAATTGCTGGCCGGCCAGTCGGTTCGGGTGGAGTTGCAGCCGACCGAAGAGAGCAAGGCCTTCCGCGCCGAGCCCATGGACCTCAATATCGTTTACGAGGACGCCCATCTCTTGGTGCTCAACAAGGCCGCGGGCATGGTGGTGCACCCGGCTTCGGGCAATTGGTCGGGCACGGTGATGAACGGCTTGCTGGCGCATCACCCGGCGGCGGCGACCCTGCCGCGTGCGGGCATCGTCCATCGCCTGGACAAAGACACCAGTGGCTTGATGATGGTGGGCAAGACTTCAGAGGCGGTGACGGCGCTGACGCGCATGATCGCGGCCCGTCAGGTGCACCGCGAGTACGTCGCGCTGGCCTACGGCCGTGTGCCGGAGGCCATGGTCATTGATGTGCCGATCCGTCGCGACTTGATCTCGCGCATCAAGATGGCGGTGCTGGCCACTGGCAAGCCCTCGCGCACCGATGTTTATGCGCTGGGCGAAGGGCAGGTGGGGGTGCGCAGCGTGTCGGCGGTGCACTGCGTGCTGCATAGCGGTCGCACTCACCAAATCCGGGTGCATCTGGCCTTCAAGGGTCATCCATTGGTGTCGGATGCGATGTATGGCGGCGTACCGGCACTGGGTTTGACGCGGCAGGCTTTGCATGCCGCGCGCTTGAGTTTTGCGCATCCCATCACCGGGGCGGCGCTGCAATTTGATGCGGTTTTGCCACAGGATTTGGCATCTGCCTGGGAATTGTTGGGCCTGCCCGAGTTGCAATTGCCGCCGGTGAGCTACTGAGGGCGCTACAATCGGGCTCTGCTGATGCAGTTGAGTGATCGCGCATCAGCCCGCTGCGTGAGCCTTGAGCTTGATTCTTGCGATAGCAAGCGCCGCTCGAGCCACGCATCAATTGCACAAACCCCCGCCCCTGCGGACATTGGTCCTGACGCCTACAAGCTGGTGAGTTGAACTAGCGAGGCGAGTGATCGATGCCTGGGCCAGGAATATCGCAAAACCCCCGTTTGAATCGGGAAAAATGACGAAAGTCAATGAATACACAGGATGCTAAGCGCGTCCTCGAGACCGCGCTCATCTGCGCCCAGCAGCCTTTGACTCTGCGCGAAATGCGCAGCTTGTTTGCCGATGCGGTTGGGCCAGATACCTTGCGCAGCGTCTTGGATGAAATCACCCGAGACTGGGAAGGTCGCGGCGTTGAACTGGTGGCCGTGTCTTCGGGTTGGCGTTTTCAAAGCCGGCCGGAGTTGCGTGAGTACCTGGATCGCCTGCACCCCGAAAAGCCTCAGCGTTATTCACGCGCCGTGATGGAAACCCTGGCCATCATTGCTTACCGGCAACCGGTGACCCGGGGGGATATCGAAGACATCCGGGGTGTGGTGGTGTCGACCCAGATCGTCAAGCAGCTCGAGGATCGCGGCTGGATTGATGTGATTGGTTATCGCGAGGCGCCGGGTCGCCCCGGCCTCTATGCCACCACCAAGCAGTTTTTGGATGATTTGGGCCTCAACAGCCTGGAGCAATTGCCGGAGTTGGAGGCCAGTGGTGCTAGCCCGACCCAGGCCTTGGCTGATGCGGCCGGGCTGCAAGGCCTTTTGATTGATGACATTGCTGAAACAAACGAAGTAAACCTTAATTCCAGCCCGGATTCATTGTCTGAATCCGAGCCTTCTGAATCTCTTGATTCCTCCTCAGCGCCAGCCCTCAATGACGGCGGCGCGTCCCCTCCGGCGACGCCGGACCCTTTGTCTGACGCCGCCGATAAGGTGCAAACCGACGCATGAATTCCAACGACCAAGAACCCCAAGACACTGCCGCCGCCGGCGCTCCTTTGACCGAAGCTGAAGCCGCGCCCAAGCGCAAGCGCAGCCCGGCCAAGCCCAAGGTGGCTGCCGAAGTCGCAGCGCCCGCCGATGAGGCAGTTGCTGCCGTGAGCAAGCCGCGCGCCGCACGCAAGACGGCTGTCAAGAAGCTTGAAGGCGCCGCCGCCGATGTGGCTGCAGCTGCTGAGCCGGCCGCAGTGCCTGAGGCTGGGGAAGTTGCTGAAGCTGCGCCCAAGCGCCGCGCGCCGCGCAAGACGGTGGCTGCTGCCGCTGACGCGGTGGTGGCAGTTGCTGCTGAGGCACAAGCTGCTGCACCGGCCACTGTGGCTGAAGTCGCTGAGGTGGCTGCCAAGCCAGCCCGTAGAACTGCTCGCGCCGAAGCCGCGCCGGTGTTCACGCTGGGTCCGGATCAGTCTGCCGCTGAGGGGGTTGTTGCGCAGTCTGCTGCTGGTGATGGAGGCTCTGAGTCAGGTGCTGCTGAGGGTACCGAGGGCGCTGAAAGCGTCGAAGGCAACGAGCGCCGTAGCCGCAATCGCAATCGCCGCCGTGGCCGCAAGGATTTCGCTGAAGGTGAAGAGCGCGCGCCGCGTGCTGCGGTTGAAGTCCAGGTGCCTGCACCTGAAGTGCTGGCTGCCGTCGGTGAGCGTTTTGCCGAAGTGCTGACGGGTGACTTCGACGCCACCGTGGAAGACATCGAATCGGATGAGGCGCAAGACGAAGGCGAGGGCGAAGAGCAGGATAGCAAGCGTGTCCTGGCGCCCGAGCCCGATGCGCCCAAGCTGCAAAAGGTGCTGGCCCAAGCCGGCATCGGCTCGCGCCGCGACATCGAGGACATGATTGCCGACGGCAAGATCGAAGTGAACGGCGAAGTGGCCCATATCGGCCAGCGCATCTCCTTCGGCGATAACGTGCGCGTGGCCGGCAAGCCGATCCGCGTGCGCATCTCGCCGCCGGCGCCGCGCATCCTGGCTTATCACAAGCCGGCCGGCGAAGTGGTGACCTTCAATGACCCAGAAGGTCGCCCCACCGTGTTCCGCCATCTGCCGCGCCTGCAACAAGGCAAGTGGCAGTCGGTGGGCCGTCTGGACATGAATACCGAAGGCTTGCTGCTGTTCACCAACTCGGGTGAGTTGGCCAATCAGCTGATGCACCCGCGCTTCGGCGTGGAGCGTGAGTACGCCGTGCGCGTGCTGGGTACGCTGACGCCAGATCAAAAGGCGCGCCTGCTGGAAGGCGTTGTCATCGAAGGCCAGAAGGCGGCTTTCAAGAGCATTGAAGACGGTGGCGGCGAGGGTGTGAACCATTGGTATCGCGTCGTCATCACCGAAGGTCGCAATCGCGAAGTGCGCAAGCTCTTCGAGGCCGTGGGCCTGGTGGTGAGCCGCCTGATTCGTATTCGCTACGGCACCGTGGTGCTGCCGCGTGGTCTGAAGCGCTGCGTCTGGATCGAGTTGGGTGAAGAGGATGTGAAGATCATCCGTCGCCTGGCCGGTGGCCCGCAGCAAGAGCGTGCTGATCGTGGTGAGCGTCCCGAGCGTGGTGAGCGCCCAGAGCGTGGCAACCAGATGCGCAGCGAGCGCCCGCAGCGCGGCAACGATCGCGGTGCGGAGCGTGGGCCTGATCGTGGTGCCGAACGTGGTCCTGAGCGTGGTGGCGAGCGTGGCGCTGAGCGCGGTGGCGAACGCGCCCCCGAGCGCGGCAATGACCGCAATGCCGACCGTGGCAACAACCGCGGCCGCCGTGCCGATGGTCGCCATGGTGGCGTCGGCCCGCGTCCTTCGCGTCCGGTGGAGCGCAGCGAGCGTCCGCAGGATCGCGGCCCAGAGCGCTTTGCCGAGCGTGGCAATGAGCGCGTGAACGAGCGCGGCCCCGACCGCCAGGACGACGATTTCGACGAGCCGATCCCGCGCAATATCAATCCGCTGGAGCAGACCTTTGATCGCCGTTTCGCGACCAGCAAGGGTCGTGGCATCCCGGCTGGTTTCGGTGCTGGCGGCAGTGCCGCTGACCGCGGAGGCCGTGGTGGCCGCCAAGGCGGTGGTGATGGCCCGCGCCAACCCGATCCGATGCAGACCTCGGTTGGCTATATCGGTGCCGACGCCTTCGTGCGCCGTGGCAACCGGGGCGGCGGCGGTGGTCGCGGCGGCCAAGGTGGTAATAACGGTGGCGGCGGCCGTTCCGGCGGCGGCTACGGCGGCCGTAACCGCTAAAAAAGTCCGGCCCGCAGGGTCGGCAAGGAATGACAACGCCGCACTGCATGCGGCGTTGTCATCCTCACACAGTACAATCACGGGCTTTGCTAAGCCCCCCGATTTCAGGAGAAAACCATGGCTATCGAACGCACTCTGTCCATCATCAAGCCCGACGCCGTCGCCAAGAACGTCATCGGCCAAATCTACGCTCGCTTTGAAGGCGCTGGCCTGAAGATCGTGGCTGCCAAGATGGCCCACCTGTCGCGTGGCGAGGCTGAAGCCTTCTACGCCGTGCACAAGGCACGTCCTTTCTTCAACGACCTGGTCAACTTCATGATCTCCGGTCCCGTCATCATCCAAGCTCTGGAAGGCGAGAACGCCATCCTGAAGCATCGCGATCTGATGGGCGCTACCGATCCGAAGAAGGCCGAGAAGGGCACCATCCGTGCTGACTTCGCTGACAGCATCGACGCCAACGCCGTGCACGGTTCCGACGCCGCCGAAACAGCAGCGCAAGAAATTGCGTTCTTCTTCCCCGGCATGAATGTTTACAGCCGTTAATTCGGCAGTCGCAAAGCCTCTTGTGCCTCGGCCTTGAGGCCGCGCGACACAAGAGGATTGAAGACTCATGGACGCAGCCGTCAACCTGCCTGGACTCACGAACCTACTCGGTTTCGACCTCGAAGGCCTGGCCGCGTACTGTGAGCAGCTGGGTGAGAAGCGCTTTCGCGCCACCCAGCTTTTCCGTTGGATCCATCAAAAAGGTGCGTCTGATTTTGATCAGATGACCGACCTGGCCAAGTCGCTGCGCGACAAGCTGGCTTCACGCGCATGCGTCACGGCGCTGCCCGCTATCTCCGAACATATTTCCACCGATGGCACTGTCAAATGGCTGTTTGACGTCGGTGCCGGCAATGCGGTCGAAGCGGTGTTCATTCCCGAAACCGACCGCGGCACCTTGTGCATTTCCAGCCAGGCCGGTTGTGCCGTGGGTTGCCGTTTCTGCTCCACCGGCCACCAGGGTTTTAGTCGCAATCTCGACACTGCCGAGATCATTGCCCAGCTCTGGTTCGCCGAGCACAGCCTGCGCAAGCGCTTCAATCAGACCGAGCGCGTCATCTCCAATGTGGTGATGATGGGCATGGGCGAGCCGCTGCAGAACTACAGCGCCCTGGTGCCCGCCCTGCGCATGATGCTGGACGACCATGGCTACGGCATGTCGCGCCGTCGCGTCACGGTCTCGACCTCGGGCGTGGTGCCCATGATCGAGCGCCTGCGTGACGATTGCCCGGTGGCTTTGGCCGTGTCCTTGCACGCGCCGACCGATCCGCTGCGCGACCAGCTCGTGCCGCTGAACAAGAAGTACCCCATCGCTGAACTGCTGGACGCCTGCAACCACTATCTGGAAAAGGCGCCACGCGACTTCATCACCTTCGAGTACTGCATGCTGGACGGCGTCAATGACACGCCCGAGCAAGCGCATGCCTTGGTGGAATTGCTGCGCGGCCATGTGTCCTGCAAGATCAATCTGATCCCCTTCAATCCCTTCCCGGCCTCCGGCTTGAAACGCAGTGCGAACGAGCGTGTCAAGGCCTTTGCCGATGTGCTGCTGCAGGCAGGCCTGATCACCACGGTGCGCAAGACGCGCGGTGACGATATCGACGCAGCTTGCGGGCAGTTGGCCGGTGAGGTGCAAGACCGCACCCAGGTGCATGTGCGCATGGTGCGAGCGCCAATAGTGGTAAAAGGCGCGAGCCCTTCCTGAACCTCCGTTCTTCAGCCAGCCCGCCGCCATGAAAAACTTCTCGTCAGTTTCCGATGCGCCTGTCTCGACTTGCTCGCATTTTTTGACCCGACCCTTGCTGGCGCTGATGGTGGCCGCCACCGCGCTCATGGTCGGTTGCGCCGCGCCGCAAGGCAATGAGCGGGAAGTGCCCCGCACCGATTTCGATTCCACCGACGCTGATCGCCGCGCTTCCGTGCGCATGGAGTTGGCCGGTGGCTACTTTTCGCGCGGCCAGTACGACACGGCGCTGAACGAGGTCAAGCAGGTCTTGGCGATCAAGCCGGATATGCGCGAGGCGCTGAATTTGCGCGGCCTGATCTACGGGGCCTCGGGTGAGACCCAGTTGGCCGAAGACAACTTCCGCCGCACCTTGAACCTGTATCCGCAAGACCCGGATACCTTGCACAACTACGGCTGGATTCTGTGCCAGCAAAAGCGCTGGGCGGCCGCGCAAGAGCAGTTTGATCGTGCGCTGGCCCAGACCAGTTACCGCGCGCCTTCGCGTACCTGGCTGGCCAAGGGGGTGTGTGAGGCGCGTGCAGGCCGCCAGGCCGCGGCCGAGCAGAGCCTGCAGAAGGCTTTTGAATATGATCCTGCCAGCCCAGCCGTGGCCTTCAATTTGGCCGAGGTGCTGTACCGCAGCCAGCAATATGAGCGCGCGCGTTTCTACATTCGGCGCGTCAATGCGCAGACCGAACAGAGCAATGCCCAAAGCCTCTGGCTGGCATTGAAAATAGAGCGCGGCATGGGCAGCAGCGCGGGCGTGGCGGATCTGAGCCAGCAGTTGCGCAAGCGCTATCCGCAGTCCTCGGAGCTGAAGGCTCTGGATGCGGGCCGCTTCGACGAATAAAGAAGAACAAGAGGGAATGAACGCATGACTTCGAATCTGAGCGGGTCTGCTGCCAGTGAGGCAGCCGAAGCAACCGACTTGCCCGCTGCAGAAGTGAGCAGCGGCGCGCCGCAATCGGCCGGTGCTTATCTGCGCGCCGCGCGTCAGCAAAGCGGCCTGCACATCGCTGCGCTGGCTGTCATGCTCAAGGTGCCACAGGCCAAGCTGGAGGCCATTGAGGGCGACCGTTGGCAGGACCTGCCCGATATGACTTTTGTGCGCGCCTTGGCCAAAGCCATGTGTCGTGCGCTGAAGGTTGACGCCGGCCCGGTGATGGCCATGCTGCCGAGCAGCGAGGACAAGGTTCTGAGCGTGTCGCGTGGCTTGAATACGCCTTATCGCGACCGCTCCGCCGACAGTTTTTCCCTGGAATTGCTGGGCCGCCCGGTCGTCTTGGGCGCGGGTGGCTTGCTGGTGGCTGCGGCCGTGGTCTTTTTCATGCCCGCTGACTGGTTGCAGAACTTGACCGCCAAGAGCCAGCCTGCGCTCGACATGCCCGCCGCAAGCGTGCCGGTTTTGGCCGCGCCTTCAGCGCCTGCTCAAGACTTGGCGCCGGTGGTGCCGGGTGCCAGTTCACTGGCCGCGTCCGTCGAGACCAATGCTCCGGTGTTGGCGAATGCGCCGGCATCCGCCGCTGCGGCATTGACGACGTCGTCATTGAGCCCGGCGCCGGTGAACACGGCCCAACTGGCGGCCAAGCCCGCTTTGGGCGCCACGCCGACGGCCAGCGCGCCTGTGCCCGCACCGGTTCCTGGCCTTGGCCAAGTGCCTTTGCGCGTCAAGATCAGCGACGAATCCTGGGTCGAGGTGGTGGACGCCAAGGGCCAGGTCTTGCTTTCCAAGTTGCTGCGCCCCGGCGATGAGCAGAACCTCGTCGGCACGCCGCCGCTGAAGATCCGCGTTGGCAATGTGGCCGGTACCGAGCTGACCCTGCGTGGCAGCTTGGTGGATTTGAAAGCCCAGTCACGTGACAACGTGGCCCGCATCGAACTGAATTGAACATCATGAGCAGCAGCGACATCATTTTGGACAGCAATATCGAGCAGGCGATTGCCGCCGCCATGCCGGCCCCGCGCCGCTCGCGCCAGGCGCAAGTGCGCCAGGGTTCGCGCATCGTCACCATCGGTGGCGACGCGCCGGTGCGGGTGCAGTCCATGACCAATACCGACACGGTGGATGTGATCGGCACGGCCATTCAGGTCAAAGAGCTGGCGATTGCCGGCTCGGAGCTGGTGCGCATCACCGTCAATACGCCGGAAGCGGCCGAAGCGGTGCCGCATATCCGCGAGCAGCTCGACCGCATGGGCATTGATGTGCCGCTGGTGGGTGACTTCCATTACAACGGCCACCGCTTGCTGACCGACTATCCGGCCATGGCGCAGGCCTTGGCCAAGTACCGTATCAACCCCGGCAATGTGGGCAAGGGCGATAAGCGTGATCGCCAGTTCGGTCAGATGATCGAAGCGGCGATCAAGTACGACAAAGTCGTGCGCATCGGGGTCAACTGGGGCAGCCTGGATCAAGAGTTGCTCGCCAGCATGATGGACGAGAACGCACTGCGCGCCGTGCCTTGGGATGCCAAGCAGGTGATGTACCGCGCACTGATCCAGTCGGCCCTGAGCTCGGCGGCCTATGCCCGTGAACTGGGCCTGAACCCCGACAACATCATCATCAGCTGCAAGGTCAGTGGCGTGCAGGACCTGATCTCGGTCTACCGTGCCCTGGCCGCGCGTTGCGATTACGCCCTGCATCTGGGCCTGACCGAAGCCGGCATGGGCACCAAGGGCACGGTGGCTTCTGCCACGGCCCTGTCCATCCTGCTGCAAGAGGGCATTGGCGACACTATCCGCGTCTCGCTCACGCCTCAGCCCGGTGAAGCCCGCACCCAAGAGGTGGTGGTGGCGCTGGAGATTTTGCAAAGCCTGGGTCTGCGCGCCTTTAATCCCAGCGTGACCGCTTGCCCCGGCTGCGGCCGCACCACCAGCACCACCTTCCAGGAACTGGCCAAGCAGATCGACGACTTCCTGCGTGCGCAGATGCCGGTCTGGCGTGCCAAGTATCCCGGCGTGGAAAACCTCAAGGTCGCCGTGATGGGCTGCATCGTTAACGGCCCCGGTGAGAGCAAGCATGCCGACCTGGGCATCAGCCTGCCCGGCACCGGCGAGGCCCCGGCCGCCCCGGTCTTTATCGACGGTGAAAAGGCCCTGACCCTGCGTGGTGACAATATCGCCAACGAGTTCCATGCCTTGGTGGAAAGCTATATCGAGAAACGTTTCGGCGCTGCGGCCCAAACAGCCTGAATCCGCCTGAAAACAAAGAGCGCCATTGATGACTGAAGTACAAGCGAAAAAATTGCCCCAGCTGCAAGCGGTCAAGGGCATGAACGACATCCTGCCGGCCGAGTCGGCCCGCTGGGAATGGCTGGAAGCCAAGATGCGCAATGTCTTGCAGCGCTATGGCTATGCGAATGTGCGCACACCTATCGTCGAGCCCACCGCCTTGTTTGTGCGTGGCATCGGCGAGGTAACTGACATCGTCGAGAAGGAGATGTACGCCTTCGAAGACCGCGCCGACAAGCATGGCCAAGCCGAGCATCTGGCCCTGCGCCCCGAGATGACCGCCGGCGTGGTGCGCGCCATGATCGAGCATTCCTATCTGCGTGACTCGGGCCGCCGCCTGTACTACTTCGGTCCTATGTTCCGGCGCGAAAAGCCGCAAAAAGGCCGCTATCGCCAGTTCCACCAGATGGGCGTGGAGGCACTGGGCTTTGCCGGCCCGGACGTCGATGCCGAAGTGATTCTGATGGGCAGCCGCCTGCTGCGCGAGCTGGGCCTGGTGGACGGCGAACATGTTCGCCTGGAGTTGAACTGCCTGGGTGAAGTGGCCGAGCGCCGCGCCCACCGCGAAGCCTTGATTGCCTATCTGGAGCAGCATAAAGAGCTGCTGGACGAAGATAGCCAGCGCCGCCTCTACACCAACCCGCTGCGCGTGCTGGACACCAAGAATCCGGCTCTGCAGGCCATGGCCAATGCAGCGCCCAAGCTGCTGGACTTCCTGGGCGAAGCCTCGCTGGCGCACTTCAATGGCGTGCGCGCCATTCTGGATGCGGCCGGTGTGGCCTACCAAATCAACCCGCGCCTGGTGCGTGGCCTGGACTATTACAACCTGACCGTGTTCGAGTGGGTCACCGACAAACTAGGCTCGCAAGGCACGGTCTGCGGCGGTGGCCGCTATGACGGCCTGATCGAACAGCTGGGCGGCAAAGCTGCGCCGGCCGTGGGCTTCGGCATGGGCATGGAGCGCATGCTCTTGCTGCTGGAAGAAGTGGGTGTCTTGCCCAGTGCCCCGGTGCCGCAAGCCTATGCCATCGTGCCCTCGGTCAAAGGCTTGCCTCAGGTGATGGTGACGCTGGAGGCGCTGCGAGCCGCCGGCGTGTCGGTGGTCTTGCACCCTGGCCAGAGCAGTATGAAATCGCAGTTCAAGAAGGCTGATGCCAGTGGCGCCGCCTTCGCCCTGATCTTTGGCGAGGACGAAGTCGCCCAGGGTCAGGTGGCGGTCAAGCCCTTGCGCGCCGAAGGGGCTGAGCAATTCATTCGTCCCATGGCCGATGCCTCGGCTTGGGCGGCCGAGCTGCTCAACGCATAATCGCGACCGGCTGAGTCCTTTGATGATTCATGCCGGCCACTTTCGCTAATTCAAAGAAACTTCTCATCCATGGCGTCGCATCTCGATCTCGAAGAACAAGAACAGTTAGACCAGCTGAAGGCATTCTGGAAGCGCTGGGGCAATCTCATCACCTGGGGCCTGACCCTGGCCGTGGCCGTATTTGCCGCCTGGACCGGCTGGAACTGGTACCAGCGCGACCAAGCCATCAAGGCCGCCGCCATGTATGACGAGCTGGACCGTGCGGTGCAGCTGGGCGAGGCCGACAAGGCCGGCCGTGTCTTCACCGACTTGAAGGATCGCTACCCCGGCACGGCCTACGCCGCCCAAGCTGCCCTGCAGGCCGCCAAGGTGCAGTTCGACAAGGGCAATGCCGATGCCGCCCAAGCCAGCCTGGCCTGGGCCGCCGATAACGCCAAGGCCGACGAGTACCGCGACATCGCGCGCTTGCGCCTGGCCGGCTTGCAACTCGACGCCAAGAAGTACGACGAAGCCGGCAAGACGCTGGATGGCATCAAGTCCAAGGAATTTGCTGCGCTGCAGGCCGACCGCCGTGGCGATCTGTTCAAGCTGCAAGGCAAGCCTGAGCAAGCCAAGGCCGAGTATCTGAAGGCCCATGCCGCGATGGACAAGACGCAGGACTATCGCCACCTGGTGGAAGCCAAGCTGGCCACCTTGGGTGTGGCCATGCCTGACGAAGCGGCTGCTGCCGCCGGAGCTGGCAAATGAGTCGCCTGACGAGCTGGGTCTCGGGTCGTCAGCTGCAGCGCGGCGCGGCGCTGCTGGCGGTGTCGGCATTGTTGTCGGCATGCTCCCTCTTCGGTGGGGACAAAGCGAGCAAGCCTGCTGAGCTGGAAAAGATCACACCCGCCATTGCTGGCCGCGTGGTCTGGAACAGCAGTCTGGACAGCGTGCAGTTCCCGCTCTCCATCGCTGCCGTGGCCGACCAATTTGTGGTGGCCGGCACCGATGGTGTGGTGACTGCTTTGCAAGCCGCTAATGGCAAGCCTTTGTGGCGTGCCGATGTCGGCCAAAAACTCAAGGCTGGTGTGGGTAGCGATGGCCGCTTTGCCGCCGTGGTGACCCGCAATAGCGAGTTGGTGGTGCTGGAAGCGGGCCGCGTGCTGTGGCGCAAGACCTTGCTGACACCGGTGATCACCGCGCCCCTGGTGGCGGGTGAGCGGGTGTTTGTGCTGTCGGTGGACCGTCAGGTTCTGGCCTTCGATGCCCAAGAGGGCCGCAAGCTTTGGGAAATGCGCCGCCCGGGCGACGCGCTGACTCTGGCTCAGCCGGGTGTGATCGGTGCCTTCAAAGACACCTTGATCGTCGGCCAAGGCGCACGCCTGACCGGCGTTGACCCGAACAAGGGCACTGTGCGTTGGGAGGCCAGCGTGGCCAATCCGCGCGGCACCAACGAAGTTGAGCGTTTGGCTGACCTGGTTGGCCCGATGTTCCGCAGCGGCGATCTGCTCTGCGCCCGTGCCTTCCAGTCGGCCGTGGGTTGCGTCAATGCTGACCGTGGCCTGGCCCAGTGGAGCCGCAATGTTGGCGGCATCAACGGTGTTGGTGGCAGCGCAAGCCTGGTGGTTGGCGGCGATGCTTCCGATCGTCTGACCGCCTGGAATATCAATAACGGCGAAGTGCAGTGGACGGCGGAGCAATTCCTCAACCGCAAGCTCAGCGCGCCGTTGCTGCAAGCTTCCACCGTGATCGTGGGTGATTTTGAAGGCCAGGTGCATTTCCTGTCTGCCGAAACCGGCAAGACCCAGCTGCGCCTGAGTACCGATGGCTCGCCCATCGTTGCCGCCCCCGTGGCCTTGGGGCAAACCGTGTTGGTCGCCACGCGCAAGGGCGGTTTGTACGCCTTTCGCCCTGAGTAAGCAGGCCGGCGGCCAGCAATTTGTAGTTCAGTAGTCAACAGCAAAAAGAAGAAAAATATGAAACCTGTCATCGCACTCGTCGGGCGCCCCAATGTGGGTAAGTCCACCTTGTTCAACCGGATGACCAAGAGCCGCGACGCCATCGTGGCCGACTTCGCCGGTTTGACCCGCGACCGCCATTACGGCGACGGCCGCATCGGCAATCGCGAGTACATCGTGATTGACACCGGCGGCTTCGAGCCCGACAGCACGACAGGCATCGTCAAGGAAATGGCCAAGCAGACCCGCCAGGCCGTGGCCGAGGCGGATGTGGTGATTTTTGTGGTGGACGTGCGCTTGGGCCTGTCGGCGCAAGACTCCGACATCGCCCGCTATCTGCGCCAAGCCAGCAAGCGCGTGTTCGTGGCCGTCAACAAGGCCGAGGGCATGAGCGAGTCGCCCCTGCTGGCGGAGTTCCATGAACTCGGCATGGGCAACCCGATCCCAATCTCGGCCGCACACGGCCAGGGCATTCGCAGCCTGCTCGACATCGTGCTCGAACCCTTCGAGTTCGCGGAAGAGGAAGACGGCGAATCCGGCGCCGCGCCGGACGGTGTGATCCGCTTGGCCGTGGCCGGCCGCCCGAACGTGGGCAAGAGCACGCTGATCAACACCTGGCTAGGCGAAGAACGCTTGGTGGCATTCGATATGCCCGGCACCACGCGCGACGCGATTGCCGTGCCCTTCGAGCGCAATGGTCAGCAGTTCCAGTTGGTGGATACGGCCGGCCTGCGCCGCAAGGGCAAGGTCTTCGAGGCGATCGAGAAGTTCTCGGTGGTCAAGACTCTGCAAGCCATTGCCGACGCCAATGTGGTGCTGCTGCTGATCGACGCCACTCAGGGTGTGTCGGACCAAGACGCGCACATCGCCGGCTATGTGCTGGAAAGCGGCCGCGCGGTGGTGATCGCCATCAACAAATGGGATGCCATCGACAGCTATCAGCGCGAACTGCTGGCACGCTCCATCGAGCAGCGCCTGGCCTTCATGAAGTTCGCGCCTGTGCTGCACATCTCGGCCTTGAAGCGTCAGGGTCTGGGGCCGCTGTGGGGCGCCTTGGCTGACGCCTATTCCTCGGCCTACAAGAAGATGACCACGCCGGTGCTGACCCGCCTGATCCAAGAAGCGGTGGAGCACCAAACGCCCAAGCGCAGCGGACACTATCGTCCCAAGCTGCGATACGCCCACCAGGGCGGCATGAACCCGCCCTTGGTGATCGTGCACGGCAATTCGCTGGAAGGCGTGACCGAGGTCTACAAACGCTATCTGGAAGGCCGCATTCGCGCGCACTACAAATTGGTCGGCACGCCGCTGCGGATCGAGATGCGTTCCTCCAAGAATCCTTTCGCGGACAAGGAGTGACCCCGTCACCTCCTGCCCCGCCGGCAGCACTGAGGCTTACCCTGTGTTAAGGTGGAAACCGTTAGTTCGAACTCGTTTGTTTATCCCTCTCACAACACGGAGCATATCGTGAGCAATAAAGGCCAACTCTTGCAAGACCCCTTCCTGAACCTGCTGCGCAAAGAGCATGTTCCGGTCTCCATCTACTTGGTTAACGGCATCAAGTTGCAAGGCCATATCGAATCGTTCGACCAGTATGTGGTGCTGCTGCGCAACACAGTGACCCAGATGGTCTACAAGCACGCCATTTCGACCGTGGTGCCAGGCCGTGCCGTGAATTTCCACACCGCTGACGCGGCCGACGACGCTGCTTGAATCCGGCGACCCGCCCCAGCCTGCCTCGCCTGAAATGCTGTCGCCTAACTCGGCGTTAGCACTTGAAGCAAAAGCAGGCGGGCGGGTTGTTTGATGACTGGGCTGGCCCAAAACAAAGACACCTTGAGTTCATCCGCTTCCACTGCTTCTTTCCCCACCGCGACGCCGCCCTCTGAGGCGGCGCGCGCCATTCTTGTCGGCGTTGATTTCGGCCGCAACGCCAAGGGTTCGACCTTCGATGCGACGCTGGACGAGCTGGCCTTGCTGGCCGAATCGGCCGGTGACACTCCGGTGGCGCGTGTCATCGCCAAGCGCCAGGCGCCCGATGCCGCGCTGTTTGTCGGCTCCGGCAAGGCCGATGAAATCAAGCTGCTGGTGCAGGCGCACCAGGCCCACACCGTGTTGTTCGACCAGGCGATTTCGCCCGCGCAACAGCGCAATCTGGAGCGCGTGCTGGGCGTGCCCGTGGCCGACCGCACCGCCTTGATCCTGGAGATTTTTGCCGCCCGCGCCAAGAGCCATGAAGGCAAGATGCAGGTGGAATTGGCCCGCTTGCAATACCTGGCCACGCGCCTGGTGCGGCGCTGGAGCCACTTGGAGCGGCAAAGCGGCGGCATCGGCATGCGCGGTGGCCCCGGTGAGGCGCAGATCGAGTTGGATCGGCGCATGATCGATGACCGCATCAAGACCATCAAGGACAAGCTCAAGAAGGTGCAGCGCCAGCGCAGCACCCAGCAGCGCGCCCGCGCCCGCAACAGCGTTTTCCGTGTCTCCTTGGTGGGCTACACCAATGCGGGCAAGTCGACCCTGTTCAATGCCTTGGTGAAGGCGCGCAGCTACGCGGCCGACCAACTCTTTGCCACGCTGGACACGACCACCCGCTCGCTGTATCTGGAGCAGGCTGGCATGAGCGTGTCGCTGTCCGACACGGTGGGTTTCATCCGCGACCTGCCGCACAAATTGGTCGAGGCCTTCCGTGCCACGCTGCAGGAAGCGGCCGATGCCGACTTGCTCTTGCATGTGGTGGACGCCGCCTCGCCGAACTTGGATGAGCAGATGCGCGAGGTCGAGCGCGTGCTGGCTGAAATCGACGCCGCCGGCATTCCGCAGATCCTGGTCTACAACAAGCAAGACATGCTGGACGAAGACCAGCGCCCGCGCGAGGCCATGGATTGGCTGGAGCGGCCCGATGTGGGGCGGGGCGGTGCGGTGCGCGTGCCACGCGTGTTTGTCAGTGCGCTGGACGGCACTGGCCTGGATATCTTGCGCGAACAGATCGTGCTGGCCATGCAGCGTGCGCCTAGCGACGCAAGCAGTGACCCCCGCGATCCGCGCGACTTGAATTTCCGCACATCCCCCCAAGCTGGCGGGATGGACTTTGATTCCGAGCAAAACCCTTTGGCTGACTCCGATCCGGATGCGGCTGACCCATTCCCTACACAGGCATGAGCATGAATACCTTTGAGCCCGTGAGCCGTGCGCGGCCGCTGACGACCACCCCGGGTGGGCAAGTCAAAGCCCTTGCACTCGCCGCCCAGGCCTTGATCGCCGGCGCCGCCTTCAAGCTGATGCCGCGCGGCTGGCAAGAAGGGCGCTTGCTGAACAATGGCCGCAATGACGGCCCGCCCGATTTGGACGAGTTGTGGCGTGACTTCAACAAGAAGTTGTCCGGCATGTTCGGTGGCGGCAACGGTGGCAATGACAAGCCCGGTGGCAATAACAACAACGGCAACAACAGCCCCAACTTCCAGCCCGATATGAAGAGCGCCGGCATCGGCGCGGCGCTGATCGCGGGTGTGGTGGTGCTGGGTTGGCTGGGCAGCGGCTTCTTCATCGTGCAAGAAGGTCAGCAAGGCGTGGTCACGTCCTTCGGCAAGTACAGCAAGACGGTCGAGGCTGGCTTCCAGTGGCGCCTGCCTTACCCCTTCCAAGCGGTGGAGGTGATCTCGGTCACCCAGCTGCAGCAAGTGGAAGTGGGGCGCGCGATCGTGGTGCCTTCTTCTGGCCTGCGCGATTCGTCGATGCTGACCCAGGACGAGAACATCGTCGACATCCGCTTCACCGTGCAGTACGTGCTGAAGAATGCGCGTGACTATCTGTTCGAGAACCGCAATCCCGATGAAGCCGTGGTGCTGGCGGCCGAGTCGGCCGTGCGCGAGATCGTCGGCAAGAGCAAGATGGATTCGGTGCTTTACGAGCAGCGCGATGCGATTGCTGTTGAGTTGGTGCAATCGGTGCAAGCGCAGTTGGATCGCCTGAAGTCCGGCATCCTGGTCAAGAGCGTCAATGTGCAGAACGTGGCTCCGCCCGAGCAAGTGCAGGCGGCGTTTGACGATGCCTTCAAGGCCGGCGCCGACCGCGAGCGCCTGAAGAACGAAGGCCAGGCCTATGCCAACGATGTGATTCCCAAGGCGCAAGGTACGTCGGCGCGCTTGATGGAAGAAGCCGAGGGCTACAAATCCCGCGTCGTGGCGCAAGCCGAAGGTGATGCGCAGCGCTTCAAGAGCGTGCTGGCTGAATACCAAAAGGCCCCCGCGGTGACGCGTGACCGCCTCTACATCGACACCATGCAGCAGGTCTACTCGAATGTCAGCAAGGTGATGGTGGACAGCCGCAGCGGCTCGAACCTGCTTTACTTGCCGCTTGATAAGCTGATTCAGCAGACGGGTGCGGGCAATGTGACGGTGTCGCCACCGGTCGTGGTGAGCCCAGCTACCGAGAGCCCGGCGCCCAGCACTGGCGCCAATGACCTGAGATCACGTGACGGCCTGCGTAGCCGTGACGGCCGCTGATTAGAGCCGGGAGATAAAGACATGAATCGTATTGCCGCCATCGTCGCGGGTGCTCTGGTTGCTTTCATGGTGGCCAGCTCCATGCTGTTCATCCTGGATCAGCGCCAGTTTGCCGTCGTCTACTCACTCGGTGAAATCAAGGAAGTCGTCACCGAGCCTGGCCTCAAATTCAAGATGCCGCCGCCGCTGCAAAACGTGGTCTTCCTGGATCGCCGTGTGCAAACGCTGGACAGCCCTGAGTCGCGCCCTATCTTTACCGCTGAAAAGAAAAGCTTGGTGATCGACTGGCTGGTGAAGTGGCGCGTGGCCGAGCCGCGTCAGTTCATCCGCAACAACGGCGCCAATATGCGTAACGTTGAAAACCGACTGAGCCCGGTGGTGCAGGCGGCCTTCAACGAAGAAGTCACCAAGCGCACCGTGCTGGCCGTATTGGCCACCGAGCGCGAGAAGGTGATGAACGATGTGCGCGCCCGTCTGGTGGACGAAGCCAAGCAGTTCGGTATCGAGATTCTGGACGTGCGCATCAAGCGCGTGGACTTCGCTGCCAACATCACTGATTCGGTCTACAACCGCATGAAGTCCGAGCGTCTGCGCGTGGCCAATGAGGCACGTTCTACCGGTGGTGCTGAAGGCGAAAAGGTTCGCGCCGATGCCGACCGCCAGCGTGAAGTGATCGTGGCGGAGGCCTATCGCGATGCGCAAAAGATCAAGGGTGAGGGTGATGCCAAGGCGTCGGCGATCTACGCCGAGTCCTTCGGCCGTGACCCGCAATTCGCCCAGTTCTATCGCTCGCTGGAAGCCTATCGCAACACCTTCCGCAACAAGTCGGACGTGATGGTGCTGGACCCCAGCAGTGACTTCTTCAAGGCCATGCGTGGCGCTGGCGCCAACGCCGCACCTGCACCTGCGCCGCGTAAATAAGCCTTAAGCCCGAGGTGTCGACCGATCTGATCTTCGGTGCCTTGGCGCTGATGTTGGTGATCGAGGGCCTGTTGCCCTTGATCAATCCGACCCTGTGGCGTCAGGTGTTCGCTCGTATGTTGGGCATGACGGACGGGCAGATTCGCTTCGTCGGTTTGTCAAGCATTTTGGCGGGAGCCCTGTTGCTGGCACTGGTCTGGCAGTGAATCTGGCCTTTGGGCCGGTACAATGCCGTTTTTAACCGCTGGCGAAAATTCACATGGCCTCTGCTTGGTTGCTACCCGAGCATCTTGCTGACGTTCTGCCCTCCCAGGCGCGTCGTATCGAAGAGATGCGGCGTGAGTTGCTGGACATGGCGCGCACCTACGGCTGTGAGTTGGTCATGCCGCCGCTGCTGGAGCATCTGGAATCCTTGCTCTCCGGCGCCGGCCATGAGCTCGATCTGAAGACCTTCAAACTGGTCGATCAGTTGTCAGGCCGCTCCTTGGGTCTGCGCGCCGACACCACCCCACAAGTTGCGCGCATTGATGCGCATTTGCTCAACCGAGCCGGCGTGACCCGCTTGTGCTACTGCGGCCCGGTGGTGCACACCCGCCCGGCTGGCCTGCATGCCACACGCGAGCCATTGCAGTTCGGCGCTGAAATCTATGGCCATGCCGGCCTGGAAGCTGACCTGGAAGTGCAGGAGATGGCGCTTGAAGTCGTGCGTCGTGCTGGCCTGCAAGGCGCCACCTTGGACTTGGGCGATGCCCGTCTGGTGCGCGGCGTCTTGGGTGATGTGAAGCTCAAGCCGGCCGATTTGCAAAACCTGGTGACGGCACTCGCCACCAAGGATGCGCCGGCTGTGCAAGCCATGTCGGCGCAGTTGCCTGCCACGGTGTTGCAGGGTCTGCAAACCCTGCTGTCTTTGTATGGCGGCGTGGAGGTTTTGGAGCGTGCGCGAGCGAGCTTGCCTGCGCACCCCGAGATCACCGCGGCCCTCAATGACTTGCAATGGCTGGCCAAGCATTTGCAGCTGACGCATCCCGAGATGCGCCTGAGCTTCGATCTGGCCGACCTGACTGGCTATGCCTACTACAGCGGCGTGCGCTTTGCGCTCTATGCTCAAGGCTCCAGCGATGCCGTGCTGCGCGGCGGCCGTTACGACGAGGTGGGCGCGGTGTTCGGTCGCCGCCGTCCGGCGGTGGGCTTCAGCCTGGATTTGAAGACGCTGGTGGCCCTGACGCCCAGCAGCCCCTTGCGTGCCGCTGTGCGGGCGCCCTGGGGTGAAGATGCCAGCCTGCGTGCTGCGGTGCGTCGCCTGCGCGAAGCGGGTGAGACCGTGGTGTGCATATTGCCCGGCCATGAGCACGAGGGTGACGAATTTGATTGCGACCGCGAATTGGTGCTGGTCGACCAACAGTGGGTGGCACGCGCGCTTTGAAAAGCTGCGCTGCTGACCTGACCTAATTTTTTTGATCATCGGAATGAGCAAGATGAATAGCGAAATCTCCCGCGGCCGCAATGTGGTGGTGGTTGGCACCCAATGGGGTGACGAAGGCAAGGGCAAGGTTGTTGACTGGATGACCGATCACGCCCAAGGCGTGGTGCGCTTCCAGGGCGGCCACAACGCCGGCCACACCTTGGTCATCAAGGGCGTGAAAACGGCCTTGCAACTGATCCCCTCGGGCATCATGCGCGACGGCGTGGCCTGCTATATCGGCAATGGTGTGGTGGTGGATCCCACCCACTTGCTGAGCGAGATCGAGCGCTTGGAAAAGGCCGGTGTGGAAGTGCGTTCGCGCCTCTTCATCAGCGAGTCCTGCCCGCTGATCCTGCCCTTCCATGTGGAAGTGGACAAGGCTCGCGAAGCCCTGCGTGAAAGCAGCGGCAGCGGCAAGATCGGCACCACTGGCAAGGGCATTGGCCCGGCCTACGAAGACAAGGTGGCGCGCCGCGCTCTGCGCGTGCAGGACCTGAAGCACCCCGAGCGCTTCGCCAAGAAGCTGCGTGAATTGCTGGAGTTGCACAACTTCGCTTTGTCGGGTTATCTGAATTCGACGGCGCTGGAATTCCAGCCCATCTTCGATCAAGCCATGAAGATGGCCGAGCTGATCAAGCCGATGATGGCCGATGTGGGTTACATGATCCACAAGGCTCACCTGGCAGGCGCCAACATCTTGTTCGAAGGCGCGCAAGGCACGCTGCTGGATATCGACCACGGCACCTACCCCTATGTGACCTCGAGCAACTGCGTGGCCGGCAATGCCGCCGCTGGCGCCGGCGTTGGCCCGCAAATGCTGCACTACATGCTGGGCATCACCAAGGCCTACACCACCCGCGTGGGTTCGGGCCCGTTCCCGACGGAGCTGGAGTGGGAAAAAGAAGGCACGGTGGGCTATCACCTCGCCACTGTCGGCCAAGAGCGTGGCACGGTCACTGGTCGGGCTCGCCGTTGCGGCTGGTTTGATGCCGCTGCGCTGAAGCGTTCGGTCATCATCAACGGCATCACTGGCTTGTGCATCACCAAGCTCGACGTGCTGGACGGCCTGAGTGAGATCAAGATGTGTGTGGGCTACGAGATGGATGGCCGCCAGTTTGACATCCTGCCCCTGGACGGCGATGAGATCGCGGCCTGCGTGCCGGTCTACGAAACCTTCCCCGGCTGGACCGAAACCACCTTCGGCGTCACTGAATGGGACAAGCTGCCCGTCAATGCGCGCCGTTACCTCGAGCGCATCAAGGAAGTCATCGGCGCGCCGATAGACATGGTCTCCACCGGCCCCGACCGCGAACACACGATTCTGCTGCGTCACCCCTATGTGGGCGCCGTCGCCTGATCCGCATTCACTAGATTTACAGGAGTTCCCCCATCATGTTGACCGACGACGGCAAGCACTTGTACGTGTCCTGGGATGAGTACCACATGCTCACCGAGCGCTTGGCGCTGAAGATCCACGCCTCCGGCTGGGAGTTTGACCAGATTCTTTGCCTGGCCCGTGGCGGCATGCGCCCCGGCGACGTGCTCTCGCGCGTGTTCGATAAGCCGCTGGGCATCATGTCCACCAGCTCTTACCGCGCCGAAGCTGGCACCATCCAGGGCCGCCTGGACATCGCCAAATACATCACCATGCCCAAGGGCGAGTTGGCTGGCCGCGTGCTGTTGGTGGATGACTTGGCGGATTCGGGCGTTACGCTCAAGGCCGTGGTCGAGCGCCTGCGTGGCATGCCTTCGATCAGCGAGCTGCGCTCGGCGGTGATCTGGACCAAGGGTGTGTCGAGCTACACGCCGGACTATTACGTCGAGATGCTGGATACCAGCCCCTGGATCCATCAGCCCTTCGAGGAATACGACGATATGCGCCCGGACGCCCTGGCCAAGAAATTCGTCGTCTGAACTAGAGCGCCCCACGCTTTTGTTCTTCAGCAATGACAAACAAGCCGACCGCACGCAAGTGCCGTCGGCTTGTTGTTTATTGCGGGGTGCTCAAGAAAAATTTGCGCCTGCATCGTTGTTTCGCCTGGCAAAGGCGCGGACACAAAGCAAAATGGCCGCATGTTCGCGGCCATCAAAAACAGTTCCAACAAAAACAAAAGCCAACGCATCAGCGTTGGCTTTTGAAAAATTTGGTGCCCAGGAGAGGACTCGAACCTCCACGGAGTTACCCGCTAGTACCTGAAACTAGTGCGTCTACCAATTCCGCCACCTGGGCAAGGTTTAAAACAGCTTCTTTTCAGAAATTGTTTTAACGTTTCAGGAAAGACAAGGATTCTATCATCAAAAACTTTAAGAACGCAAGTCAGTCCCCGCAAGAAGGTGCCAGCCTGCTTAGCGAAGTCGACGGCACCCTGCAAGGTCATCGCGACGGGCATGGCTTTTTGATCCCCGACGAGGGCCTGCAGGACGTCTATCTGCCGCAGCAGGAGATGCATGCCGTCATGCATGGCGACCGCCTGCGCGTGCGCATCACCCGCTACGACAAACGCGGCCGCCCCGAGGGCAAGGTGCTGGAGATTCTCGAGCGCAAGAAGAAGCCCATCATCGGCCGCCTGCTGCTGGAGTCGGGTATCTGGCTGGTGGCGCCCGAAGACAAGCGCATGGGCCAGGACATCCTGATCCCCAAGAACGGCACGGCCAATGCCACTGCCGGGCAGGTGGTGGCGGTCGAATTGATCGAGCCGCCTTCGCTGTATTCGCAGCCGGTGGGCCGTGTGGTGGAGGTCTTGGGTGAGATCGATGATCCCGGCATGGAGATCGAGATCGCGGTGCGTAAATACGATGTGCCGCATCGCTTCAGCGCCGAGACCCTGGCGCAAGCTGCCAAGCTGCCCGAGAAGCTGCGTGCCATCGATTTGAAGGGCCGCATCGACCTGCGTGACGTGCCCTTGGTCACCATCGACGGTGAAGATGCGCGCGACTTCGATGACGCCGTGTTCTGTGAGCCGCACAAGCAGGGCCGCGGCAAGACCGCCTTCAGCGGCTGGCGCTTGCTGGTGGCTATTGCGGATGTGAGCCACTACGTCAAGCCGGGTGACCCGCTGGACGGTGATGCTTACGAGCGCGCCACCTCGGTCTACTTCCCGCGCCGCGTCATTCCGATGTTGCCGGAAAAATTGTCCAACGGCCTGTGCTCGCTCAACCCGAATGAAGACCGGCTCTCGATGGTCTGCGACATGCTGGTCAGCGAAAGCGGTGAGGTGCAGGCATATCAGTTCTACCCTGCGGTGATCTGCTCGCACGCCCGCTTCACCTACAACGAGGTAGCGGCGATTCTGGGTAATACCCATGGCCCAGAGGCTGCCAAGCGGCGCGATCTGGTGCCGCATCTGCTGCATTTGCATGAGGTCTATCGCGCCTTGCTGGCCGAGCGTGGCCGCCGCGGTGCGATTGACTTCGACACGACTGAGACGCAAATCGTCTGTGACGATAACGGTCGCATCGAGAAGATCATCCCGCGCACCCGTAACGAGGCGCATAAGCTGATCGAAGAGGCGATGCTGGCGGCCAACGTCTGCGCCGCTGACTTCATTGCCGATGCCAAGCATGGCTCGCTCTTCCGTGTCCACGAAGGCCCGACGCCTGAGAAGCGCGTGGCCTTGCAGGCCTATCTGCGCGCCCTGGGTCTTGGCCTGAGCATTGGTGATGATCCCAAGCCCAAGGAGTACCAGGCCATTGCCGCGGCCACCAAGGATCGCGTTGACTCGACCCAGATCCACTCGATGCTATTGCGCTCCATGCAGCAGGCCATGTACACCTCGGCCAATGCGGGTCACTTTGGCCTGAGCTACGAGGCTTACACGCACTTCACGAGCCCGATTCGGCGTTATCCCGACCTGCTGGTGCACCGGGTCATCAAGTCGATTCTGGCGAACAAGCGCTATCACCTCGATGCTGGCAAGATGAATGTGCCGATGCCGACCAAGCGGCCGGGGCGTGCCCAGCCCATCGATCCCGCCAAGGCCTCCACCGAGATCGAACGCTGGGAAGTCGTTGGCGCCCATTGCAGCGCCAACGAGCGCCGCGCCGACGAGGCCTCGCGTGATGTCGAGGCCTGGCTCAAGTGCCGCTATATGCGCGAGCATTTGGGTGAAGAGTTCGCTGGTACCGTCAGCGCCGTGGCCAGCTTCGGTCTGTTCGTGCAACTCGACGCGCTCTACGTCGAGGGCATGATTCACATCACCGAGTTGGGTGGCGAATACTTCAAGTTCGACGAAGTGCGGCAGGAGTTGCGCGGCGAGCGCACCGGCCTGCGCTACGCCACCGGCGCCCGCGTGCAGGTGCAGGTCAGCCGCGTCGATCTGGATGCGCGCAAGATCGATTTCCGCCTGATCAACGACAGCGAAGAGGCCAAGCTGGTGGCGCGCGCACAGCGTGACAAGGCTGGCGCTGCGGCGCCAACGCGCGGCACCATGAGCGCGGCAGAGGCCTTGGAAGAAGTGCGCCGGCATGACCGCGAGGTCAAGTCATCGGGCAAGCGCTCGGCCAAGCCGGCGCGCCGCAAGTCCGGCCCCTCGCAGGCCATGGCTAGCCCGGCGCATCCGGTCAAGGCAGCGCGCGCGGAGGCTCGCAATGATGGGCGTAGTGGGGCGCGAAAGGGTGCCGCCAAACCAGCGGCGGCTGCGGCTGAACCGCGCGCTCGTAAGCGGCGCTGAGCGTTTTTTGGGGTGCCGCTGTGCACTCCGCGCTGGTGCCAATGATGCTGCCCTTTGCGGGCAGCATTGCTTGGCGTTGGCGTTGGTGGCAGGTGCTGCCGGCAAGTCTTGCCTGGCTCAGTCCTCGGCAAAGCGCGAGCGCATGGCATGCATCCGTTCCACAAGCGCCCCTGCGCGCATCGGCCCCAGGGCTTGGCTTTGCCCGGCGAGTCCGTGCCAATGCACGGCGGCTGCCGCCAGGGCTTGGGGATCTTGCTGAGGCGCCTGCGCCCATAGCCCAGCCAGCCAGCCGGCCAAAACATCGCCGGTGCCGGCGGTGGCCAGAGCGGCGCTGCCACTGGAATTAATGAGCGGCTTCTGCTGCATCTGCGATGGTGCCGTGATGACGGTGCCCGAGCCCTTCAGAACGACATAACTCTCAAATCGATCGGCGAGCTGCTGGGCGGCGGCCAGTCGGTCCGCCTGTACGGTCTTGGTGTCGCAGCCCAGCAAGCGTGCGGCCTCGAGCGGGTGAGGTGTCAGCAGTGTTGCCTGTTGGCGCGCGGCTCTTTGCTGCAGTTGCGATTGAAGGTTGGGATCGGCCGCGATGGCATTGAGCGCATCCGCGTCCAGCACCAGTCGCTCGGCCTGCGTCAGTACGGTGGGCAGCGTTGCCGCCACTTCTTGGCCGCCACCGCAGCCGCACAGCACGGTGCGCCCGGCCCATGTGCTGGGCTCGCCAAGCCGGCTGAGGCTTAGTTGCATCAGCTCAGGGGCTTGGGTGTCCAGCTCGTTCAATGGCGCGGTTTCGCGTGTGGGGTCCAGCGGGCAGGCGTACACCCTGCCGGCGCCTGCGGCCAATGCGGCTCGTGCTGCCAAGCGCAGGGCGCCGCGCAGGCCCGGTGCGCCGCCAATCGCCAGCACATCGCCTTGGCTGCCTTTGTGCTGCTTGTGGCTGGCGGGGCGTGTCCAATCGCGCAGGCAATCGAGGCCGATCATTCGGGCGTCGGGCTGGTCGGGTGGCACGCCCAAGGCGTCGAACCAGATTTCGCCGCAGCAGGCGCGGCCGGCGCCGGTGAATAAGCCGGGCTTCAGGCTCAGTAAGCAAAGCGTGTGCTGGGCCCGCACCACCAGGTCGGCGTAGCAACTGCCGCTGTCGGGTGCCAGGCCGCTGGGCAGGTCCACCGCCAGCACGGGCGCGCTCAACTGATTGAGCGCCTGAATGGCTGTGGCGATGGCGCCGCTCGGCGCGCGATCGGTGCCCAGGCCCAGCAGCGCATCGATGGCCAGGCCGCTATCGTCGGGCGGGGTCAGGTCTCGCGTGATTGGCACGCCAGCCGCTTGCGCAGCCAGCAGCGCCGTTTGCGCGTCGGCGGGTGTGTGCTTGGTGCTTGGGATCAGGCTGATCCGGACGCGCCGGCCATGAGCGTGCAGCAGGCGCGCAGCCACCAAACCGTCGCCGCCGTTATTGCCGGGGCCGCAGACGACCCAGAAGGCGCGAGCGGCATCTGGCTGCAGGGCCAGTGCCAGCTTGGCCAGGCCCAGCCCGGCGCGCTCCATCAAGCTTGGGCTGGCTTTCTGGGCCAGGGCGCGCGCCTCCATGGCGCGGGCGCTGGCGGCCATGAACAAGGGCAGGGTGTGTAGCGGCTTGTTGAGATGGATCACAGCTGGATTGTGAGCCTTATTTCCGTCGAGCCATCAGGCCCCTGGCCCCTAAGCCGCCAGGCGACTCAACTCCAGCCCTGTGGTGGCTGGAATATCGGCGCCGGCTTGATCGCCGCTGATCTGGCTGCTGATGACGCTGGCGGCGCCGCAGGCCAGGGTCCAGCTCAGCATGGCGCTGGGTTCATGGGCGAGATTGAGCCAAACCCCGCTGCGCCCGCTCTGGCCCAGCAGGGGTAGGCCATCGGGCAGATGCACCTGGCTGCCGCGCCACTGCTGTAGTTGACCGGCTTGCATGGCGCCGGGGAACCAGTCGTCCAGCACCTTGTGCATTTGCGTCAGCGCCGCAGGGCGTATGCGTGGGCTGGCGTCGAATTCACCGCTCTGGCACAGGCGGATGCGCTGGCCGATTCGGCTGATGCTGATGCCGGTGGCCTGGTCGAACAGCCCTGCGCGCGGCCCCAGATCCGGGTGGGCTTCCAGCTGCCGCAATAGTGCGGTGAGCGAGCTGCCGTGCAAGGTGGCCAGGGCAAGCTTGATGCCCAGGGGTTGCAGCAACGCGGCCGCACCGGTGCCGGCGCAAACCACGATGGCATCGAAGCTGTCTTGCTGCGGGCTATGTGGCGCAGGATGGGTGTCGGCGGCGTCTTTGCTCTCGGCGTAGCGGGTGCTGGGGCCGGGCTGCTCAGTGGGCGGCGTGTATTCGTGCACCAGTTGCGCGGGTGTGCCGGGACTGATGCTGCGCACGGTGGTGTGGAAACGGAACTGTGTGCCCAAGCGTTGGGCGGCCACTCGTATCTGGTGAGCAAACTGACGGCAATTGCCGACCTCGGCTTGCGCTAGGTGGATGCCGCCATGCAGGGCTTGATCGGGGTTCAGGCCGGGCTCGACGGCGCGGCATTCCTCGGCGCTGAGCAACTTGGCGCTGAGGCCGAACTGCGCCAGCCGGTCCAGCCCGGGCTGAATCTGTTTGAGCTCGCGCTCAGTGCGCAGAAGTACCAGCTGGCCCTCGGCGCGCTCGAAGTCCAGTTTCAAGCTGCGTCGCAGGGTTTGCAGGCGCTGCAGGCTGAATTGGGCGAGCTTGAACAAGTTCTCGTGCGCAGCTGCCGCGTTCTTGTCTTGGGTCGCGCGGCGGCGCTGCCATTGCCAGCCGAAGCTGCGGCCAGCGCCCAGGCTGGGCCAGCCGGGCATGGTCCAGGGCAGGGCGAGTGCGGGTGCAACGATGCCGGCGTTGGCAAAGCTGCCTTCGGCGGCGACGCTGCCGCAGCGATCGAAAACGGTGACCTGGTGGCCGCGTGCGCTGAGTTCAAACGCGGTGGTGACGCCGGCAATGCCGGCGCCGATGATGGCGATGCGCATGCTCAGTGTCCCCGCCTAGTTTTGGCAGGTGCTTGGCCCTGGCTAAGGGCCTGAATGGCGGTGAATCGAAGGGCTCGCAGTCGGCCTTCTCGCATGCGCTGCGGGGCGCTGCTCAGGTCGTTGGGCATAAGTCGTGTATAATCTTTGGGTTTTGCCGGGTGGCTCGAACAAGAATGTTCGGTCGCTGATTGGCGAAATAAATCGCAAACCGGCTATTCGAGAGGTGTTGCTGCTGTTCAGTCAAAGCCAAGTGCTTTGTCTCAGAAGTATTGCAGAGCAATTCGAGCCGGATTTTAGACACAACCTTCGGAGTAATAAAAATGTCCGTCACTATGCGCGAGATGCTGGAAGCCGGCGTCCACTTTGGTCACCAAACACGTTTTTGGCATCCCAAGATGGCCCCCTACATCTACGGCCATCGCAACAAGATCCACATCATCAACCTCGAGAAGACGCTGCCTGCGTTCGAAGAGGCGATGAAGTTCGTTCGCAACCTGGCCTCCAAGCGCGGCACCATCATGATGGTTGGCACCAAGCGCCAAGCTCGTGAAGTCATCGCTCTGGAAGCTCAGCGCGCCGGCATGCCTTATGTCGACCAGCGTTGGTTGGGTGGCATGATGACCAACTTCAAGACGGTCAAGGCTTCGCTGAAGAACCTGAAGGACATGCAAGCTCAGGTCGAAGCTGGTACCCAGCCTGCGATCAAGAAAGAAGCGCTGATGTTCCAGCGTGACTTGGCTAAGCTGGAAAAAGACATCGGCGGCATCCAGGACATGGCCGGCTTGCCCGACGCCATCTTCGTGATCGACGTGGGCTTCCACAAGATCGCCGTTGCCGAAGCCAAGAAGCTGGGCATCCCTGTCATCGGCGTGGTTGACACCAACCACTCGCCCGAAGGCATCGACTACGTCATTCCTGGTAACGATGACTCGGCCAAGGCCGTGGCTCTGTACGCCCGCGCCGTCGCTGACGCCGTACTGGAAGGCCGTGCCAATGCTGGCAACGAAGTCGTGCACGCTCAAGCCCCCGCTGGCGACGAGTTCGTGGAAGTGAGCGAAGGCGCTTAATCGCGTCTTTGGCTCCTAACGCCACGACCAAAAGGGGCTGATTCAGCCCCTTTTTTTCAGAAAAATTGGATGTCAACGAGCTGTCGCTGAACAAGCGCGAGGGCTCATGAAACCGGAGAATCAAAATGGCTGTTATTACCGCAAGCATGGTTGCTGAGCTGCGCGCTCGTACCGACGCTCCGATGATGGAGTGCAAGAAGGCCCTGACCGAAGCCGAAGGCGATCTGGTCCGTGCTGAAGAAATCCTGCGCGTCAAGCTGGGTAACAAGGCTGGCAAGGCTGCTTCGCGCGTGACCGCCGAAGGCGTGGTTGCTGCTGCTGTTGTGGGCACCACCGGCGCCTTGCTGGAAGTGAACTGCGAAACCGACTTCGTCACCAAGAACGATGCGTTCCTGGCCTTCGCCAACGCCTGCGCTTCGCTGGCTGCTGAGCATGGCGTGGCCGATGTGGCTGCTCTGGCTGCTTTGCCTCTGTCGCAAGAAGGCTTCGGCCCGACGGTGGAAGATGTGCGCCGTGGTCTGGTCGGCAAGATCGGCGAAAACATGTCGCTGCGCCGCATCAAGCTGTACAGCGCTGGCGGCAAGGTGGTTTCCTACCTGCACGGCACACGCATCGGCGTGATGGTTGAGTTCGACGGTGACGAAGTCGCCGCCAAGGACGTCGCCATGCACGTTGCCGCCATGAAGCCGGCCGCTCTGTCGTCGGCCGAAGTGTCGGCCGAGTTGGTCGAGAAAGAGCGCAAGATCGCTGCCGAGAAGGCTGCTGAGTCTGGCAAGCCTGCCGACATCGTCGCCAAGATGGTTGAAGGCTCGGTGCAAAAGTTCCTGAAGGAAGTTTCGCTGCTGAACCAAAGCTTCGTGAAGAACGACAAGCAGACCGTCGAGCAGATGCTGAAGGAAAAAGCCACCACGGTGAAGAGCTTCACGCTGTTCGTTGTGGGCGAAGGCATTGAGAAGAAGGTGGACGACTTCGCCGCCGAGGTGGCCGCGCAAGTGGCTGCCGCCAAGGGGGCTTAAGCCTCCTCAGTGTAAAGGGCGCCTCTGGCGCCCTTTACACTTGTGCCCGCGCTGACGCGTGGCCCATCCCACAAGGAGGGTGTCATCCGGCGCGGCACGCCAAGAATATTTTTAGCAACACGCAGCACATAGAGGTCACACATGCCCGCGCTCAAACGAATTCTGCTCAAACTCTCCGGCGAAGCTTTGATGGGCGATGACGCCTTCGGCATCAACCGCGCCACCATCGTGCGCATGGTGCAAGAGATCCGCGAGGTCACGGAATTGGGTGTGGAGGTGGCGGTTGTCATCGGTGGTGGCAATATCTTCCGCGGTGTGGCGGGTGGCTCGGTGGGCATGGATCGCGCGACGGCCGACTACATGGGCATGTTGGCCACGGTGATGAATTCGCTCGCCCTGGCTGACACCATGCGCCAGGAGGGCATCACCGCACGTGTGATGTCGGCCATCGGCATCGAGCAGGTGGTTGAGCCCTATGTGCGCCCCAAGGCTTTGCAGTATCTGGAAGAGGGCAAGGTCGTGGTGTTTGCTGCCGGTACCGGCAATCCCTTCTTCACGACCGATACGGCCGCTGCTCTGCGCGGCGCAGAGATGGGCGTGGAGATTGTGCTCAAGGCCACCAAGGTCGACGGCGTTTACACTGCCGACCCGAAAAAGGACCCGACCGCGACCCGCTACGCACGCATCAGCTTCGATGAGGCGATCACCAAAAATCTGCAAGTTCTGGATGCCACCGCCTTCGCGCTGTGCCGCGACCAGAAGCTGCCGATCCGGGTGTTCAGCATCTTGAAGCCAGGTTCGCTCAAGCGGGTGGTCATGGGTGAAGACGAAGGCACGCTGGTGCACGTTTAAGTACTTGCCGGCGTTAGAACTGATCAGACATTCAGAGAAGCATCATGAGCATTGCAGACATCAAGCAGAACGCTGAATTGAAGATGGCCAAGTCCATCGAAGCTTACAAGAACGAATTGGTGAAGATTCGCGTGGGCCGCGCCCACCCCGGCATCCTGGACCAAGTCAGTGTCGATTACTACGGCTCCATGGTGCCGATCAGCCAGGTGGCTAACGTGTCTTTGCTGGATGCGCGCACCATCAGCGTCCAGCCCTGGGAAAAAGGCATGGGTGCCAAGATCGAGAAGGCGATTCGCGAGTCCGATCTGGGTCTGAACCCCTCTTCGCAAGGCGATTTGATCCGCGTGCCGGTGCCGCCGCTCAACGAAGAGCGCCGCCGCGAGCTGACCAAGGTCGTGCGCAATGCCGGTGAAGACGCCAAGGTGGCCGTGCGCAATCTGCGCCGCGACGCCAATGAGCAAGCCAAGAAGCTGACCAAAGACAAGCTGATCAGCGAAGACGACGAGCGCCGCAGCCTGGACGATGCGCAAAAGCTCACCGACCGCACGATCGCCGAAATCGACCGCCTGATCGCGGCCAAAGAAGCCGAAATTCTGGCTGTCTGAGCGGACCCGCTGCGCGTGAGTTCCGAACAGACCCTCGTGCCCCGCCACATTGCCGTCGTCATGGACGGCAATGGGCGCTGGGCCAAAAAGCGCTTCCTGCCCCGATTCTTCGGCCACAAACAGGGCGTTGATGCCCTGGTCAAAGTGGTGCAGGCCTGCATCGACCGCGAGGTCGAGTACCTCACGGTCTTTGCCTTCTCGAGCGAGAACTGGAAGCGCCCCTCCGACGAAGTTTCCGGCCTGATGGGCTTGGTACTGGCGGCGGTGTCGCGCTATCTGGCGCGCATGGGGGCGATGGGCGTGCGCATTCGCATTGTGGGTGACCGCGATGCGGTTTCACCTAAGCTGCGCAATGCCTGGAATGAGGCTGAATCTGCCACTGCGCACAACACCAAGCTGACGCTGTCGGTGGCCTTCAATTACGGCGGCCGTTGGGATGTGGTGCAGGCTTGCAAGGGCGCCATGCAAGCCGGCGTGCCACCCGAGGAGCTGACCGAGGCCAAGCTGAGCGAATTCATGGCGATGAGCTATGCGCCGGACCCGGATCTCTTCATCCGCACCGGCGGGGAAGTGCGCATCAGCAACTTCCTGCTGTGGCAGGTGGCGTACACCGAGTTCGTCTTCTCCGACTGCCTCTGGCCCGAGTTCGGCGAGGCGCAATTGGATGCGGCCATCGAAGCTTTCCGCGAGCGCGATCGGCGTTTCGGTGGCGTCAAGCCTGAGCCTGCCGTCAGCGCATCTGTCTGAACTTTATTCAAAGGCCTCAATGCTGAAGCAACGCATCATCACGGCCCTCGTGCTGTTGGCCGTTTTGTTGCCTGCCGTGTTTGCGGCATCCAGCTGGCCTTTTGCTGTTCTGACCCTGATCCTCATCGCCGCTGCGGGCTGGGAATGGGCCCGCTTGAATGCGCGCGCCGGTGAGTCGCGGTTGCTGCCGCTGGTTTTCGGCGGCGCGGTGGCCGCGGCCTGTGCCGCCACCCTGGCTGGTTTGGGCTTGGAGCCGCCACCGATCTGGTGCTGGTGGCTGGCCAGTTCGATCTGGGTCCTGGGCGGTGCATTTGCCTTGCGTGGCGGGCCTACGGCTTGGCCGCATGCCTCGCACGCCCTGCGCCTGGTCCTGGGCGCCCTGGCGCTGTGGGCGGCCTGGATGGCCATGGTGCAGGCCAAGGCCATCGGCATCAATTTCCTCTTGTCTGTTTTCTGCCTGGTGTGGATGGCCGATGTGGCCGCCTATTTCGGTGGCCGCAGCTTTGGCCGCCGCAAGCTGGCGCCCTCGATCAGTCCCGGCAAGAGCTGGGAAGGCGTATGGTCCGGCATGATCGGCGTCTTGATCCTGGCCTTTGTGTGGGTGCACGTCATCGAGGTGCAGTTCACCGTGGACTCACCCAGCCTCTACCAATTGCTGGCCCGTCAGGGCTGGGTCGTCAGCTTGCTGAGCTTGCTGGTGCTCAGTGCCATGAGCGTGGTGGGTGATTTGTTTGAATCCCTGATCAAGCGTGCCGTGGGTGCCAAGGACAGCAGCCGTCTGCTGCCCGGCCATGGTGGCGTGCTTGATCGTGTGGACGCCTTGCTGCCGGTGTTTCCGCTGGCCATGGCACTGAGTAGTTTGAGCTTGATCATCACATGAACCCAATCTCCAGAATCCAGCGCATCTGTGTGCTGGGCTCCACCGGATCCATCGGCGTCAACACCCTGGATGTGTTGTCGCGGCACCCCGAGCGTTATGAGGTGTTTGCGCTGTCGGCCATGAGCCGGGTCGAAGACCTGCTGGCGCAATGCCTGCGCTGGAAGCCGCGCTTTGCCGTCATGCCCGAACGTGTGCCCGCCGCGCGTTTGCGCGAACTGCTGCGTGAGCAGGGCAGTGCCACCGAGGTGCTGGATGGCGCCGACAGCCTGGCCCAGATCGCCGCGCACCCGGATGTGGACATGGTGATGGGCGCCATCGTTGGCGCCGCTGGTCTGGCCCCTTGCCTGGCGGCCGCGCGAGCTGGCAAGCGCCTGCTCTTGGCCAATAAGGAGGCCATCGTCGTCGGTGGTGCCTTGTTCATGCAGGCAGTGGCGCAAGGTGGTGCCACCTTGCTGCCGATCGACAGCGAACATTCAGCCATCTTCCAATGCCTGCCCGAGGACCGCTCCACCTGGGCGCAGCGCATCGATCACATCGTGCTGACGGCGTCCGGCGGCCCCTTCCGGCAACGCGACCCAGCCACGCTGGCCGAGATCACGCCCGAGCAAGCCTGTGCGCACCCGAACTGGGTGATGGGCCGCAAGATTTCGGTCGACTCCGCCACCATGATGAACAAGGCGCTCGAAGTGATCGAAGCGCGTTGGCTCTTCAATCTGGCGCCCGAGCAGATCCGCGTCATCATCCATCCGCAAAGCATCGTGCATTCGATGGTGGTGTGCCGTGATATGTCGGTGCTGGCCCAGATGGGTACACCGGATATGCGCGTGCCCATCGCCTACGGCTTGTCATTCCCTGAGCGCATTGAAGCCGGCGCCAGCCGCCTGGAACTCGACAAGCTCAGCGCGCTGAGCTTCGAGGAGGCCGATGAAAAGCGCTTCCCCGGCCTGTTCCTGTCTTGGCGCGCGCTGCGCGGGGCCGAGGGTTCGACAGCGGTGCTGAATGCCGCCAACGAGGAGGCGGTTGAGGCTTTCTTGAACAAGCGCTTGCGCTTTGACCAGATTCACCGCGTCAATGTGCAATGCCTGGATGAGTTGCTACCCGAGGCGGGTGAATCGACCAGCGTTGACGGTTTGCTGGGCCTGGATGCGCGTGTGCGCCGCCATGCGCAAGGTTTGATCGCCGGGCTGTCTGCATGAGTACCTTGCTGGCCTTTCTGGTCACGCTGGCGATTCTGATCGTCGTGCATGAGTACGGTCACTACCGTGTGGCCAAGGCCTGCGGGGTGAAGGTCTTGCGTTTCTCGGTGGGCTTTGGCCGCGTCATCTGGCGCCGCCAGGCCACGCCCGATGCTACCGAGTTCACGCTCTGCGCCATCCCGCTCGGCGGCTATGTGCGCATGCTGGACGAGCGCGAAGCGCCGGTCGATGCCGGTCTGCGTGCGCAGGCCTTCAATAGCAAACCTCTGCGCCAGCGCGTGGCGATTGTGGCTGCCGGTCCGCTGGCCAATTTGCTGCTGGCGATTGCCCTGTTTGGCGCGGCCAACTGGGTCGGCATGGATGTGCCAAAGGCCGTGCTGGGCACGCCGGTGGCGGGCTCGCTGGCCGAGCGTGCGGGCGTGCGAGCAGGGGACTGGGTGCAGTCGGTGTCCACGGATGGGCAGGACTGGCGTGACATTAGCTCCTTGTTGGATCTGCACGAGCAAGTCGCCACCGCCGTGGCCCATGGCCACAAGCTGCATTTGAGCGTCAGCCAGGGCCAAGGCCATGGCCGGCGTGAGTTGCTGCTGGACACCGAATCGTTGGCTGGCGCCGAGATGGACGCTGCATTGGCCGCCAAGCTGGGTCTGGGTGGGCCCTTCAGCGAAGCGGTCTTGGGTCGCATCAGCGCCGGCGGCGCGGCCGCACAAGCGGGCTTGCGCGAGGGCGATCGGGTGCTGGCTGTGGACAGCCTGCAGGTGGCCGATGCCGCCAGCCTGCGGGCGCTGATTCGCGCCGCTTCGGCCGATGGCCAGCCGCATGTTCAGGCTTGGCGTGTAGAGCGCGCCGGCCAGTTCATCGAGATTGAAGTGACGCCGAAAGTGGTGGTCGAGGGCGAGCGCAAGATCGGCCGCATCGAAGCCATGGTGGGCGCTGCGCCGCAAATGGTGCATTTGCGTTACGGCTTTTTCGACGGTCTGGCGCGCGGTGCCGTGCGCACCTGGGAAGTGTCCTGGTCCACCCTGAAGGTGTTCGGCCGCATGCTGATCGGGCAGGCCTCGCTGAAGAATCTCAGCGGCCCGCTGACCATTGCTGAGTACGCCGGCCAGTCGGCCAAACTGGGCTTGACGCAGTACCTTGGCTTCCTCGCGCTGGTGAGTGTGAGCCTCGGCGTCTTGAACCTCTTGCCGTTGCCCATGCTCGATGGTGGACACCTGATGTATTATCTTTTCGAGGGTTTGAGCGGCCGCCCCGTCTCGGAGTGGTGGCAAACGCAACTGCAGCGCGCAGGTGCGTTGATCCTGATGCTGATGATGGCTTTAGCCCTTTCCAACGACGTGGCCCGGTTTGCGGGCCTGCATTGATCCTAAGCATGTCCTCATTTCTAAGAAGAATAGGTGCGCCCAAGCGCGCCTCGATCCTGACTTTGGCCTTGGTGGCCACACTGCAGTCAGGCGCCGCCTGGGCGGTGGATCCCTTCGTCATCAAGGACATCCGGGTGGAGGGCCTGAATCGGACCGACCCCGGTACCGTGTTCGCGTCGCTGCCCTTTCGGATTGGCGACACCTACAACGACGACAAGGGCGCGGCTGCCTTGCGCGCCTTGTTTGCCACTGGCTTGTTCAAAGATGTGCGCATCAATATCGACGGCAGCTCCGCTGTGGTCATCATTGAAGAGCGCCCCATCATTGCCAACGTCAGCTTTGTCGGCCTGAAAGAGTTCGACACCGAGGCGCTGACCAAGTCGCTCAAGGACGTGGGCATTGGCGAGGGCAAGCCCTTCGACAAGGCCCTGGCCGACCGTGCCGAGCAAGAGTTGAAGCGCCAGTACCTGACGCGCAGCTTGTACGGCGCCGAGGTCACAACCACGATCACGCCGCTGGAGCGCAATCGCGTCAACGTCAGCTTCGCCGTGACCGAGGGCGAGCCCGCCAAGATCGGTGAGGTGCGCATCCTCGGCTCCAAGGTGTTCTCCGAGAGCACGCTGCTGGGCCTGATGGAGCAGACCACCTCGGGCTGGCTGACTTGGTACACCAAGACCGACCGCTATTCGCGCTCTAAGCTCAATGCTGACTTGGAAACGCTGCGCTCCTACTACCTGAATCGCGGCTATCTGGAGTTCGCCGTCACCTCCACCCAGGTGACGATCTCGCCGGATAAGCAAAGCATCAGCGTGGCCATCACGGTTAACGAGGGTCAGCCCTACACCGTCACGGCCGTCAAGCTCGAAGGTGAGTTCCTGGGCCGTGAAGAAGACTTCAAGCGCCTGATTCAACTCAAGCCTGGCCAGCCCTATCAAGGCGAGGCCGTGGCCCAGACCACGCGCTTGTTCAGCGACTACTACGGCACCTTCGGCTACGCCTTTGCGCGGGTCGATAGCCGGCCTGAAATCGACAAGGCCACCGGCCAGGTCGTGGTCACCTTCACCGGTGACCCAGCGCGCCGCGTTTATGTCCGCAAGGTCATCATCGGTGGCAATACCCGCACACGGGACGAAGTGATCCGCCGCGAGTTCCGCCAGTTCGAATCGGCCTGGTACGACGGCCAGCGCATCAAGGCTTCGAAAGACCGGGTTGAGCGTCTGGGCTACTTCAAGCAAGGTGAAGTGACCATCGACACCCAGGAAGTCCCCGGCACCCAAGACCAGGTGGACGTGCTGCTGACCGTGGTGGAGCGCCCCACCGGCAACATCATGGTGGGCGCGGGTTACTCCAGCCAGCAAAAGCTGTCGCTGACCGGCTCGATCCAGCAGGACAATATTTTCGGCTCCGGCCATTCCCTGGGTATCCAAGTCAATACCGCATCAACTGGCCGCGCGCTGGTGATCAGCGAGACCGATCCTTACTTCACGGTGGACGGCATCTCGCGCTCCTTCGACGTGTTCTATCGGACTCAAAAGCCAATCAACACCTTGGGCGAGCAGTACGAGCTGATCACCCATGGCGGCTCGATCCGCTTCGGTGTGCCCTTCTCGGAAATCGACACCGTGTTCTTCGGCTTCGGCTATGCCCGTACCCGCATGAGCACGACGGCTGGTCTGCCCAATAGCTATTTGCTCTACGGTCGCCAGTTCGGCAAGGACAGCTCGGAGTGGCCCTTCACCATCGGTTGGGCTCGTGACAACCGCGACAGCATCATCTCGCCCACGGTCGGCCGCTTCGCCCGGGTCAACCTGGAGCTGAGCACTTTTGGTGATGCGCAATACGGCCGCGCCAATGTGCAGTACCAGGAATACATCCCGATCACCAACAAGATCACCCTGGGCCTGAACAGCGAAATCGGCTGGGGCCAGGGCTTGGCTGGCAAGCCTTACCCCATCTTCAAGAACTTCTACGCCGGTGGCCTGGGTTCTGTGCGGGTGTTCGAGGCGGGCTCGCTGGGCCCGGTGGACGTGACCGGCTCCTACTCCGGTGGCAATCGCCGCATCAACATCAATGCCGAGCTTTACCTGCCGGTGCCCGGCGGCGGCAACGACAAAACCTTCCGATTCTTTGGCTTCGTGGACGCCGGCAATGTCTGGGGTCCGCAAGAGAAGGTGGACTTCGACTCATTCCGCTCCTCCGCAGGTGTGGGCTTGAGCTGGATTTCGCCAATGGGCCCCCTGCGTTTGAGCTATGGCTCACCGATGCGCAAGAAACCCACAGATAGAATCGAGAAATTCCAATTCCAGATCGGGAATGCATTCTGATGAAAAGCTTGTCTTTGAAAGCGGTGGCACTGTCCGCCATGTTGTCGGTGTCGGCCTTGTCCGGTGTGTCTGCTGCACAGGCCCAGGAACTCAAGATCGGCTATGTGAACAGCGACCGCGTGATGCGCGAAGCCAATATCGGCAAGGCTGCGGCTAGCAAGCTGGAAGCTGAATTCGGCAAGCGCGAGAAGGATCTGAAGGACACCGAACAAAAGCTGCGCGGCGCTGCCGAGAAGCTTGAGAAAGATGCCCCGACCCTGAGCGAAGCCGAGCGCACCCGCCGCCAACGCGATCTGGTCGAGACCGACCGCGAACTGCAGCGCAAGCGCCGCGAGTGGCAAGAAGACCTGACCCAGCGCAAGAACGAAGAAATGTCGGTGATGGTTGATCGTGCCAACAAGGTGATCAAGCAAATCTTCGACGCCGAGAAGTACGACCTGATCGTGCAAGATGCCATCATGTTCAGCCCGCGTGTGGACATCACCAAGAAGGTGATCGACGCGCTCAACGCGCAGAAGTGATTTCGCCGGTGACCACCACGGTTCACCTAGCTGATCTGATCGCCGCCTTGGGCGGCGATCTTCTTGGTGAGGCGCAAACGCCCATCGCGCGCATCGCGCCGCTGGACGAAGCCGATGGTCAGTCCATCAGCTTTTTGGCCAATCCCAAGTACCAAGCGCAACTGTCGCAAACGCAGGCGGCTTGCGTGATCGTGGCGCCGGCCTTTGCTGAAGCGGCTGCGGCCCGTGGCGCTGATGCCGGTGTCGCCATTTCGGCCGCCATCGTCACGCCCGACCCTTACCTCTACTTCGCACGCCTAACCCAGTGGTGGGCGGCGCGCATGCGCCCACAAGCGCCTGCGCGGGTGCATCCCAGCGCGGTGATTGATCCCTCGGCCCGTTTGGGTGCTGGTGTCGACATCGGCCCGCTGGTGGTGATCGAAGCGGATGTGGAGATCGGTGAGGGCGCGCGCATCGGCCCCCATTGCGTGATCGGGCAGGGCGCCCGCATCGGTGCAGGTACGCGCTTGAGTGCCAGCGTCACCGTGGGTTTTGGCTGCCAGATTGGCGCGCGCGGCATCGTGCATAGCGGCGTTGTGATTGGCGCCGACGGCTTTGGCTTTGCGCCCAATTTCAAGGCCGGTGATGCTTCTGGCTGGGTCAAGATCGAGCAACTCGGCAATGTGCGCATTGGCGACGATGTCGAGATCGGCGCCAACACCTGCATCGACCGTGGCGCCTTGGCCGACACGGTGCTGGAAGACGGCGTCAAGCTGGACAACCAGATTCAGATTGCCCATAACGTGCACATCGGGCGGCATACGGCGATTGCTGGCTGTACCGCGATTGCGGGCAGCACCAAGATCGGCGCCTTTTGCACCATTGCCGGCGCGGCCAATATCGTTGGCCACCTGAGTTTGGCCGACCATGTGCATGTGTCGGCCGCCACTCTGATCAGCCGCAGCATCAGCAAACCCGGGCTCTACAGCGGCGCCTATCCCTTCGAGGAAAATGCCAGCTGGGAGAAGAACGCGGCCACCCTGAGACAATTGCATGCCTTGCGCACCCGTTTGCGCGAGCTAGAGAAAAAGAACACATGACCATGGACATCCACAGCATCCTCAAGAAACTCCCCCACCGCTACCCGCTTTTGCTGGTGGATCGTGTGCTGGAGGTTGAAGCCGGCAAGCGCATTCTGGCGATCAAGAACGTCAGCATCAACGAGCCTTATTTCGTTGGCCATTTCCCGCATCGCCCGGTCATGCCGGGTGTGCTGATTCTCGAATCCATGGCGCAAGTCGCCACCTTGCTGGCCCTGGAAAGCTCGGACATCAAGCTGGATGACAGCACGGTCGTGTACTTCGCCGGCATCGATAACGCCCGCTTCAAGCGGCCTGTGGAGCCCGGTGACCAGCTGCGCCTGGAAGTGACGCTGGACCGCGCCAAGGCCGGCATCTTCAAATTCACCGGCAAGGCCTTTGTGGGTGAAGCCCTGGCGGCAGAAGCGCAGCTGATCTGCACCATGCGCAAGATCGACGCCCTCTGAAAGGTGCAGGGCCCATGAGCTTGATTCACCCGACCGCCATCATCGACCCCGCCGCGCAGCTGGACAGCTCGGTCGCGGTCGGGGCCTACACGCTGATCGGCCCGCATGTGCGCATCGGCGCCGGCACGGTGGTGGGCCCGCATTGCGTGATCGAAGGCCGCACCTCTATTGGCGCCGGCAACAAGATCTTTCAATTCAATTCCATCGGCGCGGTGCCGCAGGACATGAAGTACGCGGGTGAGCCGACCGAGTTGGTGATCGGCGATCGCAACACCTTCCGGGAGTTCTGCACCATCAATCTGGGAACGGCGCAAGACGAAGGCGTGACCCGCCTGGGCAGCGACAATCTCTTGATGGCTTACGTCCACATCGCTCACGATGTGCGGCTGGGCAACCACATCGTGCTGGCTAATAACGCCACGCTGGCGGGCCATGTGCATGTGGGCGATTGGGCCACCATCGGTGGCCTGTCCGGCGTGCACCAGTTCGTCAAGATCGGTGCCCATGCCATGGTCGGCTTCCAAGGCCATGTGGCGCAAGATGTGCCGCCTTTCATGACGGTGGACGGCAACCCGCTGGCGGCGCGTGCCGTCAATGCGGTGGGGCTGAAGCGGCGCGGCTTCTCGGCCGAGCGCATCGCGGTGATCAAGCAGATCCACAAACGCCTGTACCGCTCTTCGCTGACGCTGGAGCAGTCGCAGCAAGCCATTGCCGAGCTGCGCGGGCAGGGCGCTGACGAGGATGTGGACTTGATGCTGAACTTTCTCGCCGCCGCCACGCGCGGCATCGTGCGCTAAAGCAGTCATGACAGAACTTTCGCCTCGGGCCCTGTCCATTGGCATGGTGGCCGGCGAGGCCTCCGGCGATTTGCTGGCCGGCATGATGCTGGCTGGCTTGCGCACGCGCTGGCCCGTGCTGCGCTCGCAAGGCATCGGTGGCCCGCGCATGGCCGAGCAAGGCTTCGAGGCCTGGTGGCCGCACAGCAAGCTGAGCATTTTTGGCTATGTGGATGCGCTGCTGAATCTGCGCGAGCTGCTGTCGATTCGTCGCCAGCTGGGTAATCGCTTGTTAGCCGGCCCCGAGCGGCCGGTCGCCTTCATCGGCATCGACGCCCCCGATTTCAATTTCGGCCTGGAGCAGCGCCTGCGCGAAGGCGGCATCAAGACGATTCATTTCGTTTGCCCTTCCATTTGGGCCTGGCGTGCCGAGCGGGTCGAGAAGATCAAACGCTCGGCCGACCATGTGCTGTGCCTCTTCCCCTTCGAGCCCGAGTTGCTGCACAAGCATGGCATCGCCGCCACCTATGTGGGACATCCCCTGGCTGATGCGATCCCGCTGGAGCCGCCCAAGGCGCAGAGCCGTGCCGCGCTGGGTTTGAGTGAGACGGATACGGTGGTGGCGCTGTTGCCGGGCAGCCGGCGCAGCGAGATTCGTTACATCGCCGAGCCCTTTTTGCAGGCCGCGCTGCTGATGCAGCAGGCCAGGCCCGACATCCGTTTTGTGATGCCGGTGGCTCCGGGTTTGCGCCCGCTGATCGAGCCCCTGGTGGCGCGCTTGGCGCCTAGGCTCAATTTGCAGTTGCTCGACGGTCGCTCGCACGAAGCCCTGGCGGCTTGTGATGTGACGCTGGTGGCCAGCGGTACCGCCACGCTGGAGGCGGCCTTGTTCAAACGCCCGATGGTGATTGCCTACCGCATGCATTGGCTGAACTGGTGGCGCATGCAGGGCAAGAACTACCAGCCCTGGGTGGGCCTGCCGAATGTGCTGGCGCGCGAATTTTTGGTGCCCGAGCTGATTCAAGACGCGTGTACGCCAGAAGCGCTGGCGCGTGAGGGCTTGGCCTGGCTCGCTGAACCTGAGCGTTATGCCAAGGTGCAGGCGCGCTTTGCCCAACAACACGAACTGCTGCGTTGCAATACCGCGCAAAAGGCCAGCGATGCCATCGCCCAAGTCATTGATGGCCGCGCCTGAGCAGCTGGGCCTGGTCTGGGCCGGCGCGGGTTTGCTGGCCGGCGTGGATGAAGCCGGCCGTGGCCCCCTGGCCGGCCCAGTGGTGGCGGCGGCGGTGATTCTGGATGAGGCCGCGCCCATCATGGGCCTGCGCGACTCCAAGATCCTGAGCGAAAAAAAGCGCGAGTTGCTGTTTGATGAAATCCGCGCCAAAGCCCTGTGCTGCTGCATCGCCGAGGCCTCGGTCGAGGAAATTGACCGCCTAAATATTTTGCAAGCCACCATGCTGGCGATGCGGCGCGCGGTCGAGGGCTTGCGTTTGAAGCCCAGCTTCGTGCAGGTGGACGGCAACCGCCTGCCGGTGCTGAAGATTCCGGCCGAAGCCATCGTCAAGGGCGATGCCAAGGTGCAAGCCATTTCGGCCGCTTCCATCCTGGCCAAGGTGCATCGCGACCGCCAATGCATCGCCATGCATGAAGCCCACCCGGCCTATGGCTTCGCCACCCACAAGGGCTACCCCACGGCCGAGCATCTGGCTGCCTTGCGCGCGCACGGCGTCACCGCCTGGCACCGCCGTACCTTCGGGCCGGTGCGTGCAGTTTTAGAGTCAAGCAAGTAAATGAGCCAGCTGCATCACATCACCTCGCGGGACAACCCCGCCCTGCAACGCCTGCGCAAGCTCAGCCAAGACGGTGGCGCTTACCGCAAGCTGGGTTCCGTCTGGCTGGAAGGTGACCACTTGGTGCGCGCCTGCCTGCAGCGCGGCCATGCGGTGACGCTTGCCGTCATCACCGAAGCGGCCGCCCAGGACCCGGCACTGCGAGCCTTGGCCGATGCCGCGCCCAAGATCTTGGTGGTGCCGGCTGCGCTGTTTAAGAGCATCAGCGGCCTGGAGTCGCCGGCGCAGATCGGCTTTGAAGTGCCGCATGACGATGGCCAAGACCTCAGCCCTCGCCTGGATTCCGTCGTGCTGGACCGTCTGCAGGATGCCGGCAATGTGGGCACCATTCTGCGCAACGCGGCAGCGTTCGGCTTCAAGCAAGTGCTGGCTTTGAAGGGCACGGCGGCGCTGTGGTCGCCCAAGGTCTTACGTGCCGGCATGGGCGCGCATTTCGGCCTGCGCTTGATCGAGGGCCTGAGCCCGGCCGATCTGGATCGCCTGCAAGTGCCGCTGATCGCCACCAGCTCCTACGCCGAGTCGCAGATCCACCAAATCGCCTTGCCCCAGCCCTGCGCTTGGGTGATGGGTCATGAAGGGCAGGGCGTGCAGCCTGAGTTGATGCAGCGCTGCGCCTTGACCGTGGGCATCCCACAGCCGGGCGGCGAGGAGTCGCTCAATGTGGGCAGCGCCGCGGCCATTTGCCTGTACGAGAGCGCCCGCCAGCGCTTGTGAATCTATAGGCTCAGGTCGATCACGCCGCCCGCGATGCAGGCCGCGCCGGCCAAGCGCCAGCCGCGCTCGCCTTCCTTCAGCAATTGCCCGCCCAGCAGGGCGGCAAACAGCATCGAGACCTCGCGAGTGGGAGCCACCCGCGACAGCGGCGCCAATTGCATGGCGTAGAGCACCAAGATGTAAGCCAGCGGGCTGCACACCGCCACCAGCAGCACATAGCGCCATTGCTGACTGAGCGCGGCGGCAAAGCCCTGCGGGTCGCGCCACAGGCCGGGCAGCATGAAGGGCACGCGAAGCAGATTGCTGAAATAGTCAAGCAGCAGCGGCGAGATCAGCAAGACCTTGATGGCATAACCGTCCACCACGGTGTAGCCCGCGATCAAGACGCCGGTGATTCCGCCCCAGAGCAGGCCCAGCTTGCGGCGCCGATGGGCCTCCCCCGTGCGCGGGCGCCACAGCCCCGGCCCGGCGGCAATCAAAACAATGCCCAGCACCACCGCCAGCAAGCCCAGGCCGCCGCGCAGGCCCAGGTGCTCGCCCAGCAAGAACACGGCGGCAATGGCCGACATGGCCGGCGCACTGCCGCGCGCCACTGGGTAGACCACGGTTAAGTCGGCCAGGCGGTAGCCCGTCAGCAAGGCATTGAAATAGAGCAGGTGCAGCAAGGCTGTGGCCATCAGCACGCCCCAAGTCTTGCTGTCGAAGCCGGCAACCACTTCCCAGCCGACGATCCAAACGACCGGCAGCCAGATCACGCTGACCGTCAATGCGGAGGCGAGGGCGAAGTGATGGTTGCCGCCGGCCTTTTTGGCCGCAAAGTTCCACAAGGCATGCAGCAGCGCGGCGGCCAGCACCAGGGCAAGAGCGGAGCCGGGCACCTCAGTAGATCAGGCGGTCGGGTCGCAGGTCGCGCAGAATGGTGGTGGCGATCTCTTCGATGGATTTGTGCGTGGACGACAGCCAGGCAATGCCGTCCTTCTTCATCATCGCCTCGGCCTCGTTGACCTCGTAGCGGCAGTTCATCATGTCGGCGTACTTGCTGCCGGGGCGGCGCTCGTTGCGGATCTGGCTCAGGCGCTCAGGGTCGATCGTCAGGCCAAAGCATTTGCGCTTGTGCGCCACCAGCATCGAGGGCAGGCGGCCGCGCTCGAAGTCTTCGGGGATCAGCGGATAGTTGGCGGCCTTGATGCCGTGCTGCATGGCCAAGTAGAGCGAGGTGGGTGTCTTGCCGCTGCGCGACACGCCGACCAGGATCACATCGGCCACATCCAGATTCTTGGCCGATTGGCCGTCGTCATGGGCGAGAGAGAAGTTGATGGCCTCGATGCGGTCGTGGTACTCCTGGCTGCGCGCCACATCGGAGAAGCGGCCGACGCGGTGGTTGCTCTTGACCTCGAACTCTTCTTCCAGCGGCTCGATAAAGGTGCCGAACATGTCCATCACCCGCGCTTGGCAATGGTCGCGCACGATTTTGAGCACATCGCGATCCACCAGGGTGGCGAAGACGATGGCCCGCACGCCTTCGCGCACGCTGGTCTCGTTGATCTCGCGCACCACGGCATAGGCTTTTTCCGGGGTGTCGACAAAGGGGCGGCGCACATGGCGCGGCTTGATGGGGAACTGGGCCAGGATGGAATTGCCGAAGGTTTCGGCGGTGATGCCGGTGCCATCGGAGACAAAGTACACGGTGCGATTGGGCATGGTGGGCGATGAAAAGTTCGGCTTCATCATAGGGCTGTTGGCGCCGCTGCTGCCGCCGAACTGCCCGCTGATGTTGCCTCCGACCTACCGCGTGGCGGGGGAAGCGAAATCAGACTGGCGTGCCAAAAATGTCAGCACGCGCCACTCGGGCTTGCCCGTAGAATCAGCGCCAATCATCCCGTTCAGCCACATGACGCCCCTCAGCCCACAACAAGAATTCGAACTCGCTGGGGAGTGTGCCGTCTGTATCAGCCTGAAGGATGGCGCCGGTGGCGGCGTCGTCATTGCGGGAGCGCCGTTTTTTTATCATCCCGGAGCTTTCCCATGTCACAACGCTACGAGCCGACCGCCCTGGTCGTTCCCTTTGAGAATCTGAGAATGACGGATGTCGAGGTGGTCGGCGGTAAAAACGCCAGCCTCGGCGAAATGATCTCGCAACTGGCCGCCTCGGGCGTGCGGGTGCCGGGCGGCTTCGCCACCACGGCCCATGCCTTTCGCGAGTTCCTCAAGCACGAAGGTCTGGACAAGCGCATCGAAGCGCGCCTGGTCAGCCTCAATACCGACGATGTGCGCGCCCTGGCCGAGGCCGGTGCAGAAATCCGCGGCTGGCTGGAGGCGCAGCCTTTCCCGGCCGATCTGGAAGCACAAATCCGCGCCTCCTTCGCGCAGCTGACCGCTGAGAATCCCGGCGTGTCCTTTGCCGTGCGTTCTTCCGCCACGGCCGAAGACTTGCCTGATGCATCGTTTGCCGGTCAGCAAGAAACCTTCCTGAACGTCGTTGGCATCGAAGAAGTGCTGCACAAGATGAAAGAGGTTTTCGCCTCCCTCTACAACGACCGCGCCATCAGCTACCGCGTGCACAAGGGCTTTGCCCATGCCGATGTGGCCCTGAGCGCCGGCGTGCAGCGCATGGTGCGCTCTGACCTCGGCTCGGCCGGTGTGATGTTCACCATCGACACCGAGAGCGGCTTCAAGGATGTGGTCTTCATCACCTCCAGCTACGGCCTGGGTGAAACCGTGGTGCAGGGCGCCGTCAACCCCGACGAGTTCTATGTTCACAAGCCCGCGCTGGCGCGCGGCAAGCTGCCCATCATCCGCCGCAACCTCGGCTCCAAGCTGATCAGCATGGAGTTCGCCACGCCGGCCGAAAAAGCAGCCTCGGGCAAGCTGGTCAAGACGGTGGATACCGCGCCCGAAATGCGCAACCGCTATTCGCTGAATGACGCCGAGGTGATCGAGCTGGCCAAGTTCGCCATGATCATCGAGAAGCACTACGAGCGTCCGATGGACATCGAGTGGGGCCGTGACGGCGTGGATGGCCATATCTACATCCTGCAAGCTCGCCCTGAGACTGTGAAGAGCCAGATGGAAGGTCAAGTCGAGCACAGCTACAAGCTCAAGGGTCACAGCGCCGTGCTGGCCGAAGGCCGCGCCATTGGCCAGAAGATCGGTACCGGCCCGGTGCGCTTGGTGGAGAGCATTGCCGATATGGACCGCGTCCAGCCCGGCGACATTCTGGTGACGGACATGACCGACCCGAACTGGGAGCCGGTGATGAAGCGCGCCGCGGCCATCGTCACGAACCGCGGCGGACGTACCTGCCACGCCGCCATCATTGCGCGCGAGCTGGGTATCCCGGCCGTGGTGGGTTGCGGCGACGCGACCGAGAAGCTCAAGGATGGCCAACTGGTCACCGTGGCCTGCTCGGAAGGCGACACCGGCTATATCTATGACGGCTTGCTGGAAACCGAAATCAGCGAAGTGCATCGCGGCGAACTGCCTTACTGCCCCGTCAAGATCATGATGAACGTGGGCAACCCGCAGCTGGCTTTCAACTTTGCGCAGCTGCCCAGCAGCGGCGTGGGTCTGGCCCGGCTTGAATTCATCATCAACAACAATATCGGCGTCCACCCCAAGGCGATTCTGGACTATCCGAACATCGACGCTGACTTGAAGAAGGCGGTTGAATCCGTGGCCCGAGGCCACGCTTCGCCGCGCGCTTTCTACGTCGACAAGCTGGTCGAAGGCATTGCCACCATTGCTGCCGCCTTCTTCCCGCGCCCGGTGATCGTGCGTTTGTCTGACTTCAAGAGCAATGAGTACCGCAAGCTGATCGGTGGTTCGCGCTACGAGCCCGATGAAGAAAACCCGATGCTGGGCTTCCGCGGCGCTTCGCGCTACATCAGCGGCGAGTTCTCGGACGCTTTCGCGATGGAGTGCGAGGCTTTGAAGCGCGCGCGTGTCGAGATGGGACTGACCAATATCGAAATCATGGTGCCTTTCGTGCGCACCGTGCGCCAAGCCGAACGCGTGGTGTCGATGCTGGCTGAGCGCGGCCTCAAGCGCGCTGCCACCGGCGGCACCGATGGCCTGCGCGTCATCATGATGTGCGAAGTGCCCAGCAATGCAATTCTGGCGGACCAGTTCCTGGAGCATTTCGACGGCATGTCGATTGGCTCTAACGACCTGACTCAGCTGACCCTGGGCCTGGACCGGGATTCCGGCCTGGAGCAGTTGGCCGGCGACTTTGACGAGCGCGACCCCGCCGTCAAGGCCTTGATTTCGCGCGCCATCAGTGCCTGCCGCTCCACCGGCAAGTACATCGGCATCTGCGGCCAGGGCCCCAGCGACCACCCGGACTTCGCCGAGTGGTTGGCCGACGAGGGCATCGTGTCGATCTCGTTGAATCCGGATTCGGTGATCGAGACCTGGCAGCGTCTGGCCAAGCGTTAATCGCCGCTTTCTGAAAGCTCAACAGCCCCGCGAGGGGCTGTTTTCATATCGGGCGCGGGTTCCTCGCTATCGACAGCCAGCGGCCGCCGCTCGCATGATGGCGGCTCGCTTTTCTTTGATCTCCCGTGAATCCTCAGCAAGAAGCCTCCTCCTCCGCCACGCCCATGCCCGCCTTGCGGACTCGCCTGCATCGCATCTACGCCTGGTACACCTTGGGCTTTGTGGTGTTTGTGCTGGGCTTGGCGGTGTGCGAGTACTTGGGCATGCCCAAGATTTGGATCGGCTTTTGCTTTTTGGCCGCGACGGTGGGCATCTACGCTGTCATCGGTCTGTTTAGCCGCACGACGGACGCCGATGAATACTATGTGGCCGGCCGGCGCGTGCCGGCCATCTACAACGGCATGGCGGCCGGCGCCGACTGGATGAGCGCGGCCTCCTTCATTGGACTGGCGGGCACGCTCTATTTGGCCGGCTATGCGGGCTTGGCTTATGTGCTGGGCTGGACGGGCGGCTTTTGCCTGGTGGCGCTGTGTCTGGCGCCCTATCTGCGGCGCTTCGGGCAGTTCACCATTCCTGACTTTCTGGCCGCGCGCTATGGCGGCCATTCACCACGCCTGATCGGGGCGGCGGCGGCGATTCTTATTTCTTTCATCTACGTGGTCGCGCAAATCTATGCGGTGGGCCTGATCACCTCGCGCCTGACTGGCTTGACCTTTGAGATCGGCGTGTTTGTGGGCTTGGGCGGCGTTTTGGTGTGCTCCTTTCTGGGCGGCATGCGGGCCGTCACCTGGACGCAGGTGGCGCAGTACATCGTGCTGGTAATCGCCTATCTGGTGCCGGTGGTGTGGTTGTGTGCCAAGCAAACGGGGGTGCCTTTGCCGCAGCTGGTCTACGGCTATCAACTGCAAAAGCTCACCCTGCGCGAGCAAGAGCTGATCGACGACCCGAAGGAGCTGCAAGTGCGTGGCCTGTATGCGCAGCAGGCGGCGAACTACGAGAAAAAGCTGCAGGATGTGCCTGTGGCCCTGGCTCAAGACCGCCTGCATGCCTCGCAACTGGTGGCTAAGCTTAAAGCACAGGAAGCGCCCCTGGCCGAGATCCAGGCGGCCGAGAAGGGCCGCGCGGCCCTGCCCAAAACCACCTTGGACGCGGAGGAGCAGTGGCAGCGCGCCAAGCAGTTCAACGACTCGCGCGCCCAGCCGCTGGGCGGCATGCCGCGGCAGGGTCAGGTGTTTGCCGGCGACCCGGCGGGCACGCCTGCTGAGCAGCAGCAGTTTGGTGATTCACGCAGCAATTTCTTGGCCTTGATGTTCTGCCTGATGGTGGGCACGGCGGGCTTGCCGCATTTGCTGACGCGCTTTTACACCACGCCTTCGGTGGCCGAGGCGCGCCAGTCGGTGGCCTGGTCGCTGTTCTTTATCGCGCTGCTGTACTTCACGGCGCCGGCCTTGGCGGTGATGGTCAAGTACGAAGTGCTGACCGAGTTGGTGGGCCAGTCCTTCAGCCAGTTGCCGGACTGGATCGCGCAGTGGAGCCGGGTCGATTCCAGCCTGCTGTCGGTGTCTGACATCAACGGGGATGGCGTTTTGCAGCTTGGTGAGATGCGCATCAGCTCGGACATCATCATGCTGATGACGCCGGAGCTGGCTGGCCTGCCTTTTGTGGTGTCCGGCATGGTGGCGGCGGGTGCGCTGGCGGCGGCCTTGTCCACGGCTGATGGCTTGCTGCTGACCATCTCGGCCGCCTTGTCGCACGACGTCTATTTCCGCACGGTCAATCCGCAGGCGGTGATGACGCGGCGCGTTACCTTGTCCAAGGCCTTGTTGTTGGTGACGGCCTTGGCGGCAGCGGCAGTGGCGGCGCAGCGGCCAGCGGACATTCTTTTCTTGGTGGCGGCCGCCTTCTCGGTGGCTGGGGCGGCGTTCTTCCCGGCGCTGGTGCTGGGCATCTTTTGGCGCCGCGCCAATCGGCAGGGCGCGGTGGCAGGGATGTTGGCGGGCTTGGGCGTTACCGTCTACTACTTGGCGGTGGCCACGCCCTGGATGCGTGAGGCGCTGGGCTTGCCGGGTCCGGTGCAGCTGTGGTGGGGCATTCAGCCGGTTTCGGCGGGTTTGTTCGGTGTTGCCGCGGGCTTTGCCACGGTGGTGCTGGTGAGCTGGCTGACGCCGCGGCCGGACGAGACGCAGATGCAGACGCTGGCCCTGCTGCGCAGCCCGCCGCCGGCTTGATGGGCGAGCTTGCAAGTAAATGCTAGGCGAATCCCTAAAGCTGAGCTAGAATCGCGGGTTCCCCCTTGCCGTGATCACGTCAGTCGACGCCGTGGCACGGCTTCTACAGCTTTCGCAGCTGGCTGAAAACAGTCGGCATTCAAGCGGGCTGGAATCCACAAGGAGTACTTATGCGTCACTATGAAATCGTTCTGCTGATCCATCCGGATCAAAGCGAACAAGTTCCGGCCATGCTGGAGCGCTACAAGAGCCTGATCACCACCGGTGGTGGTACTGTGCACCGCGTCGAAGATTGGGGCCGCCGTCAAATGGCTTACCTGATCCAGAAGCTGGCCAAGGCTCACTATCTGTGCGTCAACATCGAGTGCAGCGTTGAGACGCTGCGTGAACTCGAAACCGGTTTCCGTTTCAACGACGCCGTGTTGCGTCACCTGACCGTTGCCAAGGCCAAGGCCGAGACAACCCCGTCGGTGATGATGAAGACCGTGGAACGCGAAGACGCTCGCAAGGCGCCTCAAGTCGCGACGGCCTAATCAGGCCAGCTGTGCTTGAAGTGATCGCATTGCGTTGAACCATCTGGTATTGCAGGCGCAGCTCTCGGAGCTGGGTTTGGTTCGATACACACCGGCCGGCTTGATGGCCTTGGACTGCTGCTTGAAGCATGAGTCCCAGGTTCAAGAAGCAGGCAAACCCCGCAAAGTAGCCATGGAGCTGAAAGCGGTGGTGATCGGTGAGATGGGAAAACGGCTGCAAAGTTTGGGGCTTGGCGGAGAAGCACTGTTCACAGGCTTTTTGACCACCCAACGCAATGGTCGCGGTGTGATCTTTCACATCACCGGCCTTGAGAAATGCAGCAGCAATAGCGCCATCGTCTGAGCACGGAATTGTTCGAATCCGGATTAAATTAAAGAGGTCACAAAATGGCACCACCACGTGGCAAGGGTCGCTTCTCCAAGGACAAGAAGCCCAAGCGCAATACCCAATCGTTGCTGTTCCGTCGTAAGCGTTTCTGCCGCTTCACCGTTACCGGTGTTGAGCAGATCGACTACAAGGACATCGACACCCTGCGCGATTTCATCGGCGAAAACGGCAAGATCACGCCTGCCCGCTTGACCGGCACGCGCGCTTTCTTCCAGCGTCAACTGACTGTTTGTATCAAGCGTGCGCGTTTCCTCGCCATGCTGCCGTACAGCGATCAGCACAAGGTCTGAGGAGTAGACCACTATGCAAATCATTCTGCTTGAAAAAGTCGCCAACCTCGGCAACCTGGGCGATGTCGTCACCGTCAAGAACGGCTACGCACGCAACTTCCTGATCCCGACTCGCCAGGCACGTCGTGCCACCGAAGCGGCCATCAAGGAATTCGAAGCCCGCCGCGCTGAGCTGGAAAAGGCTGCTGCTGAGAAGCTGGCAACCGCCGTCGCTCTGGGCGAGACCCTGACTGGCAAGACCGTTGTCATCAGCCAAAAGGCTGGCGTGGACGGCCGTTTGTTCGGTTCGGTCACCAACGCTGACATCGCCGACGCACTGGTCAAGATGGGCTTCGCGTCCATCGTCAAGTCGCAGATCCGTCTGCCCTTGGGCCCGCTGAAGGCTGTGGGCGAGTTCGCCGTGAACGTGGCTCCTCACACCGACGTGGTGGTGGAGTTGAGCGTTCAAGTGCAGCGCGAAGCTGAGTAATCAGCGAACGAAAATCGCGAAAGAAATTTCGCCTGCGTGCTGACCCGCTTGGGTTAGCATGGAAAAGCCGACGCTGATCAAGCTGTCGGCTTTTTGCATTTTGGGGCGCTGACTTATCCCCGCTTGTCCCGGTCTTGTCCACAGCTTTGTCCACAGCGCTTTTGTGGCAAGCTGAGCGGCCGGGGCAGGCCCCGAGGTCAGCCGCCCAACCCAAATACTGCACCGTCCACCGCCGAGTCCTCCCGATGAGCGCCACTTTCTCTTCTCCGTCCCTGCCTTCCTTGCCTGGCTCCGGCGGCAGCGCCGAACGCCGCGATGACGAGGTCGCCCGCCTGCGGGTGCCACCGCACTCCATCGAGGCTGAGCAAAGCGTGCTGGGCGGCTTGCTGATTGACAACTCGGCCTGGGACCGTGCCGGTGACATGCTCACCGAGAGCGACTTCTACCGCTTCGAGCACAAGCAGATCTACCTCGCCACCGGCAAGCTCATCAACGCGGCCAAACCGGCCGACGTGGTGACCGTTTTTGAGGAACTCACCTCGATTGGCAAGGCGGAGGAATGCGGTGGCCTGGCCTATCTGAATGCCTTGGCGCAAAGTGTCCCAAGCGCCGCCAATTTGCGCCGTTATGCCGAGATCGTGCGCGAGCGCGCCATTCTGCGCAAACTGGTGACAGCCAGCGATGAAATCGCGACCGCGGCCCTGGCGCCTCAAGGCCGCGCCGTGACCCAGATCCTGGACGAGGCCGAGGGCAAGATCTTCCGCATCGGTGAAGAAGGCTCGCGCAGCCGTCAGGGTTTCCAGAGCATGGACAACTTGGTGGTGGCGCTGATCGACCGGGTCAACGAACTGGCCGAAAACGGCGCTGAAGACGTGACCGGTGTGCGCACCGGCTTCTTCGACTTGGACCGCATGACGGCCGGCTTCCAGCCCGGCGACTTGATCATCTTGGCCGCGCGCCCATCCATGGGCAAGACCGCATTCGTGGTGAATATCGGCGAGAACGTGGCCATCAACGAAGGCCTGCCCGTCGTCATTTACTCAATGGAAATGGGTGCCGCTCAGCTGGCCATGCGTATGGTGGGTTCGATCGGCCGCATCGACCAGGGCCGCCTGCGTACCGGGCGTTTGAATGACGACGAATGGGGCCGCTTGTCGGAAGCGGTGGACAAGCTCGGCAAGGCCAGCATCTTCATTGATGAGAGTCCCGGCCTGAGCCCTTCCGAGGTGCGAGCCCGTGCGCGGCGCCAGGCCCGCATTTGCGGCAAGCTCGGCCTCATCATCATTGACTACTTGCAGCTCATGAGCGGCAACGGCGGCAACGAGGAAAACCGGGCCACCGTGATTGGCGAAATCTCGCGCGGCTTGAAGGCCTTGGCCAAGGAGCTGCAATGTCCGGTGATTGCGCTCTCGCAGCTGAATCGAAGCGTGGAGCAGCGCCCCGACAAGCGCCCGATGATGTCCGACTTGCGCGAATCCGGCGCCATTGAGCAGGACGCTGACATCATCATGTTCATTTACCGCGACGAGTACTACACCAAGGAAGAGTGCAAGGAGCCGGGCGTGGCCGAGATCATCATCGCCAAGCAACGTAACGGCCCGGTGGGCACGGTCAAGCTCTTCTTCCAGCGCATGCACACCAAGTTCGAAAACTTGGCGCCCGACTACGTGAGCCCGGCCGGCGCGGAATACTGAGTTTTTGGGCTGGACATTATCGCCATACTGTATGAATATACAGTATGCCTGCCAAGCCTAAGCCCCAGACCTCGTCCAAACCCGCCCAGCCCCCGATCTATTTGCCTGCCGAGGCACTGAAAGGCCGCGGCACGGCTTGGGCGCTGGCGCACCGCTTCAGCAGGGACGAGCGCGAGCAATTCGACGACGGCTGGGGTACGCTGACGCAGCAGGCCGATGAGCAAACGCTGCCGCCCCGCACCGAAATCATCGAGGAGCGGGCGCGCAAAATCCTCACCGGCAATCAGTCGCCGGACATCCCCTTCGACTTGTCCATCAACCCTTATCGGGGCTGTGAGCATGGCTGCGTTTACTGCTTCGCTCGGCCGACGCACAGCTATCTGAATCTGTCGCCGGGGCTGGACTTCGAGACGCGCATCATCGCCAAAGTGAACGCCGCCGAACGGCTGCGCGCTGAGTTCGCGCGGCCCAGTTACCGGCCGCAGCTGCTCTGCCTCGGGGCAGCCACCGATGCCTACCAGCCCATCGAGCGCAAGCTGCGCATCACGCGGGGTTTGATCGAGGTGCTGAGCGAACATCGCCACCCCGTGTCCATCGTCACCAAGTCCGCCGGCATTGAACGCGACCTCGATTTGCTGGCCCCGATGGCACAGGCCGGCCTGGTGTCGGTCTATGTTTCGGTGACGACGCTGGATGGGCACCTCGCGCGCATCTTGGAGCCGCGGGCGGCTGCGCCGCAACGGCGTTTACAGCTGATCAAGACCCTGGCCGAGGCGGGCGTGCCGGTGGGGGTGAGCGTGTCGCCGCTGATCCCCTTTCTCAACGAGCCGGAGTTGGAGTGGATTCTGGAGGCCGCCGCCGCGCTTGGCGCGCGCACCGCTTTCAGCATCCCGCTGCGCTTACCCTGGGAGGTCAACCCCTTGTTTCAGGATTGGTTGCAGCAGCATGTGCCGGACAAGGCCGCCCGCGTCATGGCGCGGGTGCGCGAGATGCGTGATGGCCGTGATAACGACAGCCGTTTTGGCCAGCGGATGCGCGGTGTGGGCTTGTGGGCTGACTTGATGCATCAGCGCATGAAGAAGGCTTGTGCCCGCCTGGGTCTGAACCGCGAACGCTTCGCTCTGGACCTGACCCAGTTTCAGCGCCCGCAAGCACTGCCGGGTACGTCTGTACAAGAGCAGGGGGCGGGCCAATGCGACCTCGACTCAGAAGCGTCTAGGCAAGGGCAGCTTTTCTGAGCTCGCAGCGTCGCGCTAGCTTTTGTCCCAGGCTTCACCGCCCCCGGGTAGGGCGCTGTCTTACCGCTCAGGCCGCCGGCGTGCCCAGGCGGTCGCCAAAACGTGCGCGCAGGCGCTCGATGACCTCGTTGATCATGGCCATGGCTTGTTCTTCGCCCAGCGCCACCATGGCGCGATTCTGGTCGGAGTAATGCATCATCAGCAGGCCGCGCAGCTTGGCGAAGCTGGCGGGCTTGTCTTTGCCGCAGACGGCGGGCTCATTGGCAAGTACGCGTTCAATCACGCCGGGGTTCAGCAGCGGCACCTCGCACATCAGGGCCAGGGTGGCGATTTCCTGGTCGATTTCCTCAAAGTGCATGGACCAACGGCCGGTTTGGTAACTGGGTGTGGCGGACATTTGCATACTCCTTGGCTGAAGTGGCGGGGCTCAGTGGCGACTGAACCTCAAGCATGTGACCGAGCCAGTCTAGCGCCCCTTTGTGACGGAGCGGGTTGACAACCGTGGGGTCAAGCGGCCTATGCGTCGGTGCTGGGGCTCGCGGTGCCAGGCCCGGCTTGTCAGCGGACTCTTAGGTCCGCAATGCCAAACCACCAGCGGCGCGGCTGCGGCTATTGCTGATGCCTAGCGGCAGTACGTAGAGCTCTTGCAGCCTGTTGATGCGTTCGGCCAAAGCGGGGGCGTCGTCAATCTTCTCGGCATGGCGCTTGAGCACCAGGGCGGCCATGTCGATCAGCTTGGCATTGCGGGTGGCTTCGCCTTGCTGGATCAGCAGCTCGACGCCGGTGCGGGCCGAGCCGCGCATGGAGTGGCGCATCGCCGTTTCGGCGATCTCGAAAATCTTGGTGTGGCAGGCCTGGAACTCGGCGGCAATGGCTTCGTTCTTCTCGGCCATGGCCACCAGCAGCTCGGTGCTGGACTTGGTGGTGCAAAAACGCAGGCCCAGGTTTTGCATCAAGGTGTCCATCTCATCGAGCTGAATGTCCTGCGCAGCTAGGCGCATCCACAAGCCCACCAGCAAGGTGGCGGCTTCCAGATTGAAGTCCTCATCGTCTTGCTCCGCGGCAAAGGCGCGCGAGAGTTCAAGGGCATCGCCAATCTTGCGATCCTGTAGCTTGCGCAAGGCTTGAAAAACCCGGTCGAAGCGTTGCAAGCGGCGGTCCTTGGGCTTGCGTTCCAGCTCTTGCACCAGCGCGTCCTGCGCGTACTTGAGGCCCTTGGTGTCACGCGCATCGAAGCGCATAAAGCCGACCAGCATCAGGCTCAGCATGTCGAACAACTTAGAGCGCAGGCCGGTGGCCATGGTGCGCTCCAGCATCTTCAGGGCTTCCGTGCGCTCGCCCGCGTAAAAGGCCAGGCTGCCGCAGCTTTGCTGGCGCAGCAGGCAGCCGGGCGTGAGCGAGGCCGCCATGCGGTAGGTGCGCAGGGCGCCGGCGATTTCGCCTTGCTCCATTTGCACCCGGCCCATGACGTCGTAGGAGTCGGCGTAATCGGGGATCTCGCCGATCAAGGTTTCCAGCGTGCGACGCGCGGCATTGGTATTGCCTGTGGCCAACTCGGTGCGTGCCACACCCAGCCGTGCCCAGGGCACGGTGCGGGCCTCGACAATGGCGTCGTAGAGTTTGCGGGCATCGTCATGGCGCGCCAGCCGCAGCATCAGCTCGGCGCCGATACGGGCGGCGTAAAGCCAGAACTCGGCGCGGGCATTGAAGCGCTTGAGACAGTGATTGGCTGCAGACTCGAAATCCTGCGCCTCGATGGCTTCAAAGATGTCTTTGAGCACTCGCTTGCGGTGGCGGGCATGGGTCAGTCGTTCTGACAGCGCGGCGCTGGTGTAGGGCTTGATCAGATAGCCGTCGAGCGCGGCTTCAGCCGCTTCCGCTACTTTGGCGTAGGTGGCCTCGCCGGTGACCATGACGAAGACGGTGGAGTAGGGCAGCAATTGCTCGCGGCGCAACTCATCCAGCAGGTCTTGGCCGGACATCTCGGTGCCGTCGAAGTGGTAGTCGCACAGCACGATGTCATAGGCCTTGTGCTCCAGAATCATGCGGGCGTCATGCACCCGGGTGGCTTGGCGCACAACGGCCACGCCCAGGTCCCGCAGCTGTGCTGAAAGCAGGCTGCGCGAGGTGGCGTTGCTGTCGATGATCAGGGCGCTGGCGCTCTGAATACTGCTGTCCATCAGCGCCATAGGCGTTCCGGCGGGGCAGCGAGGGAGATTTTCATGAGCTTCTTCACTTCTGCGGTATCGGCCGCGCGGCGCAGGACTTGAATGCGGGCTTTTTCCGGCGCCTCTTGTCGGCCCTCTTCCCGGCCCTCTTGTCGGCAGCAATGCGCATTGCCGGGCCCATGAAAAACGCCCCGGCGTTTGGCGGCGGGGCGTTGGGTGCGCATGGGCAATGCACGGCTTTGGCTGAACTGAATCAGCCGGCGACAGCGCGACGCGGGTGAAGCCCGCAACGATCTGTCACCCCGGCCATCATTTGAAGATGTCCTTGACCCGGTCTGTCCAGCTCTTGGCATTGGGCGAGTGGCGCTCGCCGCCATCGCGGAAACTCTTGTCCAGCTCCTTCATCAGCTTGCGCTGATGTTCGGTGAGCTTGACCGGCGTTTCCACGCTGATGTGGCAGTAGAGGTCGCCGGGGTAGCTGCTGCGCACGCCCTTGATGCCCTTGCCGCGCAGGCGGAAGGTCTTGCCGTGCTGGGTGCCTTCGGGCAGCTCGATCTCGGCCTTGCCACCCAGGGTGGGCACTTCGATGCTGCCGCCCAGCGTGGCCATTGTCAGGCCCACCGGCATGGTGCAGTGCAGATCGTCGCCATCGCGCTCGAAGATCTCGTGCTGCTTGATGCGGATCTCGATGTAGAGGTCGCCTGCCGGGCCGCCATTCACACCGGGCTCACCATTGCCGGCCGAGCGGATGCGCATGCCTTCGTTGATGCCGGCCGGGATCTTGACTTCCAGCGTCTTGCTCTTCTTCACCTTGCCCTGGCCGTTACAGGCCGTGCAGGGGTCGGGAATGATCTTGCCGGTGCCATGGCAATGCGGGCAGGTCTGCTGCACCGAGAAGAAGCCCTGGCGCATATGCACGGTGCCCGAGCCATTGCAGCTGCCGCAGCTCTTGGCCGTGGTGCCGGGCTTGGCGCCGGAGCCGCTGCAGACTTCGCAGCCTTCCCAGCTGGGGATGCGGATCTGCGATTCTTTGCCGCGCGCCGCCTCTTCCAGCGTGACTTCCATGGCGTAGCTGAGGTCATTGCCGCGATAGACCTGTTGGCCACCGCCGCGCCGGCCCGCACCACCGCCGCCACCGTTGAAGATGTCGCCAAAGATGTCGCCAAAGGCCTCGGCGAAACCGCCAAAGCCTTCCGCGCCCGGGCCGCCACGGCCGCCCATATTCGGGTCCACGCCGGCATGGCCGTACTGGTCGTAGGCGGCGCGCTTTTGCGGGTCGGAGAGCATCTCGTAAGCCTCTTTGGCTTCCTTGAATTGCTCCTCGGCCTTCTTGGCACCTTCACCCTGATTGCGGTCAGGGTGGTGCTTCATGGCCATCTTGCGATAGGCCTTTTTGATCTCTTCCTCGGTGGCGCCTTTGGCGACACCCAGGGATTCGTAATAGTCACGCTTTGCCATGGGGCGGTTCCGTGCAGTTCAAACAACAGCGCCGCGACGAGCTTTTCGGGCCTGAACCCTGGGCTACGACGCGGCGGCGAAACACCGGCCAGGCGGCTTGAGCGCCTGGCCAGGAGCCTTACTTGGTGTCTTTGACTTCCTTGAACTCGGCGTCAACGACGTTGTCGTCGGCCGGCTTGGCGGAAGCTTGCTGAGCGCCTTGCGGCTGCTCGCCACCGGCTGCACCTGCGGCAGCGGCGGCTGCAGCTTCGGCGCCTTGGGCGTCAGCGTAGACCTTCTCGCCCAGCTTCTGGCTGGCGGTCATCAGGGCTTCGGTCTTGGCTTCGATGTCGGCCTTGTCGTCGCCCTTGATGGCTTCTTCCAGGGCGGTGATCGCAGCTTCGATCTTTTCCTTCTCGCCGGCTTCGAGCTTGTCGCCGTGTTCGGTCAGGGACTTCTTCACTGAGTGCACCATGCCGTCGGCTTGGTTTTTGGCTTGCACCAACTCGACCTTTTTCTTGTCTTCGTCGGCGTTGGCTTCGGCGTCCTTGACCATCTTCTCGATCTCGGCCTCAGACAGACCGGAGTTCGCCTTGATGGTGATCTTGTTTTCCTTGCCGGTGCCCTTGTCCTTGGCGCCGACGTGCAAGATGCCGTTGGCGTCGATGTCGAAGCTCACTTCGATCTGGGGCGTGCCGCGCGGTGCCGGCGGGATGCCTTCCAGATTGAACTCGCCCAGGCTCTTATTGCCGGTGGCCAGTTCGCGCTCCCCTTGGTAGACCTTGATGGTCACGGCCGGCTGGTTGTCGTCGGCCGTCGAGAAGGTCTGCGAGAACTTGGTCGGGATCGTGGTGTTCTTCTTGATCATCTTGGTCATCACGCCGCCCAGGGTCTCAATGCCCAGGGACAAAGGCGTCACGTCCAGCAGCAGCACGTCCTTGCGGTCGCCGCCCAGCACCTGGCCTTGAATCGCGGCGCCCACGGCCACGGCTTCGTCAGGGTTGACGTCACGGCGCGGCTCTTTGCCGAAGAATTCCTTGACCTTGTCCTGCACCTTGGGCATGCGGGTCATGCCGCCGACCAGGATCACGTCGTCAATGGCGGAGATGGCGATGCCAGCGTCCTTCATGGCCACGCGGCAGGGAGCGATGGTGCGCTCGATCAGTTCGTCCACCAGCGACTCCAGCTTGGCGCGGGTCAGCTTGACGTTCAAGTGCTTGGGGCCAGTCGCGTCAGCGGTGATGTAAGGCAGGTTGACGTCGGTCTGGGCCGAGTTCGACAGCTCGATCTTGGCCTTTTCAGCGGCTTCCTTCAGGCGCTGCAGAGCCAGCACGTCCTTGGTCAGGTCGACGCCTTGTTCTTTCTTGAACTCGGCCACGATGTAGTCAATGATGCGCTGGTCGAAGTCTTCGCCGCCCAGGAAGGTGTCGCCGTTGGTCGACAGCACTTCGAACTGCATTTCGCCGTCCACGTCAGCGATTTCGATGATGGAGACGTCGAAAGTGCCGCCGCCCAAGTCATACACAGCGATCTTGCGGTCGCCCTTGCCATGCTTGTCCAGGCCGAAGGCCAGAGCAGCAGCGGTGGGCTCGTTGATGATGCGCTTGACATCCAGGCCAGCGATGCGGCCGGCGTCCTTGGTGGCTTGACGCTGGGCGTCGTTGAAGTAGGCCGGCACCGTGATGACGGCTTCGGTCACTTCTTCACCGAGGTAGTCCTCGGCGGTCTTCTTCATCTTGCGCAGGATTTCGGCCGAGACTTGCGGAGGTGCCAGCTTCTTGCCGCGCACATCCACCCAGGCGTCGCCGTTATCGGCAGCAGCGATGGTGTAGGGCATCAGGTCGATGTCCTTTTGCACTTCTTTCTCGCTGAACTTGCGGCCGATCAGACGCTTGACGGCGTAGATGGTGTTCTTGGGGTTGGTGACAGCCTGGCGCTTGGCCGAGGCGCCGACCAGGATCTCGCCATCTTCTTGGTAAGCAATGATGGACGGGGTAGTGCGAGCGCCTTCGGCGTTCTCAATCACGCGCGTCGTGTTGCCTTCCATGACGGCCACGCACGAGTTCGTGGTGCCCAAGTCAATACCGATGATCTTTCCCATGTGTCTTTCTCCTGAAATCTGTTTGAAGGGCGCTGTGGGGCTTGCCCGGTCAGCGCCGACTTGAATGTGGTGAATCCGATGGTTCTAAGCTGTGGCCCAGACGCCGCCTTTCAAGAGGCTTTGTGCTGCCAATCGCCCGAAATGTCGTAATTTTGTTTAACGCGGGGCCGAAACGGTCACCAAAGCGGGGCGCAGCACGCGCTCGGCAATGGAATAGCCCTTTTGCAGCACGGCCACCACGGTGTTGGGGTCTTGCTCGGCCGGCACCATCGAAATGGCTTGATGCTGATGCGGGTCGAACTTGGTGCCGGCGGCGGGGTTGATCTCCAGCACCTTGTTGCGCTCCAGGGCGCTGGCCAGCTGGCGCTTGGTAGCGTGCACGCCTTCGAGCACCGTTTCCACCTTGGCGTCGGGCATGGCGATGGCGGCTTCCATGCTGTCCATCACCGGCAACAGGCCTTCGGCGAAAGACTCCACGGCGAACTTGCGCGCCTTGGACATCTCTTCTTCCGAGCGGCGGCGGATGTTTTCCACCTCGGCCTTGGCGCGCAGATAGGCGTCAGACATCTCGGACAGGCGGGCTTCCACTTCGGCCAGCTTGGCCTCGACCGTCGGCTCAGCGTTCACCGCTGCGGCGACTTCGGGCTGGTCACTGGAGGAATCGGGGTTGGGTGTTTGAGCTGTTGTCATGATGCTATTGAGAGGCAGTGGCCGACATATGGGCGCGAAAACCCCCAGTTCAAGAGGGCGATTAGGCCGAAAAATGGGCGATTATCGGATGGAAACCCTGGGCGCTCGGACTCCGGCTTGGCTTCGACCCGCGCTTGGCCAGTTTTTGGGCCTGCTGTGAGCATGTTCTTTGGGCCGGAAACTCGCCCCGGTTCGACGGCGGCCGTGGGCTCCTCAGCCTTCGTCGCTGGCGCTCCAGCGGTCCCATTCAGACAGGCGTCGGCGGTCTTGCTTGGTTGGCCGGCCCTGGGTGATGGTTTGGGCGGGTTCGGGGGCGAGGCGGCGCTGTTCGGCGGCATGTTCGCGCAGGGCGATGCTCTCGGGCGTCTCTTCGTACAGGGCTTGGGCTTGTGGCGCGGGGCCGCGGGCGTGACTCAAGCCGCGCACCCACACCTCACGCAAGACCTGACCCTGGCGCAGGCGCACCAAGTCCCCGAGCTTCATTTCGCGCGAGGCCTTGGCCACCAAGCCATTGATCTGCACCCGGCCATGGCCGATCTCCTCGGCCGCCAGGGCGCGGGTCTTGAAAAAACGCGCCGCCCAGAGCCATTTGTCCAGGCGCAGGCCATCGGCCTTGGCGGTTTTCTTGTCTGTGGCGGCGGCTGGGTGCTTCATGTGGCGGCATTGTCCGCCAAGCGCGCCGGGGTCGCGATGGGTAGGCGCACCCGCGCGATCAGGCCGGCGCCCGAGCCCGAGCCTGCGTCGGCCGCGCGGTTTTCCAGGCTCAACTGGCCGCCCATCGATTGCACGATCTCACGGCAGATCGCCAGCCCAAGGCCCGCGCCGCCGGGTGAGCCGCTGGCAAAGGGCTGCATCAGGCGTGGCCGCAGGCTGGGGGTGATGCCAGGGCCGCTGTCGGCAATCGCGAGTTCGGCCTGGCCGCCGCTATTGCGCAAGCTCACGCTCAGCTGGCCCAGCGGCGGGCTGTGTTTGACGGCGTTGTGCAGCAGATTGCGCACCAGCTCGCGCAGCGCCCAGGGGTGACCCAGCACCGGGCAGCTCTGCGTGTCCAGCTCGAAGTCCAGGCCGGCGTCGGCGATCAGGGGCGCCAGATCCAGCGCCACTTCGCGCACGGTGTCGGCCCAGTCTTGCAGCGGTGGGTCGCCTTGCTGGCGCAACTGCTCCACCTTGGCCAGGGCCAGCATCTGGTTGGCGAGGTTGGTGGCGCCGTCCACGGTCTGGCCAATTTCGTTGATCGCTTGCATCGGGCCTAAGTCGCCGCGCTGGGCTGATTGCACCTGCACCTTCAGCACCGCCAGCGGTGTGCGCAGTTGGTGGGAGGCGTCGCGCACAAAGCGCTTTTGGTGCGCGAGCAAATTGGCTTGGCGGTCCCAGGCGGCATTGATGGCGGCGATCAGCGGGCTCAGCTCGGCGGGGGCGGCGGGCGCGTGGATGGGGCGCAAATCGTCGCCCTCGCGGGCGGTGATGGCGCGGCTGAGTTCACGCACCGGCCGGGTGGCGCCTTGCACCACCAGCCACACCACCGCGGCAATCACCGCCAACAAGGCGGCCTGATGCCAGAGCGTTGATTGCAGCACCCTGTGGGCCAGGGTGCGGCGCAGTTGCAGGGTTTCGGCCACCTGGATGGTGGCCACGCCCATGCCGTCTTCATCGGCCACTGGCTGCAGCAGCACGGCGACGCGGACCGGCTCGCCTTGGTAGACATCGTCGTAAAAATCGACCAGGGCTGCGTAGATGCCGCGCGCCGGAATCCGCCCATGCCAGGCGGGCAGGTCGCCAAAACCCGAGACCAGCTCACCCTTGAAGCCGCTGACCTTGTAATACATGCGGCTGCGGTTGTCGGCTTCAAAGGCTTCCAGCGCGGAGTAGGGCACGGTTGCTTGCAGCGTGGGCACGCCGCCGTTATTACGCACATCGAGCTGCTCGCCGATCGCCTTGGCCGAGGCCAGCAGGCTGCGGTCGTAAGCGGTGTCCACGGCGGCCAGGGCGTCGAAGTAAAGCCGGTAGGCATTGAGCCCGACCAACATGCCCACCGGCAGCAAGATGCCGAGCAGCAACTGGCTGCGCATGGACCAGCGACCTATACCTTGGCCGAAACGTTGGCCCAGACCGAGTAGCCACGACTTCATGCGCCGCCGCTCATGGCTCGGCCTTGAGCAAATAGCCCAGGCCGCGCAGCGTCACCAAGCGCGCCTGAGTGGCGCTGAGCTTTTTGCGCAGGCGGTAGGCCACCACCTCGATGGCATCCGGCTGCACGTCCACCGCGTCGCCAAACACCAGGCTGCTCAGGCGCTCCTTGGCCACTGCCTGGCCCGGCCGCGCCAGTAGGGCGCGCAGCAGGGCGGCTTCGCGCGGCGGCAGCTCCAGCGCCAGGCCCATGTGATAGACGGCGCCGCTTTCGTGGTCGGCACGCAGGCCGCAAAAGCTTGGGGCTTCGATAGCCTGCTGCGTCAGGGCTGACGCGCTGGATGGTGCGGACTGGCCGGCGCTGCGGCGGCGCCTGGCCAGTGCGCGCACGCGAGCCTCCAACTCGTCCAGGTCAAAGGGCTTGGGCAGATAGTCGTCGGCGCCGATATTCAGGCCCAGGATGCGATCCCCCACCGTGCCGCGCGCGGTCAGGATGATGACGGGCGTGCTGAGGTTTTCGGCCCGCGCGTCGGACAGCACGTCCAGGCCATCGCGGCCGGGCAGGGAAAGGTCCAGCAAGACCACGTCGGGCCGGCATTCGCGCCAGCGCGCCAGCGCCAAGGCGCCGTCGCCGCAGGTGGTGACGTGGATGCCGCGGCGCTCGAAAGAGCGCTGCAAAGCGGTCTGCATGGCGATGTTGTCTTCGATCAGCAGCAGGTTCATGGCGGCACGATACCAGCGGCGGCGTAGCGTGCGGGCGAGTTTCGTAACCCCAGGTTTACCCGCAGTTCCTGGACAGCAAACTGACAGGCTGACCCAGCACCATGCAGGGCTTGGAACTGAGCGCCGCAAGGGCCTTCTTGCGCTTTGCCGGCGCCCACTGTTTGCAGCCTTGCCGCCGCTTGCAGGGGACATAATTTCTCACCCGTTCCCAGCCCATTGGGCGTGCGCCAAGCTGCCCATTTATAAAACCAGGAGACAAGCATGCGTCGCGATACTTTTCTGAAGTCTTTATTGGCATTGACGGCGGCCGGTGGCCTGCCGCTAGCGGCGCGCGCCTCGGGCGCCAACCTGAAGATGATGTTGCCTGCCAACCCGGGCGGCGGCTGGGACACCACCGGCCGCGCCCTGGGCAAGGCCCTGCAAGAAGGCGGCCTGGCCAATTCGGTCAACTACGAGAACAAGGGCGGCGCGGCCGGCGCCATCGGCCTGGCGCAGTTCGTCAACGCCAACAAGGGCGAGGGCAATGCGCTGATGGTGATGGGCGCTGTGATGCTGGGCGGCTTGATTACCGGCCGCCCCCCGGTGACGCTGGACAAGGCCACGCCCATCGCGCGCCTGACCAGCGAGTACAACGTCTTCGTGCTGCCCGCCAGCTCGCCCTTCAAGACCATGGCCGATGTGATTGCTCAGCTCAAGAAAGACCCCGGCAGCGTCAAGTGGGGCGGTGGTTCACGTGGTTCGACCGAGCACATCGCCGCTGCCATGGTGGCGCGTGCCGCCGGTGTGGACCCGAGCAAGATCAACTACGTTGCCTTCCGCGGCGGCGGTGAGGCCACGGCTGCCATCCTGGGTGGCAATGTCACCATCGGCGGCAGCGGCTACAGCGAGTTCTCGCAGTACATCGAGAGCGGCAAGATGCGCGCCCTGGCCATCACCTCGGACACGCGCCTGAAGGGCGTCAATGTGCCCACGCTGCGCGAGCTGGGCTTGGACGTGGTGATCGGCAACTGGCGCGGCGTTTATGGCGCGCCCGGCATCACCGAGGCGCAACGCAAGGCCTTGACCGATCTGGTCGTCGCCGCCACCAAGACCAAGTCCTGGCAGGAATCGCTGGACAAGAACAACTGGACCAGCGCCTTGCTGACCGGCGCGGCTTTCGAAAAATTCGTCGACGACGAGTTCGCGAGCCTGCGCGCCGTGATGGTCAAGAGCGGCATGCTTTGATGAGCGGCTCGGTCGGCGCTGAAAGCGTCAAGGAAGGCGTCAATTTACGGCAAGTGGCCGTCGCCGGCGGCGTGCTGGCGCTGGCCCTGGTGCTGGGCTGGGGCGCATTGTCGATCTCCAGCGATGCCGGCTATGGCGGCGTGGCGCCTAACTTTCTGCCCTGGCTGGTCGCCGGCCTGCTGACGGCCTGTGCCGCCCGCCTGGTTTGGCAGGCCTGCCGTGGCGGTTTCCCCGATATGGGTGACGCTGACGGGGCCGAGCACGGCCACTGGGCCGGCTTTGCCTGGGTGTCGGCTGGCATGCTCTTGAATGCCTTTGCCATCACCACGCTGGGCTTCATTCTCAGCTGCACGCTGTGCTATGTGCTGGCCATCCGCGGCTTTCGCTCGGCGGAGGACCGGCTGGATCTGAGCCCGCGCATCTGGCTGCTGGATGCTTTGGTGGGCATGGCGATCTCCGCGCCGGTGTTCTGGTGCTTCACCCAATTGCTGGCAATCAGCTTGCCGGGCCTGACGACGAGTGGGTGGATTTGATGTTGGATGTTTGGAATCAATTGCTGCAGGGTTTTGCCACTGCAGGCACGCCGGTCAATTTGATGTGGGCGCTGGTGGGTTGCACCATTGGCACGGCAGTGGGCGTCTTGCCCGGCATTGGCCCGGCCACGGCCGTGGCCATGCTGCTGCCGATTACGCTCAAGGTCGACCCGACCGCCTCGATGATCTTCTTCGCGGGCATTTACTACGGCGCCATGTATGGCGGCTCCACCACCTCGATTCTGCTCAACACGCCCGGTGAAGCCGGTTCGATGGTGACGGCGCTGGAAGGCAACAAAATGGCCAAGAGCGGCCGCGCTGGTGCGGCCCTGGCCACGGCGGCGGTGGGCTCCTTTGTGGCGGGCACCATTGCCACCGTCTTGGTGACGCTGTTCGCGCCCTTGGTTGCCAAGTACGCGGTGCTGCTGGGCCCGCCGGAGTATTTCCTGCTGATGGTGCTGGCCTTCATCACGGTCAGCGCCGTGCTGGGGCAGAGTATGGTGCGCGGGCTGACGGCCTTGGGCCTGGGCTTGGCCCTGGGCCTGGTCGGCATCGACCAGATCTCCGGCCAGGCGCGCTACACCGCCAATGTGCCGGAGTTGATGGACGGCTTCGAAGTGGTGTTGATCGCGGTGGGCTTGTTTGCCGTGGCCGAGGCGCTGTACGCCGTGCTCTACCAGGGCAAGGAAGTGGACACGCAAAACCGCATGGGCAAGGTGCACATGACCCTGTCGGAGTGGAGCCGTTCCTGGCCGGCCTGGCTGCGCGGCACCTTCATCGGCTTCCCCTTTGGCTGCATTCCGGCCGGCGGCAGCGAGATCCCGACCTTTCTGAGCTATGCCACCGAAAAGAAGCTGTCCAAGGACAAGCAGGCTTTTGGCAGCACCGGCGCCATCGAAGGCGTAGCCGGGCCAGAGGCGGCGAACAACGCGGCCATCACGGCCACGCTGATTCCGCTGCTGACCCTGGGCATCCCGACCAGCAACACGGCGGCGATTCTGCTGGGGGCCTTCCAGAACTACGGCATCCAGCCCGGTCCGCAGTTGTTCGACACCAATGGCGCGCTGGTCTGGGCCTTGATCGCATCGCTCTACATCGGCAATGTGATGCTTTTGATCCTCAACCTGCCCCTGGTGGGTCTGTGGGTCAAGCTGCTCAAGCTGCCGAAGGCGCCGCTGTATGCGGGCATTCTGATCTTCGCCACCGTGGGTGTGTACGGCATGCGCCAGAGTGCCTTCGATCTGGTCTTGCTCTACGGCATTGGCATTCTGGGTGTGGTGATGCGGCGCTACCGCTTCCCGACCGCACCGGTGGTGGTGGGCATGATTCTGGGCCCCTTGGCCGAGGCGCAGTTGCGCAATGCCATCTCGATCGGCGAAGGCCACTGGGGTGTGTTCATGGAGCGGCCAATGTCAGCCTTCTTGCTGCTGGTGCTGGCCACACTGATCGTGCTGCCACGCTTGCTGGCCTGGCGCAAACAGGCGCGCAGCCGCTGAGCGAGCTAGCCCCAACAAAAAAGGCGCACTTCACAGTGCGCCTTTTTTGTTCGATCAGTTCGCGGCACCCGCCTGGATGGCTCGCTCACGCTGGCACTTCAGGGCGGCCGTATCGACCGGCTCCTTGGTGGGCCAGCCTTGCAGATGGCGCTCCGTCAGCGCCGCCAGGGCGCGCATGCCTTCGGGGGAATCATTCAGGCAAGGGATGTAGTCGTAGCGCTGGCCGCCGGCGTGCAAAAAGGCCTCGCGCGCTTCCATATTGATTTCTTCCAGCGTCTCCAGGCAGTCGGCGCTGAAGCCGGGGCAGATCACCGCAACATGCTTGAGGCCATCCGCGGCCAGCTTTTTCAGCGTCGGCTCGGTATAGGGCTGCAGCCATTTGGCCTTGCCGAAACGGCTCTGGAAGGTGACGGTGTATTCCGAGGCGCTGAGCCCCAAGCTCTCGGCCAGCAAGCGGCCGGTCTTCAGACACTCGCAGTGGTAGGGATCGCCCAGCTCCAGGGTGCGTGCGGGCATGCCGTGGAAACTCATCACCAGGCGCTCGGGGCGGCCGTTGGCGGCCCAGTACTGGCGCACGCTTTGCGCCAGCGCGGCGATGTGGCCGGGATCGTCGTGGTAGCGGTTGACGAAGCGCAGCTCGGGCAGGTGGCGGGTGCGCAGGGCCCAGCGCGCCACATCGTCCACCACGCTGGCCGTGGTGGCGCCGGAGTACTGCGGGTAGGCCGGCAAGACCAGCACCCGGGTCACACCCTCGGCCCGCAAGGCATCGAGTGTGGCGGCAATTGCCGGTGAGCCATAGCGCATGGCATAACGCACAGATACAGCGTGGCCGCGCTCGCCCAACAGGCCTTGCAGCAGCTTGGCTTGCTTCTCGGTCCAGACCTTGAGCGGCGAGCCTTCACTGGTCCAGACGCTGGCGTATTTGGCCGCCGATTTGGCCGGCCGTACGCGCAGGATCACCCCGTGCAGGATGAGCTTCCAGACCAGGCGCGGGATCTCCACCACGCGTGGGTCACTGAGGAACTGGCCCAGGTAGCGGCGCAGTGCGGCGGGGGTGGGCGCGTCTGGCGTGCCGAGGTTGCAAAACAGCACGGCAGTCTTGGGGGCTGTGCCGTGGGCGTAGGGGGCTTCGGGTTTGGGGGCGCTCATGGGGGCATTGTCGCAAGCTCGGCGAAGTCTTGCGGTGAGTGGCCTGCCGTACGGGTATTCACCTCACAAGCAGGTGCGCGATAGCCGCTGCTCGCTCAGTGGCTGGGGTCTGCTTGCATGGACGCGGGCGGCATCGCCGGTGGCGCGACGCTGTGCAGGCAACTCATCAGTCCGCTCAGGTCCGCGGGCGGCCTGGGCTGATCGCTGCGGTCGATCACCAGATAGCCCCGTGCCTTGGTGGTGGACGGGTCGGGCACCTGCATGGCCTGCCACAGGCGCGCCAGTGGCACCCAATGCGGTGGGTATTTGAACCGGGCTACGTCCAGCACCAGCACCTGTTGGCTAGCCGCATGCCAAGCCGCCAGGGGCGAGAAATGGCCGGCCCCTGTTTGCCCGAGCGCGGCGCGGTCGTAGTTGGCCACCACAAAGGGCCCGGCAGGCGCCCGCAGGGAAGACAGCAAGATTTCTGTGAAGGCGGCCAGGCCGCCTTCTTCGGCATGCTGCAGCTGCGTGGAGGCGCCATTGCATTGCGCTAGGCAAGCCACTTCGGTCAGCGAAAGGCCTTCGGCGGCGGCCAACTCCATCGATTTGCAGCAGTTCAACAACTCCTCGCCAAAAAAGCGCCAAGCACCTTTCCAGACGCGGCCGGGGTCAATCTCCAGGGCGTTGAGCACCGTGACCAAGGTGCCAAAACCGCACCAGGCAGGTTCGGCCTGAGTGTGCAAATGCGCGACCAGCGGATAGAACGCCGCGCCGTCTCCCGCCGCCAGCGATTCAATCAACATGGCCCGCCCGCGCGGGCTGGCAAAGGCGATCAAGTCATCGGGAAGGCTGCGGCGGTGAAATGAAGTCATGGACACAGTCTAGCCAAGCGACCGAGCTCCGGATCTGCTGCAAGCCTTGTCAATTTGAATCGCAGCGCTGCCATTGGACGTCGGGCCAACGTGGGTCTTCATTCAGCTGCTGCGCGTGGCCAGGCCGAGTGGCGAACCGGGCTTAGAACCAGTCAGCGCTGCGCTTGAGGATCCTGGCCATATCGCCGCTGTCACGCAGCTCGGCCAAGCCTCGGTTGATGTCGCGCAGCACGGCAGGGTGATCAGCGCGGCGCCGGGTCAAGGCCATATGCAGCGGCATGTCCGCAAGGGCTGGCTCCAGCCATTGGAACTGCGCGGCGACGCTTTGCAGCTGTGTTTGCAAGAGATGAAAGGCGACGCCTTTGTCGATCAGCACCAGATCAACGCGGCCCGCCAGTAATTTGCGCAGATTGCTGACGTCATCGATCGCCAGGTCGGTCTGGAAACCCATTTCCTCGAAGCGTGGTGGATTGGCGTATCCCCGCACAGTGCCGATGCGCAGCCCGGGCACTTGCCGCAAGCGAAACAAATCATCGACAGCCATCATGCTGCCGACGCGGGCGATGAAACCGATTCGGTTGCTGATGCCCAGCGCCTGCGAATAGGCGAGATAGCGCTCGCGCGAGGCCTCATACCAAATGCCCAGAACCCCATCGGCGCCGCCTCGCTCGGCCTCCGCGATGACGCGAGCCCAGGGCCTGAACTGGATTTCCGCCGCGATGCCGGCACGCTCCAGCGCGGCGCGGCCCAGGGCGAGCGCCACGCCGCCATCGGCACTGCTGCCGCTCATATAGGGCGCGTACTCCGTGGTCAAGAGAAGCAGGCGAGTGGGCGTTTGCGCTGCCGCACGCGCACGTGTGGGTGCGGCCGTGGGCGAGGCTGAGAGTGCGGGTGAAAGCGTCTCGCGCGGCTCCGCCGCCTGGCTTTGCGGAGGCTGCGCCGCCCTTGCCGTATGGCCGGCGCATAGCGAACCCAGCACGGGGGCAGCCAATCTCAACAAGGTGTTGCGGCGCGTCAGCATGCCGGATGGTAAGCGCGCGGCGAGCCCATTTTCGGCCTGGGGTTGTTGCCGCGACTTGTCATGCTTGCGCGGGCCAAGGCGGGGCTAAGGTGCTGCATCAGGCGTTGAATCGGGCGCTGCATTCAGCGCTTGCGCGGCGTTGGGTCGTGCAGCCATGCCAAGGCCAGTTTGAGGCGGCGCTCAGCCTCGTGACACGATGCTTGCTGCTGGGCGCGAACGCCCCGGCCGAGCCGCGCATGATGCGAAAGCGCATAGGGGGTTCAAAGTCGGCTGCGTGCGGACGTGCCGAGGTGTTGGGGTTGGGTCTCTGCAAAATGCAGCACCTCAAAGCGCACCACCGGCGAGGTGGCGTCGATGGGCGGGCTACCGAGGCCGATGACGCCGCTGCCATGTAGGGTGCAACTGCCGCGCTTGAGACTGACGGTTTCGCCGGCGCTGCCAAAGCGGACAAAAGTGCCGTTGTAGCTGAGGTCGGTGATGGAGAAGCTGCCACCATGCCAGTCGATGCGGGCGTGTGAGCGGGATACGCGGCCGTCGGTGATGCAGTAGGTGGCTTGCACACTGCGGCCCAGCACGATGGGCATGCTGTCGATATCAAACACACGGTCCAGGTCCAGCCACTGTAGGCGTATGCCATCGGGTTCAACTGACTGCATCACCTCGCCGAACTGGGTGGCGGCCATGTCGCCGGTGGCGCCGTGGCTGGGTTGGTCCAGCACATGCACATGCACGGGTTCGCTGCGGCCACGCACCGCGATCAGGTCCAGGCTGCGAAAGCGCGACCTGAGCACGCTGCCCAGGCCTTGCAGCACCTCGGCGGTGATCAGGGTTTCGTTGTCGCCGGCATGATTGAGCAAGCGGGCGGACACGTTGACGGCATCGCCAAAGCAATCGCCATTCATCTCCACCACTTCGCCGCGCGCCAGGGCCACTTGCATGCGCAGCGAGCGCAGGCCGGCCGAGGCGCCATGTTGCTTGCCGCGTGCCACCACGCGCTCCAACAACTCGTGCATGCGGATAGCGGAAAGCACGCCGTCTCGCGGAACCTCAAAAACGGCCATCAGGCCATCGCCCAGGGTCTTGATCAGCTTGCCGTGACATTCGGTGACGGCTTGCCCCACCAAATTGACGGTGTGCGTCACCACCGAGGTGGCTTCGGCATTGCCCAAGGTTTCGAAAAGCGCTGTGCTGCCGCGTAGATCGGCAAACAAGACAGTGCGCTCCCGGATTTGGGTCATGGTGAAGGCTGAGGGCTAAACAGCAAATTTTTTCGCAGTTTAGCTGCGCGCTTGCTGAGCAATGACTTGAAAAGCCCAATAAAAAAGGGCTGGATTGCTCCAGCCCTTTTTGCAGTCTATCAACGATCTTTCTGTATCAAGCAAGCGCTAGGCGCTCAGCTACCTATTCATCCAATCAGAGATTGTCCAGATACGTACGCAGCTTGTCCGAACGGCTCGGGTGCTTGAGCTTGCGGATGGCCTTGGCTTCGATCTGGCGGATGCGCTCGCGGGTGACGTCGAATTGCTTGCCGACTTCTTCCAGCGTGTGGTCCGTGCTCATTTCGATGCCGAAGCGCATGCGCAGCACCTTGGCTTCGCGCGGGGTCAGGCTGTCGAGGATGTCCTTCACCACATCGCGCAGGCCGGCTTGCATCGCTGCTTCGATTGGCGCGGTGTTGTTGGTGTCCTCGATGAAGTCGCCCAGGTGGCTGTCGTCGTCGTCACCGATCGGCGTTTCCATGGAGATCGGCTCTTTGGCGATCTTCATGATCTTGCGGATCTTGTCTTCAGGAATCTCCATCTTCTCGGCCAGAGTCGGGGCATCCGGCTCAAAGCCGAATTCCTGCAAATGCTGGCGCGAGATGCGGTTCATCTTGTTGATCGTTTCGATCATGTGCACCGGGATACGGATGGTGCGGGCCTGATCGGCGATCGAACGGGTGATGGCCTGACGGATCCACCAAGTGGCGTAGGTCGAGAACTTGTAGCCGCGACGGTATTCGAACTTGTCCACCGCCTTCATCAAACCGATATTGCCTTCCTGGATCAAGTCCAGGAACTGCAGGCCACGGTTGGTGTACTTCTTGGCGATGGAGATCACGAGACGCAAGTTGGCCTCGATCATTTCCTTCTTGGCGTCGCGCGAGGCCTTTTCGCCCTCGTTCATCTTCTTGTTGATGTCCTTGAGGTCATCAATCGGCACGACGGCCTTGCTCTGGATGTCGATCAGCTTTTGCTGCAACTCTTGCACCGGCGGCAGATTGCGCGCCAGCACATTGGAGTAAGGCTTGCCGGCGGCGACTTCCTTCTCGGCCCATTCGCGGTTCAGCGCATTGGGCGGGAAGCTCTTGATGAAGTACTCCTGCGGCATGCCGCACTTGTCCACCACGATCTTGCGCAGCTCGCGCTCGTAGCGGCGCACATCGTCCACTTGCGAGCGCAGCAGATCGCAGAGCTTTTCAATCGTCTTGACGGTGAAGCGGATGGTCATCAGCTCGGCGCTGATGGCGTGCTGGGCCTTGTTGTAGGTGGCCGACTTGTAGCCGTCCTTCTCGAAAGCCTTGCGCATCTTGTCGAAGTTGACGGCCAGCGAGTCCAGCTTGACCAGGGCGGCGTTCTTCAGCTCTTCCAGCTTCTTGGTCAGGGCCTTGGAGCCGCCATTGCCGTCGTCGTCGTCTTCTTCGTCGAATTCGTCGAAGTCTTCTTCGGCCACATAGTCGTCGGCCTCATCGGCGGCGACGAAACCGTCCACCACTTCCGAGATGGTCTTCTCGCCGGCGCGGATCTTGTCGGCTAGGTCGATGATGTGAGCGATGGTGGTGGGCGAGGCCGAGATGGCCAGCATCATGGCTTGCAAGCCGCCTTCGATGCGCTTGGCGATTTCGATTTCGCCTTCGCGGGTCAGCAGCTCAACCGTGCCCATTTCGCGCATATACATGCGGACCGGGTCGGTGGTGCGGCCGAATTCCGAGTCCACGGTGGACAGGGCGGCTTCGGCGGCTTCTTCGGCTTCTTCTTCGGTCGAGGTGGCGGTGGCGCTGCCCTGGATCAGCAGGGTGGCGGCGTCAGGCGCCTGCTCGTAGACCGCGATGCCCATGTCGTTCAACATGGAAATGATGGCCTCGAGGATTTCCTCGTTGACCAGCTTTTCGGGCAAGTGGTCGTTGATTTCCTGGTGCGTCAGGAAGCCACGCGTCTTACCCATCTTGATCAGGGTCTTCAGCTCGTGGCGGCGCTTGGCGGCCTCTTCTTCCGTCAGCGCGGTTTCTTCCAGGCCGAACTCACGCATCAGCGCGCGCTCTTTGGCGCGGCTGACCTTCATGCGCAGGGGCTTGGCCTTGGGCTTGTCTTCGGTGGCTTCGGCCACTTCAGCTTCGGCTTCCGGCTCGCCTTCGAGGTCGGCCTCGAGGTCGGAGAAGTCTTCTTCTTCCACCTCAGCCTTGGCCTTGCCGGCGGGCTTTTTGGATTCGGTGGCTGCCTTGGGCTTGCGGCCGCGCTTGGGCTTGTCTTCAGCGGCGGCCGCTGCTGCTGGCGCTGCTACTGCTGCGGCAGTCTTGGCCGCAGCCTTGACGACGCGCACGACTTTGGGCGCGGGTTTCTTGATCTCGTCAACTTCGGCCGTAGGCGTGGTCTTCTTGGCAGTCATGCAAATCCTCGGGTGGATGGGGGCGGGCGGGCCAGAAACAAAGGATCGAGCTTTGAAAAATCTTTTCAGAGCCGAAAAAATTTTGTAAAAAAATCGATCAGGCAATGCAGTAGCCACCTGGGGCCGTTTACTACGCTTTTCAAGGCGGAGCTCGGCCCAGGTGGCTTTCTAACGCTTTGTTTGCTCGCGCAAGCGGGCAGGGACAAAACGTGGCGCGAGCAAGTTAGCGTGACCCTTTATCAGTGCAGCGCTTGGCGGATACAGGTGGCCTTGATGCCTCAAGGGGCGCCCAGTGTCGCTGGGTGGCCGGGTCCGGCAAATCGCTGCGGGCACTCTTGCCGCGCGCGGAAAACGGCGAATTATCGTCCAAATGCGGGCAATGGTCAAAACAGGCTCAAGCTGCGGGCGTGCTGACTGCCTCCAGGGCACGAATGCGCTCCAGCAATTGCTTGAAGCGCTCGAACTCCGCGCCTTGCGGATTGCTGGCGGCCAGGCGACTGGATTCGGCCTTGAGTTGAGACAGCCACAAGGCCTTGATGACGCTTTGAAAGTCCTCGAACTTGGACTCGTCCTCGCTGTACAGCTCGCCGGTGAAGCGTTTGGCCTCGGGCAGCAAGCCTTCATCGGCCAGGGCGGCTTCGAGCACCGACCAAGGGCTGGCGCCGTGGTTGACCATATGGCGCTCTAACCAAGCCACCAACTCACCGTGCACGCCGGGTAGTTCGTGCAGCAGTTGATGATCGTCCGGGCTCAGGCGCGCCCACCAGTCGCTGTTGAGCAGCAACATGCGTACGGCGTGGTCGGCCTTGGCGGCGGGCTGGCGGCGCGGCGTGCCTATGGTTTCGTCCTCGGGCTCGCCACGGCGCTTCCAGTTGCCGCTGGGTTTCCAGTCTTTTTTCCACTCTTTCTTTTTCCAGGGCTTGGCGGCACCGCCACCGGCCGGTTCCTCTGCGTGGGCGGAGGGCTCGGGGAGGTCGTAGTGCTCGTCACCGCCGTGGCTGTCGAAAACGTCGAGGTCAGGGTACTGGTCGTGACCGAATTCGTCGTGATGTTGCTGCGACTGTGGCGGCTTGGCGGCGCGCTGGTTGCTCCGCTGTCCGCCGCCACCTGTTGTGCCGCTGACTTGCCACAAGCCCATCAACTCCTGATCAGGCAATTGCGTGCGGCGCGCCAAATCGCCCAGCAATTGGCGCTTGAGCAGGCCATTGGGCAGGGCCTGCCAGAGCGGTTTGGCATTGGCCAGCATGCGGGCGCGGCCTTCGGCGCTGCCGAGGTCGCAGCCTTCGGCGCTGGATTCCATTAATTGGCGCGACAAGGGGATGGCCTCGGTCACGCATTGCTCAAAGGCCTCGGCGCCGTACTCCCGCACATAGCTGTCCGGATCATGTTCGGCCGGCAGGAACAGGAATTTGATGCTGCGCACATCGGTGGCGTGGGGCAGAGCGGCTTCCAGGGCGCGCCCGGCAGCGCGGCGTCCGGCGGCGTCGCCGTCGAAGCTGAACACCACCGATTCGGTGAATCGGAAGAGCTTGTGCACATGCTCGGCCGTGCAGGCGGTGCCTAGGGTGGCCACGGCATTGTTGAAGCCGCTTTGCGCCAGGGCTACCACGTCCATATAGCCTTCCACCACCAAGGCGTAGCCGCGTTGGCGCAGGCCGGCGCGGGCTTCGAACAGGCCGTACAACTCGCGACCCTTGCTGAACACCGGAGTTTCGGGCGAGTTGAGGTATTTGGGTTCGCCCTTGTCTAGCACCCGGCCGCCGAAGCCGATGGTTTCGCCGGTGACGTTGCGGATCGGGAACATGATGCGGTCGCGGAAGCGGTCGTAGCGCTTTTGCTCGGCCTCGGGGCCGTCCGCGTTCTGCACGATCACCATGCCGGATTCGGCCAGCAGCGGGTCGTCATAGCTGGGGAAGGCGCTGGCCAGGGTGCGCCAGCCTTCGGGGGAGTAGCCCAGGGCAAACTGCGCAGCGATCTGGCCGGTGAGGCCGCGCTTTTTCAAGTAGTCGATCGCCCGCGGCGACTTTTTCAGCTGCAAACGGTAATGCGCGCTGGCTTTTTCCAGCACATCGGTGAGGGTGGCCTGGCGCTGCTTTTGCTGGGCGGCGCGTTCGCGCTCTTCGGCCGAGCGCTCGTCTTCCGGCACCACCATGCCGACTTGCTGAGCCAGGTCTTGCACGGCTTCGACGAAGCCCAGGCCGCTGTGCTCCATCAAAAAGCCCACCGCATTGCCGTGCACACCGCAGCCGAAGCAGTGGTAGGTCTGGCGGGTCGGGCTGACGATGAAGCTGGGCGACTTTTCGCCGTGGAAGGGGCAAAGGCCCTTGTGGTTGATGCCGGCTTTTTTCAGCTCGACATGGCGCCCCACAATGTCGACGATGTCGGTGCGGGAGAGTAAATCTTGGATAAAGCCGGGAGGGATCACGGCCGGAAGTCTAAGCCAAGCCGGGCACGTGGCCGATGGCCTGCGCCGCCCAGCGTGACTTGCTGAAGCCGCGAACCCAGTCCGGCACCTCTTCGGCCGGCATGGCGTGGGCGATGCCATTGCCCTGGCCCAGCACGCACCCCATGCTGAGCAAGGCACTGGCGTGGGCCACCGATTCCACGCCTTCGGCCACGACGCTGCAGCCGAAAGTCTGGGCCAGGCTGATCACGCCTTCGACCAGGGCGCGGTCCTGGGCATCGACCAGCAGGTTGTGGACGAAGGAGCGGTCGATCTTGAGCTCGTCCACTGGCAGCCGTTTCAGGTAGGTGAGGGTGGAGTAGCCGGTACCAAAGTCATCCAGCGCGAAGCGAACGCCATAGGTGCGGCATTGCTGGATCAGGGTGTAGGTGGCGTCTACATCAGCCAGGGCGGCGGATTCCAGCACTTCCAGACATAGGTGCTGGGCGACAGGCTCGGGGTGGCGCTTGATCAGCTCCAGCAGGCGGACCGAGAAGTCGGGCGATTGCAACTGCAGCGCCGTGACGTTGACGCTGACGCTCAGTGACAGGCCCTCGGCCAGCCATTGGGCGCTTTGCTTGAGGGCTTGGGCGATGACCCAGTCGCCCACTTGCGCGGCCAAGCCGGTGGCTTCGATCAGAGGCAGGAAATGCAGGGGTGGCAAGAGGCCGCGCTCCGGATGCAGCCAACGCAGCAAGGCTTCCATGCCTTGGACCTGGCCGGTCTGCATATCCACCTTGGGGTGGTAGTACAGGCGCAGCTCGCCGGCGTCCAGGGCTTGTTGCACCCGGGTCAAGGCGATCAAGCTGGCTTCGTCGCGCAGATGCTTGGCGGTGTCAAACATCTGGTAGCCATTGCGCCCGCTGTGCTTGACGCGGAAGAGGGCGTGGCCGGCATGGCGTAACAGCGTCTCGGCGTCGGAATTGTCCTGCGGGAACAGCGTGGCGCCGATGCTGGCGGTGAGCGCGAGCTGAAGCGCTTCGGTGTTGCCTCCGGCCGGATCGGGCTGGCGCTCCAGCCGGTAGGGTTGGCTCAGCACCTTGAGCAGGCGCTCCAGGGCCAGCTGTCCCTCATCGGCGCCGCTGCTGCGCAGCAAGAGGGCGAATTCATCGCCGCTCAGGCGTGCGACCGTGTCTGACCATTGGGGCGCGCTGCGCAGCGCGGCGCGCAGGCGCTGCGCCACTTGCTTGAGCAAGGCGTCGGCGGTCTGGCTGCCGTATCGGCTATTGATGTGTTTGAACTGGTCCAGGTCCACCCGGCAGATGCTCAGGCGAAAGCCTTCCGCCTCCGCCTGCTGCAAGCCACTTTGCAGGCGCTGCATGAACTCATCGTGATTGGGCAGCTGGGTCAGGGTGTCGAAGCGGCTTTGCTGCTCCAGCGCGGCTTGTTGCTGCACCGTGCGCGTCATATCGCTGACGGTGACGACCCGGTAGCGCAGCGGGCCGTCGGGCTCGGGGATGGTCGACACGGTCAGTTGCAGCTGGCAGGGCGAACCATCGGCCCGCTCGGTTTGCACCTGCGCTTGCCAAAAGCCTTGGGTGTGCAGGGCCTGTTGCAAGGCTTCAGGGCTGAGGCCCGAGCGGCGCAGGGTCAGCGGCGTCAAGGGGGTGGCGCTTTGGCCCACCAGCACATCGCGGGTGCTGCCCAGCATCTCGCAGTAGCTGGGGTTGACGTCCAGCACCCGGTTATTCATATCGGTGACCAGCAAGCCTTCGTGCAGATGCTGGAACAGGCTGATGCTCATGCGTTGGCGTTCTTCGGCGGTGTGGCGCCAGTCCACATCGTTCAGGGTGCACTGCAAGTGCAGCGCCTGACCTCGCCGCGCGCCTTGCCCGCGACGCGCCAAGACCTGGGCGCTCAGATCAAACCAGCGCCAGGTCTTGCCGTGGGCCAGCAGGCGCAGGGTGATCTGGCTGCTGTCGGCGCCGGCGGGCGCTTGCATCTCGCTCAAGGTTTGGCGGACGCGCTCTTTGTCGAGCGGGTGCACGGCTTCGAGCCACATGGTGTGGGATTGTGCTGGGCCTATATGGGGCCCGAGCAGGTCCCGCCACAGCTCGGAGGCGCTGAGCAGGCGGGCGCCTTGGCGACCCAAGTGCCATTCGGCCTGCGCCAGATTGGCGTGCTTGAGCGTCTGCAGCCAGCGCTGCTGGCGCTGCTGCTGCCAGGTCTTCAGGCTGTCGGTCAGCATAGGCAGTGCGGCCATGCTGGCCATCAAGCCCCACAAAGACCACAGCGCCGCATCGCCGGCTTTGAGTGCGAATGGGCCCAGGCCAAGACTCGTGGCCAGCACGGCGATGGCGTTGATGAGGAGGGCGGTCAGGCTGGCGAGGCGGTTGACTGGCCCCAGCGTGCTCAGGCCCAGCAAGAGCGCCGAAGCGAATAGCCAGGGGGCTACGGCTGCGCTGGCGCTGCTAAAGGGGGCATTTCCGGCGACGTGACCCGCGAGATCAAGCGAGTACTCGCCCAGAAACACCCAGGCGGCCAAGCCGATTGCCGCCAGGCTGCAGATCGATTGGCTCGCTCGCGCCACCGCGCTGGCTTGGCCGTGCGTGGCCGGGGAATCCTGCGCATTGCTCCGAGCGGGTCTGGCAAAAGCCGCCAATGACAGCAAGGCCGGTGCCAAGCACATCACGCTGGTGGCTTGTGCGCCCCAGTCCCTCGCCATTGCTGACCAATCGAATGGTGACCCATCAAGCGGCAGCGCCGTCCATAGGTTGGCAGCTGCACCGCTCAGCAATGGCCCCATCACAAGCCCGAACAGGGCGAACAGCAGCAGGTCGCTGCGGCTCCCCATGGGGGCGTGGAAGTCAAAATGTTGCCACGCGGCGCTGGCTGCGGCAGGGCCGATCAATTGCAGCAATTCCGCGCCGGCTTGGCTCAGAAGCCCGGCGCTGCCCAGCGCCAAGCTAGGCTGAGCCAGCTGGAACCAGGCAAGAAACAGCGCCTGTGAAAGTGCTACACCGACCAAGAGCCCCGGCCATGCTCGTCGGCCCCAGGCGTGGCAACTCAGCAGGGTGATCACCATGGGTGGCCAGAGCAGCAGCGTGGCGCTGGGGCTGCCGGCATTCAGCGTCAAGTAGTGCCTGGCCAATGCTGCACTCAAGGCGTAGACGAGTGCCAGCAAGGCGCCGCCCAGCAGCGCGCGCAGACTGGGATGCGCCTGGGCGGAAACTTGGCTGGACTTGCGGGCTAAATCGTTCACGTCATGACGACTGGGCTAAACGGCGGCGGAGGAAACTTGGGATGCCCATGTCGTGTTATTGGGAAGTTATGTGCCTTTGCGCCCTGATATATCGCCGGTCTGCAATCCCTGGCGCGAACGGGAATTGCCAAGGCCGCCGCTCTAGCCGGGCGCAAATGTTGAGTATTTGGGTGATGCCGCGCCGAAAGGGCGCACTGCTGGCCCCTATCTCAAGTCGGGGTCACGCAATATGACTTAACTGCAGCACATAAGCAGCCGGAGAATCCTAGCAGTGACCGCAGGGCCTGCCGCGGCCTATTCCCCCCAGTTTGAATGGGCGGTTAACCCTGAGTCGGCCGAATAAATCTGAGTCAAGCGGACCGAGCGGGCAAAAAAAAGCCACCCGTTAACAGGTGGCTGATTCAATTCAAAGGCATTTTCACGCCCTTGAATCTGGCCTATTAGACGTGGAAATCAGCCAAGCTGGCGCCAGCCGAAATGGCTGCCTTCAGCCACTTGGGTTGCAGGCCACGGCCGCTCCAGGTTTCGCCAGTCGCTTGGTTGCGATACTTGACGGCCACCTTGGATGTTTTTGCTTGCTTGGCCGGGCGGCTACTCAGATCCGCTGCCGTCAAGCCATAGTCGCTCATCAAGGACTTGACTTTCGCAATCGCATCCGCGCGCTCACGTTCCTTGGTTTCCGAAATTTGCTCGTCAAGAGCGGCTCGTTGAGCCAAAAGGTCTTTCAGTGATGCCATATGCAAACCCTCGCGAAATATGGATAAATCCAAACTGGTGCCAGCCATTATAGGCACAAGCCGCGCGGAACATCTATACGGGTATTTTGCGGATAGGTTTGCAAGGGCGGCGGGATGTTGTCAGCCTGATACATCTGCCGCCCGCTTGTTCGCACTGATACTCGCGCCGATTCCGCTTATTTGTAGCCGACGCGATCCAGCATTTGCTGCACCTTGGGCAGATTGGCGCCAATCTTGCCAACCGGAATGGTTTCGCTCTTGAAGCTGCCCATCGCCTCCAGCGCTGGGTTGGCAGGGCGCACGCCAGGCACGGCCGGCCATTCATTATTGCCGTTGGCGAAATAGCCTTGCGCTTCGTTGCTGCTCAGATACTCCAAGAACTTGACCGCGTTGTCGCGGTGCTTGGCATGCTTAGCGACCGCGCCGCCGGCAATATTCAGGTGCGTGCCCCAGGATTGTTGATTCGGGAACACAAGGCCCACCTTTTCCATCGCTGCGCGATCGTCCGGCTTATCCGAGCGCATCATCCGGGCCAAATAATAGGTATTGGTGATGGCAATGCCGCATTCACCGCTGGCCACGGCCTTGATCTGGTCGGTATCGCCACCCTTGGGAGCGCGCGCCATATTGGCGACCATACCCTTGAGCCAGCTTTCCGTGGCTTCGGCGCCCAAATGCTCGTAGACGGCGCCGAACAGTGACAGGTTATAGGGGTGCGAACCCGAGCGGGTGCACAGCAGGCCTTTGTTTTTCGGGTCGCCCAAATCCTGGTAGTTCGAAACGTCGGCTTTCTTGACGTTCAACTTGTTGTAGACAATCACGCGGGCACGGGTCGACAGGCCAAACCATTCGATGCCCTTATCGTCGGCTTGGGCGCGCAGATTGGCGGGAATGCGCTGTTCCAGCACGCTGGATTTGATGGGCTGAAACAGGCCGTCTTGGTCGGCTTGCCAAAGGCGCGCCGCATCGACCAACAAAATCACATCGGCGGGGCTGGCCGCACCTTCGCTTTTCAGGCGTGCCAACAGACCTGCATCATCGGTATCCACACGATTGATTTTGATGCCGGTAGCTTTGGTGAAATTGGCATACAGCGCCTCATCGGTTTGATAGTGCCGCGCCGAATATAGATTGAGGACTTGTTGGTCCTGCGCCGAGGCTTGCAGCGCAATACCGCTGAGCAAGGCGAGAGAGAGCAGGGGCTTGACGAGCTTGGGCAGACGCATGAGAACTCCGAACCAAAAAACAGGATGGATCGGAGTCTAACTCAAACAAGAATGATTCTTGTTTGAGTTTCGTGGGTGTTGGCTGCTTGCCCATGGTGCTGGGCGAGCGGCCTGACCGGGTCTTTCAGTTCGCTGGCTGCGCCTGCCGAGGGTGCGCTGATGGCTCAATTGGCGCCATTGGCCCGGCAGGGCAGCTCAACGCTGGCGCATGGCGCCCCAGATGCTGAGCATGAGGGGCGGCGCAGGGGAGGGGCTGAGTCGTGCTCAGGCCGCCGGCGGCACGTAGCCAGCCACGGCTTCGGCGCCGGTGCCGAAGAAGAACTGCTCCATCTGGCGGGCCAGGTATTGGCGGGCGCGCAAATCGGCCAGGTTCAGACGGTTCTCGTTCACCAGCATGGTCTGGTGCTTGAGCCACAGGGCCCAGGCTTCCTTGCTGACTTCTTGATAGATGCGCTTGCCCAGATCACCGGGGTAGGGCGCGAAGTCCAGGCCCTCGCCTTCCTTCTTCAGATGAACACATTGCACGGTGCGAGCCATGGCTTTACCTCTTCTCAGCTTGAAAAAATCATGGCGCGCCTGGGGCGCGCCGGGGAAAAAATTTGTTGGCGTGGACGGCCGGCGGACTTAGCTCAACTTCTTGACCAAGACCTGCGAGCGCCTGTCCCAGTTGTATTTTCGCTTGCGTTCCTCGGGCAGCCACTCGGGGTCGACCTGGACAAAGCCGCGCTTGATGAACCAGTGCATGGTGCGGGTGGTCAGCACAAAGATGCTGGGGATGCCCATGGCCTTGGCGCGCTGTTCGACCCGCTTCAAGATGCGGTCGCCATCGCCCTGGCCTTGCACCGCCGGCGATACCGTCAGCGCCGCCATTTCCGCGGTTTTCGCTTCCACATAGGGGTAGAGCGCGGCGCAGCCGAAGATCACGCCGTCATGCTCGATCACGGTGTAGAGCTCGACATCGCGTTCGATCTCGGTGCGGTCACGTTTGACCAAGGTGCCGTCGCGCTCGAAGGGCTCGATCAGGTTAATGATGCCGGCCACATCGTCCGAGCTGGCTTCGCGCAGGCTTTCCAATTTCTCATCCACCACCATAGTGCCGATGCCGTCGTGGGTGTAGACCTCTTGCAGCAGCGCCCCGTCCACCGCCAGCGGCAGGATGTGGGAGCGCTCCACGCCGCCTTGGCAGGCGCGCACGCAGTGTTGCAGATAAAAGCCCACATCCAGCGGCGAGGTTGGTTTGGGCGCGGCGGCCAGCATGCGCTGGGCGTCTTTCAGGGCCAGTTCGGTGTCGATGGCGCTGGCCGGGTCGCTCGGGTCTTCGGGAACACCGTCCACCTCGCACACAAACAGCAGCTTGTCGGCTTGCAGGGCGATGGCGGTGCTGGTGGCCACGTCTTCCATGCTCAGATTGAAGGCCTCGCCGGTGGGCGAAAAGCCAAAGGGCGAGAGCAAGACGATGGCGCCGATGTCGATGGCTTTTTGAATCGCGGTGGCGTCCACCTTGCGCACCACGCCGCTGTGCTGGAAGTCCACGCCGTCCACGATGCCCACGGGCCGCGCCGTCAGGAAGTTGCCCGACACCACCCGCACGGCCGCATTGGCCATGGGCGTATTGGGCAAGCCTTGCGAGAAGGCGGCTTCGATCTCGAAGCGCAGCTGACCGGCGGCTTCCTGGGCGCAGTCCAGCGTCACGGCATCGGTGATGCGCATGCCCTGGGCGTAGCGTTCGGGCTGGCCCTTGGCGGCGAGCTGCTCGTTCACCTGGGGCCTGAAGCCGTGCACCAGCACGATCTTGATGCCCATGGCATGCAAAATCGCCAGATCCTGCACAAAGGCGTTCAATTTGCCTGCGGCGACCAGCTCACCGGTCATCCCGACCACAAAGGTTTCCCCTCGGTAGGCGTGGATATAGGGCGCGACGGAGCGAAACCAGGGGACGAAGGTGTGGGGGAAAACCAGGCTCATGCCCGGATTGTGCCGCAGCGACAAGCGATGCTTACGGCCAGCGGCCTCGCCTGCACGGATAATCCGCGCCTCGTGAACGAAAAGACCACTCCCCCCCAGCCGCCTAAGGCGACAGCGCAGCGCAAGAACCCGACGGCCGCCCGTGCCGTGTTGGCCAATCCGCTGCCCCCCATCACCTTCCCGGAATCGCTGCCCGTCTCTGCCCGGCGCGATGACATTGCGCGCGCGCTCGCCGAGCACCAGGTCATCATCGTCTGCGGTGAGACCGGCTCCGGCAAAACCACCCAGCTGCCCAAGATCGCCCTGGCCCTGGGCCGCGGCCGCGCCAACACCGGCAAGCTGATCGGCCACACCCAGCCGCGCCGCATTGCCGCCAGCAGCGTGGCCAAGCGCATTGCCGACGAGCTGAAAACGCCGCTGGGTGAGATCGTGGGCTACAAGGTGCGCTTCCAAGATCGCCTGCAGCCCGGCGCCAGCGTCAAGCTGATGACCGACGGTATCTTGCTGGCCGAGACGCAGACCGACCCGCTGCTCAAAGCCTATGACACCCTCATCATCGACGAGGCCCATGAGCGTTCGCTCAATATCGACTTTCTGCTCGGCTATCTGCGCGAGGTGCTGGCGCGCCGGCCCGACCTCAAGCTGATCGTCACCTCGGCCACCATCGACGCCGACCGTTTCGCCAAGCATTTCGAATCCAGCAAGGGCCCGGCGCCGGTGCTGATGGTTTCGGGTCGCACCTTCCCGGTGGAGCAGCGCTACCGCCCGTTTGAAGAGTCCCGCGAGTACGACCTCAACAACGCCATCTGCGATGCGGTGGACGAGTTGTGGCGCGAGGGCGGCGGTGATGTGCTGGTCTTCCTGCCCGGCGAGCGTGAGATTCGCGAAGCCGCTGAGGCCTTGCGCAAGCATCATCCGCCTGGCGTGGAGGTCTTGCCGCTGTTCGCGCGCCTGTCGCAGCAAGAACAAGACCGCGTGTTTGAGCCGCATGGCCAGCGCCGCATCGTCTTGGCCACCAATGTGGCCGAAACCTCGCTGACCGTGCCCGGCATCCGCTATGTGATCGACCCCGGCCTGGCCCGTGTCAAGCGCTACAGCTATCGCAACAAGGTTGAGCAGTTGCAGATCGAGCCGGTCAGCCAGAGCTCGGCCAACCAGCGCGCCGGCCGTTGCGGGCGGGTGAGTAACGGCATCTGCATCCGGCTGTACGAGGAAAAAGACTACCTCGCCCGGCCGCGCTTCACCGACCCCGAAATCCTGCGCTCATCCCTGGCCGGGGTGATTTTGCGCATGAAGTCGCTGGGCCTGGGGCAGGTGGATGATTTTCCCTTCATCGAGCCGCCACCCCGCAAGGCGATTGCCGACGGCTATCAACTGCTCAATGAGTTGGGCGCGGTGGATGAGGCCAATGACTTGACGTCCATGGGCAAGGAATTGTCCAAACTGCCGCTGGACCCGCGGGTGGGCCGGATGATTTTGGAAGCGCGTTCGCGCGAGGCATTGAATGAGGTGCTGATCATCGCCAGCGCCCTCAGCGGCCAAGACGTGCGCGACCGGCCGATGGAGCAGCAACAAGCCGCCGACGAAAAGCACAAGAAGTTCGACGACGAGAAGTCGGAGTTCATGGGCTATTTGAAGCTGTGGAAGTGGATCGAGGAGGCCAAGGGCGGGCACGGCGAACATAAGCTTTCAAATCGACGGTATGAAGCCCTGCTGCGCGAAAACTTCGTCAGCCCGCGCCGCGTGCGCGAGTGGAAAGACATCTACTCGCAACTCCACACCGTGGTGGCCGAACATGGCTGGCGCCTGAACGGCAGCCCGGCCACGTACGAGCAATTGCACCTGAGCATGTTGGCCGGCTTGCTGGGCAATTTGGGTTGCAAGAGCGACGAGGACGAGTGGTACCTGGGCGCGCGCGGCATCAAGTTCTGGCGCCACCCCGGCGCACACCTGAGCAAGAAACCGGGGCGCTGGATCGTGGCCGCCGAGCTGGTGGACACCACGCGCTTGTTTGGCCGCGGCATTGCCAATATCGAACCGCAATGGTTGCCGGGCATTGCCGGCCACCTGATCAAAACTCAGCTGCTGGAACCGCATTGGGAGAAGAAGGCGGCCGAGGTGATCGCACTGGAGCGGGCCACGCTCTATGGCATCGTCATCTACAGCAACCGCCGGGTCAATTTCGGCAATGTCGATGCCAAGGCGGCGCGCGAGATCTTCATCCGCGAAGCGCTGGTGAACGGCGAGTGGGAGAGCCGCTTGCCCTTCCTGGCGCACAACGCCAAGCAAATCGCCAAGGTCGAGGAGCTGGAACACAAATCGCGCCGCCAAGACGTGTTGATCGACGATGAGCTGATCTACGCCTACTACGACAGCCAGCTGCCCGCCGATGTGTGTTCCGGCGCCACGCTGGAGCGCTGGTACCGCCATGCTTCGAAGTTAGAACCCAAGCTGCTGCATCTGAGCCGCGAGGAGTTGATGCGCCACGAGGCCGCCGGCGTCACCACCAGCGCCTTCCCCAAGATGATTCGCTTGGGTGGCGTGGACTGCGCGGCCGACTATCTGCATCAGCCGGGCGATGCGCGTGACGGCGTCACCGTCACCGTGCCCATTTACGCTTTGAACCAGGTCAGCGAAGAGCGCTCCGAGTGGCTGGTGCCCGGCATGCTGGAGGCCAAGGTAATGGCCTTGCTCAAGAGCTTGCATCAACGCCCGCGTTCGCGCTTGGTGCCCTTGCCGGACTTCATCAAGGAGTTCGTTGCCACGCACCCATTCGCGCAGGGGCCGCTGGTCGATGTGCTGCTGAAAGCGGTGAAAGAGCGCAGCCAAATTGCTGTGCAGCGCAATGACTTCAAGCTGGAGCAATTGCAGCCGCATTTGTTCATGAACTTCCGCGTGGTGGACGAACATGGCCGCCAGCTGGGGCAGGGCCGGCATTTGGCGGCGCTCAAGTCCGAGTTGGGCGGGCAGGCACGTTCGGCCTTCCAGGCGCTGGCGGCTTTGAAGATGCCGGCCACGGCTGCGTCTGCGGCGCCCGCCGCTCCATTGCCACCGGTGGCCAAAGGCGGCATTCGCGCCGAAGTGGCGACGCCGCCCAAAGCTTCGGCTGCGGCAACAGCCACGGCCAGCAAGACCTACACCGCCTGGACCTTTGGCGAGCTGCCCGAGCTGATGGAAGTGCGCCGTGGCGCGCAGACGCTGATTGGCTTCCCGGCGCTGCTGGATCGCGGCACGCATGTGGAGATTGAGGTGTTTGACGAGCCCGAGGTGGCGGCCGCCAAGCACCGCCTGGGCCTGCGCCGCTTGGTCGCTTTGCAGCTCAAGGAACCGCTCAAGTTCCTGGAGAAAAACATCCCGGATCTGCAAAAGATGTCGGTGCTCTATATGAACCTGGGCACGGCCGAAGAGCTGCGCGAGCAGATCATCGGCGTGGCGCTGGAGCGGGCCTTCCTGGCCGAGCCCTTGCCGCAAGATGAGTTCCAGTTCAAGGCGCGGATCGAAGAAGGCCGCGCACGCCTGAACCTGATCGCGCAGGAAGTGGCGCGCCAGACCGGCGTGGTGCTGATCGAGTTTGCCGCCGCCAGCCGCAAGCTCAAGGACGCCCGTGCGGCCAAGGAGGTGGGCGATGACATCACCGCCCAGCTGCAACGCCTGGTGCCCAAGAACGTCGTCACCGCCACGCCCTGGGCTCAGCTGCAGCATCTGCCGCGCTACTTGAAGGCCATCACCGCGCGGCTGGACAAGCTGCGCGCCGACCCCGCGCGCGATGCCAAGCTGCTGGCCGAGCTGCGCCCGCTGGAGCAGCGCTATCTGCGCCGCGTCATCGAGCTCAAGGGCACGCAGGATGGGCGCTTGGTGGACTTCCGCTGGCAGCTGGAGGAGTTGCGCGTGAGCCTGTTTGCGCAAGAGTTGCGCACGCCGCAGCCGGTTAGCGTGAAGCGGCTGGAAAAGGTGTGGGGCAGTTTGACGACTTGAGTCTTGTGCGCGGGGCAGGGCTGAGGTGCTCGCTCAGGCTCATGTCAGCCAGCCATGCCCACAATGCTGGCTTAGCCTGAGCTTCTAGCACCGTGCCCAACGCCTTCAATTTCAACACCTCGCCCTTTGACTGCCTGAGCCTGGCAGAGCGCCAGCTGGTGCGCGATCAGCTGGACATCGCCTACTTCCGCCCCGGCGATGTGCTGTTGGCGCCGGGCGTGGCGCCTGAGCACCTGTTCATCATCATCAAAGGCTTTGTGCAGCAGTTTGAGGGCGGGGGCGGGGGCGAGGAGCATGTCGCCACCTTCGGGCCTGAGGATACTTTTGATGGCCGTGCCCTGGTGGCCGGCAAGGTCAGCGGCCGCTTCGTGGCGGCGCAGGAGGTGCTGGCCTATCAGCTGGCGCGCGGCGCGGTCAATGAGCTGATCTCCAGCAATGCCACCTTCAGCGCCATGCTCTTCGCCGATCTGTCGAAAAAGATTAGCGCCCTGGCCGCGCGTGGCAGCCAGCATGAGATGCAGTCCTTGGGGCTTGCGCGGGTGGCGCAGGCGGGCGTTCGGGCCGTGCATCAGCTGGCGGCGGACACCGACATCGTCAGCGTGGCGCGCTGCTTTGCCGAGCAGCGCTGCGACCATGTGCTGGTGCTGGATGCACAAGCAGAGCCGCCCCGCATCGGCCTCTTCAGCAGCAATGATTTGCAGCGCGCCATTCTGGATGGCCGGCCGCTGGATCGCCTGGCCGTGGGCGAGTTGGCCAGCTTCAATCTGGTCTGGGTGGCTGAGACCGACTATCTTTTCGACGCCCTGATCACCATGATCCGCCACAAGGTGCGTCGGGTGGTGGTGCGGCAAGCCGATGCGCCGGATGCGCGCATCCTCGGCACCCTGGATCAGCTCGATTTGCTGAGTTTTTTGACCAATCACTCCTACCTCATCACCCGCCAGATTCAGGAGGCGCAAGGCCTGGAGGCGCTGCGCCTGGCGGCCGCGCAGATCAATGCCTTGATCGCCTTGCTGTACCGCGGCGGCACCAAGATCAATTTGATTGCGCGCCTGGTGCAAGAGCTCAATGCCCAGCTGTTTGAGCGGGCCTGGCAGCTGATTGCGCCTGCAGATTTGCAGGCCAATAGTTGCTTGTTCGTGATGGGCAGCGAGGGCCGTGGTGAGCAATTGCTCAAGACCGATCAGGACAATGGCCTGGTGCTGCGCGATGGCTATACGCCGCCGGCCGACCTGGCCGAGATCTGCACGCGCTTCTCACAAGCCCTGGCCGATTTTGGCTACCCCGAGTGCCCTGGCGGCATCATGCTCAGCCGCCCCGAATGGCGCCACAGTGCCACCGAATTCGCGCAGACCGTGCGGCGCTGGCTGCTGATGCCCACGGCCGACAGCTTGATGGCCCTGGCCATCTTCATCGACGCCCATGCGGTGGCCGGCGACGCCATGCTGCTGGAGGCGCTGCGGGCCGAGGCGTTCAAACAAGTGCTGGACAACGACGCGCTGCTGGCGCGCTTTTGTGCCGTCATCAACGCTTTCGAGCAAGGCCAGGGTTGGTGGAACAAGCTGCTGCATCTAGGCGACAGCCACGGCCAGCAACTGGACCTGAAGCGCGCCGGCACTTTCCCGCTGGTGCATGGCGTGCGCAGCCTGGCGCTGGCCCACCGGGTTGCCGCCACCAGCACCGTGGCACGCATCGAGGCGCTGGCGGCGCAAGACCATTTGCCGGCCGATCTGGCCACCGATCTGATCGACAGCTTGCACTTCTTCATGGGCCTCAAACTCAAGACCGGCCTAGCCGCGCTGGAGCAGGGCCAGCAGGGTGGCGGCATCGCGCTGGATCAGCTTTCCAGCCAGGATCGCCACCTGCTCAAAGACACCCTGGGCGTGGTCAAGCGCCTGCGTGCTTTGCTGCATCTGCGTTTCCGATTGGATATGTTGTGATGGGCAGCTGGGTTGACGCGGTGGCGCGTTACGCCAAGCTGCCAATCGGGCAGCGTAGCGCGAGTCCGACGTATGCCTCCTCAGGCGGGCAGTAGATGTTCTGGCAACAAATCAAACGCCGCTGGTTGCTTTACCACCTGGGTGAGCCGGCCTTCGCGCCCATGTTCGAGGCGCCGCCGGTGGACGAGTGGGTGTCACTGGACTGCGAGACCACCGGCCTGGATCCGCAGCGCGACGAGATCATCGCCATTGGCGCGGTGCGCATCAAGGGCAATCGGGTGCTGAGCAGTCAGCGCCTGGATCTGCTGGTGCGGCCCGAGAAGAAAGCCATCTCGGCGGAGGCCGTCAAGGTTCATGGCCTGCTGGCGCAAGACGTGGCGGGTGGGGTGGACATTGACACGGCGATGCGCCAGTTGCTGCACTTCATCGGCCCCCGGCCCTTGGTGGGCTACTACCTGGAGTTCGACGTGGCGCTGATCAATCGCGCCATCTTTCCGCTCTTGGGCCTGGGGTTGCCGCAGCCCAAGCTGGAAATCTCGTCGATGTATTACGACTGGAAGCAGCGGCACCTGCCGCCCTACCAGCATGGCGCCAGCATCGATCTGCGCCTGGCCACCTTGATGCAGGACCTGGGCCTGCCCGAGCGCAAGGCTCACAACGCACTCAACGACGCCATCATGGCGGCGCTGGCTTTTGTGAAGCTGCGCAATTTGCTGGCCGAGAAGTAGCTCTGTCAGGCGGCTCGCGGTTAGCGCTGAGTGCCGAGCGGGCACAAAAAAACCGGGCCAAGGCCCGGTTTTGTTTTGGCGAAAAGCTTGAGATCAGTGGCCCGAAGCGCCCGCCGAACCCAGGCCAGTTTCCGAGCGAACTTGCTGGGCATCGAAGTCCGCACGCTCCTTGGCGGCTTGCGGGCTGCGATCCAGCAAGCTCACCAGCCAGATCGTCACGAAGGCGATGGTCATGGAGAACAGCGCGGGCGAGGAGTAGGGGAACCAGGCCGAGCCCTTGGGATTGCCCAGCGTGGCTTCCCACACCGAGGGCGAGACGATGGTCAGGCCCACCGACGTCACCAGACCCACAAAGCCGCCGACCACGGCGCCCCTGGTGGTGCAGTCCTTCCACAGCACGCTCATGAACAGCACGGGGAAGTTGGCCGAAGCGGCAATCGCGAAAGCCAGCGACACCATGAAGGCGATGTTCTGCTTCTCGAAGGCGATGCCCAGCGCCACGGCAATCACGCCCAGGCACAGGGTGGTGATGCGCGAGACGCGCAGCTCTTTGGCGCTATCGGCCTTGCCCTTCTTGAACACGGTGGCGTAAAGGTCATGCGAGACGGCTGAGGCGCCCGACAAGGTCAAGCCCGCGACCACAGCCAGGATGGTGGCGAAGGCCACGGCCGAGATGAAGCCGTAGAACACATTGCCGCCCACCGCCTTGGCCACCAGCACGGCCGCCATATTGGCCGTGCCCGCGCCGCCCAGGATCACGCCCTTGGCCACATTGGCGTACTCGGGGTCGGTCAGCACCAGGGTGATGGCGCCGAAGCCGATGATGAAGATCAGCACATAGAAGTAGCCAATCCAGGTGGTAGCCCAGAACACCGACTTGCGCGCCTGCTTGGCGTCAGGCACGGTGAAGAAGCGCATCAGGATGTGCGGCAAGCCCGCAGTGCCGAACATCAGCGCCATACCGAAGCTGATGGCCGAGATCGGGTCCTTCACAAAGCCGCCGGGGTTCATGATGGAGGCGCCGATCTGGGCGGCTTCCTCGGCTGTTTTGCCCGAGTTGGCGGCCACGGCGGTCTTCACCTCCACGCCCTTGGCAAACAAGGCTTCCAGGCTGAAGCCGAATTTCGACATCACCATCACCGCCATAAAGGTCACCCCGCACAGCAGCAAGCAGGCCTTGATGATCTGCACCCAGGTGGTGGCTGTCATGCCGCCAAAGAGCACGTAAATCATCATCAGCGCGCCGACGATGACCACCGCCATCCAATACTCCAAGCCGAACAGCAGCTTGATCAACTGGCCGGCACCGACCATTTGCGCGATCAGGTAGAAGGCCACGACGACCAGCGTGCCCGAGGCCGCGAAGGCGCGGATCGGGGTTTGCTGGAAGCGGTAGCCGGCCACGTCGGCAAAAGTGAATTTGCCGAGATTACGCAGGCGCTCCGCCATCAAGAAGGTGATGATGGGCCAGCCGACCAGGAAGCCGATCGAGTAGATCAGACCGTCGTAGCCACTGGCCATGACGGCGGCCGAGATGCCCAGGAAAGAGGCGGCGGACATATAGTCGCCCGCAATCGCCAAGCCGTTCTGGAAGCCGGTGATGCCGCCGCCGCCGGTGTAGAAATCGGCCGCTGAACGGGTCTTGGCGGCAGCCCATTTGGTGATCCACAAAGTGCCCACCACGAAGACGGCGAACATGGAGATGGCCGTCCAGTTGGTGGCTTGCTTGGCCACCTGGCCCATATCGGCGCCGGCGGCGAATGCCGCGGATGCGAAGCCGACCAAGGCGCTCAGGACGAGAGTTTTGCCGAGCTGATTCATTTCACTTCCTCTTCCAGAATTTCACGCGTCAGGCGGTCGAACTCACCGTTGGCGCGGCGCACATACAGGGCCGTGATCACGATGGTGAAAACGATCACCCCGAAGGCGATCGGCACACCCACCGTGGTCACGCCGGCACCGATCTTTTGCGAAAGGAATTCCTTGTTGAAGGCAATCAGCGAGATGTAGCCGAAATAGACCACCAGCATCAGCACCGTCAGCAGGCGGCCAAAACCGTCGCGTTTGGTTTTGAGTTCCTGGTACTTTGGATTGGCCCGAATTCGGGCCACGACGCTGTCCGTCATTTTTTGTACTCCTAGTTTGTGAATGCGCTCAGCGCACGGCAACTGCATGGCCGGCGCTTAGATACATGCACAGTTTCTGGTCTCAGACTGACCGACAACTGACCCGGCCGAGGGCCTTGATTGGTTTGGGGTGAAAACCACGGTGCGTCGCTTGGCAATGAGTCAAGTGAATGACACTTTCCAGCTTCTTGCTCACGCCGCCCGTCGCTGGTGGTACCAGCCGGCTGAGTAGAAGCGCCAGCCAAGGCAGTAAAAGCAGTAACGAATCAATTCAGCGGCATCGCCGACCCTGTGCGACTTGGGTCGCGGGCTTGCGTGAATGCCGCTCGGCATCGCAAAGTGGGGCTGCCGTGCAGCTCCGTCCAAAAATAGCGTGGCGAAACTGCCTCAAGTTGCTGGTTCAAACCTGTAAGTTTTTGTGTCCAATAGGCGCAAACTAACAAGATACCAATCGTCCGCATTGGTCTGCCTGCCATCCATGTCCGCTCCTGACTCCACTGCGAGCACTACCCCTGATTCGGGCGCCGCGCCGAAAGCGCCGTCAGCGGCGCCAACTGCGCCTGCCCCATCGCCCAGCGCGACGCCGATGCGCCGCTTTGGCCGGTTCGAGTTGCGCGCCTTGCTCAGCAAGAGCGCGCGCAGCATGTTGTGGCTGGTGTTTGATGCCCGCCTGGGCCAGGAGTTGATTCTTTGCCTGCCGCGCACCGCGCCCAACTCGCCCGAGGCCATGAGCCACTGGTTGAAGATGGCCAATGGCGTCTCGCGGGTGCAGCACCCCAATCTGGCTCATGTGATCGAGGTGGGGCAGGTGGAGCAATGGCCCTATATTGCTTACGACCGGGCCTTGGGTGAAACGCTGGACGAGCGCCTGGCCCGCCAAGCGGTGCCGGTGCCGCTGGAAGCAGCCGACTGGGTCTGCCAGTTTCTGGAGGGCCTGGCTTTTGCCCATGAGGCGGGGCACGCGCATCGCGATATTCAATGCGCCAGCTTGATCATCAGCTCCACCAACCAGGTGCGCGTGTTGGGCCTGGAGGTGGCGCAAGAGGTGTTCCCGGCGTCGGCCGACTTCAATACTGTGACGCGCCGTGCGGTGCGCGAATCGGCCGAGGAGGATGTGCTCTGCGTGGGCCTGATCCTGCACCGCATCCTCAGCGGCCGCCCCGCCTTGGACCGCGCCGATTTGCAAGCCGCTGTGCAAGAGATGCAGCCCCTGGGCCGCGAGTTGGTGCGCATGGGTTGGGAGACGCCCAACCCCATCCCCGACCCGCTGCGCGCCATTTGCAATCGGGCCACCGACCGCCAGGCTCGCCAGCGTTATCACATGGCGCGCAGCTTTTTGCGCGCGCTCGATGGCTGGCGCACCGCCGCCGGCCAGGATCAGGGCGGGCCGATTGCTCTTCTGATGGACAAGTTGCAGCGCATCGGCCACTTGCCCAGCACCAGCACCGCCTTGCAGCGGGTGGGCCAGTCCTCGGCGATGGAGCGCCAGCATGCCAGCGCCTTGTCCGGCCTGGTTTTGCAGGATATGGCGCTGAGCTTGGAGCTGCTGCGCCGGGTCAACAATTCCTTGAAGCAAAACGGCTCGGCGGGCGGCGGCGCGGTGCTGAATATGCAGCGCGCCATTGCCATGATTGGGCTCGAAGGCGTGCAGCAGGCGGCGCGTGCGCTCAAGCCCTGGCCGGGGCCGCTGAGCCCGGTGCAGGCCGAGATGCTCAAGAGCTTGATGAAGCGCGTCCAGCATGCCGGGCAAATCGCCCAGGCGCTGCGGCCGGCGGGATACGACGGCGAGGTGGTCTACCTGATCACGGTGATGCAAAACCTGGGTCGTTTGCTCTTGCAGTACCACTTCCCCGACGACGCCCAGCAGATCCGCCAACTGATGTTGCCGCCTGAGCCCACGGCGGAATTTCCGCATCCGGCCAGCTTGAGTGAGCAGGCGGCTGCCTTTGCCGTGCTGGGTTGTGACCTGGACAGCCTGGGCGCCGCCGTGGCCCGGCATTGGAGCTTGGGCGATGAGTTGCTGCACATGATTCGGCGCCAGTCGCCCGACGCTCCCGTGCGCCACAGCGAAGGTGATGCCGACCTGCTGCGCCTGACCTGCAGCTTCGCCAATGAATTGGAAGACGCATTGAATCTGCCCGAGAGCAAACGCCAGGCCGGCATCGAGATCGCGACGCGGCGTTACGCCCGGCCGCTGGGCCTGGGCCTGCGGGATGTTTACAACGCCCTCAATCCCGAGGCACCCAAGGCTGCCGAGGACTTCCCTCAAGATCGCGCTGAGGCCGCGCGTGGCAAGCCCCAAGAGTCTGTGGATCCCTTGCAGCCGGGGGCGATTGCAGCGCCCAAGGCTTCGGCGCTGCGTTCCCGTTTGGCGGCGATGGCGCCGCCCAATCCGGGCAGCGGTGGTGGCAACGGCAACAGCGGCAATACCGGCAACAGCGGTTCAGGAGGCTCACGATGAGCGCCGAGCAGTCGCCGGTTTCGCCCCGTCCCTCGGGCACGGCTGGGGTAGAACAGCTGCCTCAGCTGGGGCGCTTTCGCCTGCTCAAGAAGCTGGGTGAGGGCGCGCAAGCCACCGTCTGGCTGGCGCATGATCCGCGCCTGGACCGCGAGGTCGCACTCAAAGTGCTGCGTCCCGGCACCGACCCCGGCAGCGTGGATGAATGGCTGCACGAAGCGCGCGCCGTCAGCCGCCTGACCCACCCCTTCATCGTGCCGATTTTTGAGGCCGACACCCAGGGCGGACAGTCCTATATGGTGTTCGAGTATGTGCCCGGCGGCACTTTGGTGGACCTGATGCGGCGCCAAGGCAAGCTGGACGCCCGCGCGGCGGTGGAGCTGTGCATGGATGTACTGGACGGCTTGCATGCCGCCCATCAGGCGGGCGTGGTGCACCGCGATCTGAAGCCCAGCAATATCCTGATCGATGCCAAGGGGCGCGCCCGGGTGATGGACTTCGGCATCGCCGGCCGTGTGGCCGTGAGCAGCGGCGGTGGAACGGTATCGCCAGCTTTGCGCAGCGAGCGCGTGGTGGGTACGCCCGGCTATTTGTCGCCCGAGGCGGCCGCCGGCATGGCGCCCAGCCCGCAGATGGATGTGTTTGCTGCCTCGATATTGCTGGTGGAAATGCTCAGCGGCCGGCGCCTCAATTACGACCCCGACCCCTGGCGCGCGGTGCAACGGGTGCAGGGCGAACAGTTCATCGTGCCCGGCGACCTCGGTGCGGACGTGGACGACGCGCTGCGCGCCATCATCCAGCGTGGCCTCGCCCGCGACCCGGAGCAGCGCTGGCTGGACGCGCATCTGATGCACGACGCCCTGGCGGAGTGGCTCAATCCCACCGAAGACGCGCCCGCCGCGGGTGAGGCCTCAGGCGAGGGCGCGGCCCTGGAGTTTTTGCTGCGGCGCATGCGGCACCAAGGCGATTTCCCGGCCATGTCCAATGCGGTCAGCCGGATTCAGCGCCTGACGCTCTCAGAAAAGGAAAGCCTCAGCAGCCTGTCTAACGAGATTTTGAAAGACGTGGCGCTGACGCAAAAGTTGCTGCGCCTGGTCAACACGGTGCAATACAGCCAGGCCGGTGCGGGCGGCATCACCACCATCTCGCGTGCGGTGGCCTTGGTCGGCTTTGCTGGCATACGCAATCTGGCGTTGTCGCTGATTTTGCTGGAGCGCATGGAAAACAAAGCCCATGCCCAGCAGCTGCGCGAGGAGTTTCTGCGCTCGCTGATGGCTGCTTCGCTGGCGCGGGAGTTGTCCGCGGGTGAGCGCGATAGCGAAGAAGCCTTTCTTTGCGCGATGTTTCACAACCTCGGCCGCTCGCTGACCGAGTTCTATTTCCCCGAGGAAGCGCGCCAGATCCGCCGCATCACCCGACCCGAGCGCGGCCCGCTGCTTGTCAAGGATGCGCCCGCGCCGGTGCCGGAATGGATTGCCTCGGCCCGCATTTTGGGCATGAGCTATGACCAGCTGGGCATTGGCGTGGCCCGGCAATGGGGCTTGCCGGAGAGCCTGCAGCTCAGCATGCGGCGCCCCGAAGGCGAACCGCCGCTGCGCCAGATCAGCAACCCCGATGAGCGCCAGCGCTGGCTGGCCCATGCCGCCAATGATGTGGCGGATGTGATTTTGCGCACCGAGCCGGCTCAAGCTCACTCCCGGGTGAATGCCATGGCGCAGCGCTACGCCCGCTGCCTGGGGGTGTCGGCCGAGGCCTTTGGCAAAGCCGCAGATCAGGCGCGCCTGCGCCTGGCGCAAATGACGGCGGTCATGGATCTGGCGCTGCCGCAGAACTCGCCCGCGCTGCGCCTGCTAGCACCCCTGACGCCAACGCCGGATGATTCGCTCTCGGCCCTGCAGTTGCAGGCCACCCAGGTGCTGGAGTCCACGGAGCACTTGAGCCATCAACAGCAGATTCGCGAGCGCGCGGTCGAAACCCTGGCCGCTGGCATTCAGGATGTCAGCAATGCCATGGTGGAGAACTTCAAGCTCAATGAAGTGCTGCGCATGATTCTGGAATCCATCTACCGCGCCTTGGGCTTTCGGCGCGTGGTGTTTTGCCTGCGCGACCCTAAGCTGGACCAGCTGACCGGGCGTTTTGGCCTCGGCCAGGATGTGGAGAGCGTGGTGACTTGTTTCAAGATCGCGCTCCAACCCAGCCCCGGCAAGCAGGCCGATTTGTTCGAGGCGGTGTGCCAGCGCGGCGTCGATACGCTGATCGCTGATGCCAAAGCGAGCAAGATCGCCGATCGCCTGCCTCCCTGGTATTGCGGCCCGGTGGCTGCCAATAGCTTTTTGTTGCTGCCTTTGGCCTTGCGTGGCAAGACCTTTGCGTTGATTTACGCCGACAAGGCGAAAGCCGGGGGGCTGGACCTGGGCGAAAAAGAGCTTTCGCTGCTGCGCACCCTGCGCAATCAGGCCGTGATGGCCTTCAAACAGACCGCCTGACTGACCCATTGGGGGCATAAACCGCTACCTCTAATCGAGTGGTGGTTTGTAATTGCTCGTAAACGTATCATTGCTGCCTTGTAAAGATGGGCGGCTTCGGCTGACCTGTCGAGTCATCAACAACGCTCACTTTGGTGAGCGTTTTGTTTGTGTGCCACAGGTGCAGATGCGCAAACAGCTCTGCCCGCAGAAGGACTTCCATGACTTGGAATGAAGGGCTGGCGACCGGGCGACCGAATGGGTCGAATGAGGCGCAGGGTGGGCCTCATTGGTCTGCCGGCGCGCTCAAGCCGCCGCAGCAAAGTTTGACGCTCGGGGCTTGGCGCCTGGATTGCGCCAATGCCCGCCATATGGCCGGCCTGACCTATGCGTTCTTGGTCTTCCACCTGCTGCTGTGGACGGTGCTAGCCACCTTGAGCCATCGCGCGCCGCCTTGGGACAATATCGAACAGCTGGTCTGGCAGCAGTCGCTGGAGTGGGGCTATTACAAGCACCCACCGTTCCCGACCTGGTGGGTGCACGGGTGGACCGAGTTGTTGGGCCGCAAGATGTGGGTCACCTTCTTCGCGGCTCAGCTGAGCGTGGTCTTGATGCAGTTCTTCATCTGGCGCATTGCCCTGATGGTGACGACCCCGGCGCGCGCCTTCGCCTCGGTAGTGCTCAGCAGCCTGGCGATTTATCACGGCGTGCACGGCATCATGGCCAACCACAACACCTTGCAGCTGATGCCTGTTGGCCTGCTGCTGTGGATGACTTTGCGGGCGGTGCGCGGCGAAGGGTCGGCGGGGCAGGTCTGGCGCTGGGCGCTGGTGGGCGCAGCTGCGGCGCTGTGTCTGCTGTCGAAGTACAGCGCGCTGATCTGGTTGGCGGTGATCGGCCTGTGGCTGTTGCAGGATGCACGTATGCGCAGCTGGCGCGCTTGGGGCGGGGTGGCGCTGGCGCTGCTGGTCTGCGTCCTGCTGGTGTCTCCGCATATCAGTTGGTTGACGCAGGAGGGCTCGCCCGGCCTGAACTATGCCGGCCGCGCCATGCAGGGCCAGAACGACCCCGATCAAATCAATCACTGGGGCCGTTTGGCCAAGTTCTGGGTGATCCAGTTTGGCCGTGTGCTGCCGATTTTCCTGGGCCTGGGCTTGATGCTGGCCTTGCTGCGCCGCGCCAATAAAAAAGTGGGCCAGGCAGTGGATGAGGCCGCTCACCCGGTGCTTGGTCCGGCCAGCGAAAAGCTGTCAGCCAGCTCCGAGTGGCGCTTTGTGCTGTTCATGGGCCTGGGCCCGATGCTCTTGACCACGGTGCTGGGCGTGTTGGGTGTGCGCCTGGGTTCGGCCTGGGCCGCGACCTATTTCGTGATGGCCGGCATTTTGGCCCTGGCCTGCCTGCCGCTCAAGCCGCCTTCGGCAAGCCCGCAATTTGTGCGCAGCGTGTTGTTGGCCGGCATCGTGCTGGAGGTTTTGCTGGCCCTAGGCATGGCGCTGGGCAGCGGCTGGTTGGCGGATTTGACCGGCCGCGGCGCGCGTTCCAACTTTCCAGCCGCCAAGCTAGCGCGTCAGCTGGATCGTGTTTGGGAGGCCCAAGCCACGACGCCGCTGCGCGTGGTGGTGGGTGAGACCTGGCTGGCCGGCAATGTGTCGGTGCGTTCCAAATACCAACCCTTGGTGTTCATCGAGGCGGATAGGCAAAAGTCGCCCTGGATCAAGCCCCATATGTTGGAAGACTGCGGCGCCCTGATCGTGGTGGATGGGCGTGATCTGGCCGAGCCCATGCCGGCTGCCATGCGGGAGTTGCTGGACCGCGCCGAAGCAAGCGGCCGCGTCAAGCTGCACTGGACCCGTTTGGCCGACCGCGGCCCGCAGTTGGATGTGATGTGGGCCGTGTTGCCCGCCCAGCGCCCTGAGGCCTGCCCGCGCTGAACCGTGCATGCATGCAGTGCTTGGTGCGCGCGCTGCAGCGATAGGCCTTGGGCCCGCAGGGGCATGGCGGGTCTGGGCTAGACTTCGCGCCATTCGCCCCTCAGCGGAGCCCGGGCTCTGCCGAAGGCACCAACAAATTCCCTTCTCGCGCCATGCCTAACATTCAAGAAGCCGCCTTGCTGCAGGCCCTGCAGACCGTCGTCGACCCCAATACCGCGCAAGACTTTGTCAGCACCAAGCAGCTCAAGAACCTGAGCATCGCTGCGGGCGATGTGTCCTTCGAAGTCGAGCTGGGCTATCCGGCGGCCAGCCAGATCGCTGAGTTGCGCCGCCAGTTGGTGGCCGCTGCGCGCCAGGTCGAGGGCGTGGCCAATGTCAGCGTGCATCTGCACAGCAAGATCACTGCGCACGCGGTGCAGCGCGGCGTGCAATTGCTGCCCGGCGTGAAGAACATCATCGCCGTGGCCTCGGGCAAGGGCGGCGTGGGCAAGAGCACCACGGCGGCCAATCTGGCCCTGGCCCTGGCTGCAGAAGGCGCGCGAGTGGGCATTCTGGATGCCGACATCTACGGCCCCAGCCTGCCGCTGATGCTGGGTGTTGCCGGCAAGCCCGAAAGCCAAGACGGCCAGACCATGGAGCCGCTGATGGCGCATGGCCTGCAGGTCATGTCCATCGGTTTCCTGGTCGAGCAAGACCAGGCCATGATCTGGCGCGGCCCCATGGCCACCCAGGCGCTGGAGCAGCTCTTGCGCCAGACGCGCTGGCAGGATCTGGACTATCTGGTCGTTGATATGCCCCCGGGCACCGGCGATATCCAGCTGACCTTGTCGCAGCGCGTGCCGGTCACCGGTGCGGTGATCGTGACCACGCCGCAAGACATCGCCCTGATCGACGCCAAGAAGGGTTTGAAGATGTTTGAGAAGGTGGGCGTGCCCATCCTCGGCATTGTGGAAAACATGGCGGTGCATGTCTGCAGCAACTGCGGTCATGCCGAACACATCTTCGGCGCCGACGGCGGCCGCAAGATGGCCGAGCAGTACAAGCTGGACTATCTGGGCGGCTTGCCGCTGGCCATGTCCATCCGCGCCCAGGCTGATGCCGGCGCGCCGACCGTGGTGGCCGAGCCGCAAAGCGAAATCGCCGGTCTGTACAAGACGCTGGCACGCAAGGTGGCGGTCAAGATCGCCGGCCAGGCCAAAGACTATTCGGCCAAGTTCCCGACCATCTCCATCTCCAAGAACAGCTGATCGCTAGATTGACCGCGGCCCGCCCGCTCTGGGCGGCGCGGTCAAGCGATGATTGTGCGAATGGCGGAATGCTTGCGGGCCTGGCTTGAGCCGGTCTTGCTTGCCCGTTTGTCCTTCCTTGGCGGCCACAATAGCGCCATGGTCAGCCCACATTGCACGCACAGCGCCGCGCCCCCGATTGAGTCTTCTCTGCCAAGGCTCAGCCAAGCGCGCGCCGCGCTGACGCATGAGATTACGGTGCTGGATGAGTCAGGCGCGCAGCGCCGCCTGCACATCCCGGCCGAGCGACCGCTGACCTTGTTTGTGAACAAACAGGAGTTGCTCACCCTGATGACTCTGGGCGAGGCGCCCGAGCTTTTGGTGCTGGGCTATTTGCGTAACCAGGGCCTGATCCAATCGGCCGCCGAGGTTCTGTCCGTCACGGTGGATTGGGAGGTCGGCGCGGCCGCCGTCTACACCCGTGCAGGAGCTGCGCAGTGGCAGGCTAAGAGCGCCGCGCATCTGGCCACGCGCACAGTTACCACCGGTTGCGGCCAAGGCACCATGTTTGGCGATATGCAGGCTGGCCTGGCGGATCTGGTGTTGCCGGATGTGCGACAGGCGCGCTTATCGCAAACCGATTTGTCCGCGCTGTTGGCGGAGATGCGGGCGCTGGACAGCGTCTACAAAAAAGCTGGCTCGGTGCACGGCTGCGGCCTGTTTGAGCAGGGGCAATTGCTGCACGCCGTAGAGGATGTGGGCCGGCACAACGCCATCGACACCCTGGCCGGCTGGCTGTGGATGAATCGCAGCGAGCCCCTGCGCGCGCCTGTGCTCTACACCACCGGGCGCCTGACCAGCGAGATGGTCATCAAGGCCGCCAGCATGGGCGTGCCCATCGTGGTTTCGCGCAATGGCATCACCCAGATGGGCCATGCCCTCGCCAGCCAGTTGGGGCTGTGTCTGATCGGCCGCGCCAAAGGCCGACACTTCATTGTTTACAGCGGCTTCGAGCGCTTTGTGCCCGAAGCTGAAATGGTCACGTAAGTTTGCGCGCGGATGATCCGCGGCTCCCTGCCGGGCCGGTCATTTTTTGCTGTTCGATCGGGTTCCAATTAAGCGGCCTAGGTGGGTCGCCGGCGTGCGCCAACTTGGGGCTTGACGCTATGGACAAGGCGGGGGACTTGTGTCGGAATACGGGCAGCGTGTCGCTTGTTTGTCACGGCGGCCTTTGGCACAGGCGGATAATTTTCAAAGAATTTTTTCAGCGATTTGGGAGTGCGAGCTTGCATGGCCAGCATAGGCATCGGGCTCGTGAAACTTGGGTGTCAGTCCGTAGGAGACGCGAACATGGATATGAACCGGAGGCATTTCTTCCGGGTGAGCGGGGCGGGGCTACTTGGCTCCAGCTTGGTGGCGCTGGGCTTTTCGCCCACGGCGGCGATTGCCGAAGCGCGTAACTTCAAGCTCAGCCGCGCCACCGAAACCCGTAGCACCTGTCCGTATTGCTCGGTGGGTTGCGGCATCCTGATGTACAGCATGGGCGACAAGTCCAAGAACGTCGTCAGCGACATCATGCACATCGAAGGCGACCCGGATCATCCGGTCAATCGCGGCACGCTCTGCCCCAAGGGCGCAGGCTTGCTGGACTTCGTGCACAGCAAGAACCGCCTCAAGTGGCCCGAGATCCGCGAGCCCGGTTCCAAAGAATGGAAACGCGTCAGCTGGGATGAGGCGATGGATCGCCTGGTGCCCATGATGAAGGCTGACCGCGACGCCAACTTTGTGGCGCAGAACGCGGCCGGCCAGACCGTCAACCGCTGGCTCACCACGGGCATGTTGTGTGCCTCGGCCTCCTCGAATGAGTCGGGCTATATCACCCACAAAGCGATGCGTTCGCTGGGGATGTTGGTATTCGATAACCAAGCGCGCGTTTGACACGCTCCGACGGTGGCCAGTCTGGCCCCGACGTTTGGGCGCGGTGCGATGACCAACCATTGGGTGGACATCAAGAACGCTGATTTGGTGCTGATCATGGGCGGCAATGCCGCCGAGGCTCACCCCTGCGGTTTCAAGTGGGTGATCGAAGCCAAGCACAAGAATAAGGCCAAGCTCTTGGTGGTGGATCCGCGCTTCACGCGCTCCGCTGCAATGAGCGACTACTACGCGCCGATTCGCGCGGGCTCCGACATCGCCTTCCTGGGCGGCGTCATCAACTATCTCTTGTCTAACAACAAGATTCAGCAGGAGTACGTCCGCAAGTACACCAATGCCAGCTTCATCGTCGGCGAGGCCTTCGGCTTCGAGGATGGGCTGTTCTCTGGCTACGACCCGGTCAAGCGCAAGTACGACAACGCCAGCTGGGCCTACGAAATGGGCGCCGACGGGTTCGCTAAGGTCGATGAGACCTTGGAGCATCCGCGCTGCGTGCTCAATGTGATGAAGCGGCATTACGCCCGCTACACGCCCGAGCTGGTCAGCAGCATCACCGGCACACCGCAGGACAAGTTCCTCAAGTGCTGCGAGATGATTGCCGAGACGGCCAAGCCCAACAAGGTGATGACCGTCATGTACGCCTTGGGCTGGACTCAGCACAGCCAGGGCACGCAGATGATCCGCAACGGCGCCATCATGCAGCTCTTGCTGGGCAATATGGGCCTGTCCGGTGGCGGCATGAATGCCTTGCGCGGCCACTCCAATATCCAGGGCTTGACCGATTTGGGTCTGCTCTCGACCTCGCTGACCGGCTATATGAGTCTGCCGCGCGAGAGCGAGCAAGACCTGGAGACGTACTACAAGCCGCGCGCCACCAAGCCGCTGCGGCCCGGGCAAATGAGCTTCTGGCAGAACTACCCCAAGTTCTTCGTCAGCATGCAAAAAGCCTGGTGGGGCAAGGCCGCCACGGCCGAGAACCAATGGGCGTATCACTACCTGCCCAAGTGGGACAAGGCCTACGACGTGCTGCAGGCCTTCGAGATGATGGGGCAGGGCAAGCTCAATGGCTATATCTGCCAGGGCTTCAACCCGGTGGGCAGCTTCCCCAACAAGAAGAAGATCATTGCCGGCTTGTCCAAGCTGAAGTACCTGGTCATCATCGACCCGCTGGTGACGGAGACCGCCGAGTTCTGGAAGAACTACGGCGAGCACAACGACGTCAAGAGCGAAGAGATCCAGACCACGGTGTTCCGCTTCCCCAGCACTTGTTTTGCCGAGGAAGATGGCTCGATCACCAACTCCGGCCGCTGGTTGCAGTGGCACTGGAAGGGCGCCGAGCCTCCGGGCGAAGCCAAGGGCGACCCGGAGATCATTGCCGAGCTGTTCACGCGCCTGAAGGCGGCCTACCAGAAGGACGGTGGAGCCTTCCCGGACCCCATCCTCAATCTGAGCTGGCCTTACCTGATCCCCAATAGCCCCAGCCCCGAGGAATTGGCCAAGGAGGCCAATGGCAAGGCACTGGCCGACGTCACCGATCCCAAGGATCCGACCAAGGTCCTGGCCAAGGCGGGTGAATTGCTGTCTGGCTTTGGCTTGCTGCGTGATGACGGCTCAACCGCGAGCGGCTGCTGGATCTACGCCGGCAGCTGGACGCAGGCCGGCAACCAGATGGCGCGGCGCGATAACGCCGACCCGTATGGCATCGGCCAAACGCTCAATTGGGCCTGGGCCTGGCCGGCCAACCGCCGCGTGCTCTACAACGCCGCTTCTTGCGATTCCACTGGCAAGCCTTGGAACCCCAAGCGCAAGCTGGTGGCCTGGAACGGTGAACGCTGGGCCGGCTCCGACGTGCCCGACATTCGCCCCGACGCCAACCCGAATGATGCGGACGCCGTGCGCCCCTTCATCATGACGGCCGAAGGCGTGGCGCGTTTGTTCGCACCTACAGGCCTGGTGGATGGCCCCTTGCCCGAGCATTACGAGCCCTTTGAGTCGCCGTTGCCCAACAACCCCATGCACCCCAAGAATGACAAGGCGCGGGCCAACCCGGCCGCCCGTGTCTTCAAGGGCGATATGGAGGCCTTCGGCAACCCCAAGGACTTCCCGTATGTGGCAACCAGCTATCGTCTGACCGAGCACTTCCACTACTGGACCAAGAACTGCGAAAGCAACGCCATCATCCAGCCCCAGCAATTCGTTGAAATCAGCGAAGAACTGGCCAAGGAAAAGGGCATTGCCAACGGCGGTTGGGTCAAGGTCAGCAGCAACCGCGGCTTCATCAAGGCCGTGGCGGTGGTGACCAAGCGCATCCCGGTGCTGGACGTCGCGGGGCAGAAGGTGCATACCGTCGGCTTGCCCAATCACTGGGGCTTTGTCGGGGTGGCTAAACCCGGTTATCTGGTCAATACGTTGACGCCTTTCGTGGGCGACGCGAATACCCAGACGCCCGAGTTCAAGAGCTTCACCGTCAACATCGAGAAAGCCTGACCATGTCTTCACTTCAATCTTTAGACATCGCCAAGCGCTCGGCCACCACCACGCCCAGCCCGCAGGCGCGCCACAAGACCATTGAGGTCGCCAAGCTGATCGACGTGTCCTCCTGCATCGGCTGCAAAGCCTGTCAGGTGGCATGCATGCAGTGGAACGAGTTGCGTGACGAGGTGGGTGAGAACCACGGCACCTACGACAACCCGCGCGATCTGACGGCCCAGTCCTGGACGGTGATGCGTTACTCCGAGGTGCAAGTCGAGGAGAACAAACTCGAATGGCTGATCCGCAAGGACGGCTGCATGCACTGCGAGGATCCGGGCTGCCTGAAAAGCTGCCCGGCCCCCGGCGCCATCATCAAGTACGCCAACGGCATCGTTGACTTCATCTCCGAGCACTGCGTCGGTTGCGGCAACTGCGTCACCGGCTGCCCCTTCGATGTGCCGCGCATTTCCAAGGCCGATAACAAGGCCTACAAATGCTCGCTGTGCTCCGACCGGGTGGGCGTGGGCCTGGAGCCGGCTTGCGTCAAAGCCTGCCCCACCGGCGCCATCCACTTCGGTGCCAAGGAAGACATGCTGGACTACGGTGCCGAGCGCGTGGCCGACCTGAATGAGCGTGGCTTCAAGGAGGCTGCGGTCTACAACCCGGCCGGCGTGGGTGGCACCCATGTGATGTATGTGCTACAGCACGGTGACAAGCCGGAGTTGTATGCCGGCCTGCCCGCCGATCCCAAGATCAGCCCGCTGGTCTCGCTGTGGAAGGGCTTGGCCAAGCCGCTGGCGGTGGCGGCCATGGCCGGCGCCGTGGTGGCAGGCTTCTTCCATTACATGAAGGTGGGCCCCATCGAAGCCAAGGATGATGGCGACGAGGGTGAAACCAAGACCGGCAAGGAAAGGAGCGGGACATGAGCACGACCAAAGTCTTGCAGCGTTACTCGGACCGCGACCGCATGAACCACTGGGCGATTGCCTTGTTGTTCATTTTGGCGGCGGTGTCTGGCCTGGCCTTCTTCCACCCCAGCTTGTTCTTCCTGAGCAATTTGGTGGGCGGCGGCGTGTGGGCGCGCATTCTGCACCCCTTCCTCGGGGTGGCGATGTTTGTGGCCTTCCTGGGCCTGTTCGTCAAGCTCTGGCGTGAGAACGTCTTGAACGAAGCCGACCGAGAATGGCAGCGCCACAGCGCTGACATGCTGCGCGGCGACAAGAGCAAGATGCCGCCGGTTGGCAAGTACAACGCCGGGCAAAAAGGCGTGTTCTGGTTGATGTCCCTGTGCCTGGCCGTGCTGCTGTTGACGGGTGTGATGTTCTGGCAACCTTGGTTCGCCGACTTCTTCCCCATCACCTTGCGCCGCATTGCCGTGCTCTTGCACTCGGCCTCGGCCGTGGGCTTGATTCTGGGCACCATCATGCATGTCTATGCCGCTATCTGGGTCAAGGGCACCATCCGCGCGATGACGCGTGGCACGGTCACCGAAGCCTGGGCCAAGCAGCACCATGCCTTGTGGCACAAGGAAATGACCGATCGCAAGTAGTCAGTCCAGACTCCTCGGCGTGTTAAAAAAGGGGCGGGCTGCGGCGCCGCCCCTTTTGTGTTTTGACGGAAAACCTATGACAGTCTCCAGCACCGCCAAACTGATGTCGCCCGAAGAAATCGCGGTGCGCGCGGGTGAACAGATTCCCTTTTTGCTCTACCCCGAGCCCGGCGTTTTTGCTGCGCGCGCCTTGCGTTTGCGTCAGCTGGCCCAAGGCCATGCCATGGCTGACTTTCTGCACTTCGCGGCCGAGCTGGCACAGGCCCAGCACGAGCAGCTGAGCCGCTCGCAGCCGGCCCTGACCCTGCCCAGCCAAGCGCAGATCGAGCAAGCCGCACAAGCCGGCCAGGCTTTGTTGGCGCCCGCACGTTGGCCGTTGGATCCGGTCTGGCGCGAAGGCCTGCGTGCCTTGATGCACACGCTGGCTGCGCGCTTGGCCGCCGGCCCCGCGCAAGCCGCCGTGCTGGGCTTGGTGCAGGCCAGCGACAGCCACCTGGACCTGCAAGCGCAGCGACTGCTGGCCGGCGTGATGCTGGGCCTGGATCTGGCCACCGCGCCGCTGATCGCCGCCGGCTTGCAGCTTTACTGGACTCAAGTGCTGAGCCAGTTGCAAGCCCGCTACGAGCGCGACAAGGTGCCCAATCAGCTGGCGCCTTTCGGTCGTATCGACGACCCGCTGGTCTGCCCCTGCTGCGCCTCCAAGCCGGTGGCCAGCATCACCCGCATCGGTGCCGATGGCGCTGGCTTCCGCTATCTGTCTTGCAGCCTGTGCGCCGCGCAATGGCATTACGTGCGGGTCAAGTGCGCCCATTGCCAAAGCACCAAAGGCATCTCGTTCCAGGGCCTGCTGGCCGAGGACGGCAGCACGCCCGAGGGCGCGGCCGCCGTGCAGGCCGAGTGCTGCAGCGAATGCGGCCACTACCTCAAGGTGGTGCACATGGAAAAAGACCAGGCGGTCGAACCCCATGCCGATGACTTGGCCACGCTGACACTGGATCTGCTGGTGTCTGACACGGGTCTGATTCGCCACGGCCTCAATCTGATGCTTTTGTTTGGCGATCCAGAATCTGAGGGCGAAGCGGGCAATGCCCCGCCCGACACGAAAGCGCACTGATGACGACGCCCGAAGCATCCATGGTTCATGGTCTGAAGGCAGCGCCCAAAGACTTGCCCTCGCTGGACCGCCTGCTGAGCAGCCCGCGCGCGGGCGAGTTGATCGGCCAGCATGGCCACCAATTCGTTGCCAAGCGCGCGCGCGCCTTGCTGGATGGGCTGCGCAGCAGCGCCCTGGCCGGCACGCTGGAGTTGGCCGAGCTGGCCCTGCCCAGCCTGGCCGAGCGCCTGAGCGAACGCTGCGCGCAAGACCTGGCCCCGCGCATGCGAGCCGTCATTAATTTGACCGGCACGGTCTTGCACACCAATCTGGGCCGCGCGCTCTTGGCGGATGAGGCCTTGGGTCATGTGATGGCCATGATGGTCGGGCCGAATAACCTCGAATTTGATCTGAGCACCGGTGGACGCGGCGACCGCGACAGTATGGTCGAAGCCCTGCTGTGCGAGATCACCGGCGCTGAAGCCGCCACCGTCGTCAACAACAATGCCGCCGCCGTGCTGCTGTCCATCGCAGCACTTGCCGGTGGGCGGGAAGTGATTGTGTCGCGCGGTGAATTGGTGGAAATCGGCGGCGCCTTCCGCATGCCGGATGTGATGGCCGCCGCAGGCGCCCGCCTGGTTGAAGTGGGCACCACCAACCGCACCCACGCGGCCGATTACGAGCGCGCCATCGGTGCCAACACGGCCATGCTGATGAAGGTTCACACCAGCAATTACGCCATCCAGGGCTTCACCTCGGCGGTGGACGAGGCAGAACTCGCCCCCATCGCGCACGCCAAGGGCTTGCCGCTGGTGACCGATCTGGGCAGTGGCTCGCTGGTGGATCTGGCGCAATGGGGCTTGCCGCGTGAGCCTCTGCCGCAAGAAATGCTCAAGGCCGGTTGCGATGTCGTCACCTTCAGCGGCGACAAACTGCTGGGCGGCCCGCAAGCCGGGCTGATCGTTGGCTCGAAGGCGCAAATTCAGCGCATTCGCAAATTCCCGATGAAGCGGGCGCTGCGCATGTCCAAGCTGCCACTGGCGGCGCTGGAGGCCACGTTACGCCTCTACCTGCAACCCGAGCGGCTCGCCCGCGACCTGCCCACCCTGCGCTTGCTGACCCGGCCGGTGGCCGAGATTCAGGCCCAGGCCCTGCGCCTGCAAGCACCGCTGGCGCAGGCCCTGAGCCCGCGCTTTGTGGTCAGCTTGAGCGAGATGCAAGGGCAGATTGGTTCCGGCTCGCTGCCGGTGGATGTCTTGCCCTCTGCAGGCCTGGTGATCGCGCCGGCTGGTACCAGCAAGAAGGGCTTGGGCACGGCGCTGGACGAGCTGGCCCGCGCCCTGCGCAGCTTGCCCCTGCCGGTGCTGGGCCGGGTGCAGCAAGACCAGTTGTGGTTGGACCTGCGTTGCCTGGACCGCCAGGAGGCCGACTTCCTGGCCCAACTGCCAGCGCTGCGGGAGGCCTTGGCTTGATCATCGGCACCGCCGGTCATATCGACCACGGCAAGACCACCTTGGTGCGCGCCCTGACCGGCGTGGACACCGACCGTCTGCCCGAAGAGAAAAAGCGCGGCATCAGCATCGAGCTGGGCTATGCCTTCATGCCGGGTACGCAAGGCGAGAGCATCGGCTTCATCGACGTGCCCGGCCATGAGCGCCTGGTCCACACCATGCTGGCCGGCGCCACCGGCATGGACCATGCCTTGCTGCTGGTGGCCGCCGATGACGGCGTGATGCCGCAAACGCGGGAGCATCTGGCCGTCTTGGCCTTGCTGGGTTTGAAGGCCATCACGGTGGTGATGAGCAAATGCGACCGGGCCGATGCGCAGCGCCGCCTGGCGCTGCGTGAGGAAATCGCCGCGCTGTTGAGCGGCAGTGGCGTGGACGGCAGCGCACTGTTTGAAGTCAGTGCCAGCACCGGCCAAGGCGTGGCCGAGCTGCGTGCGCACCTTCTTGCTTTGCGACCCACGCGAGCGGCCTTGGCGGAACAAGGCTTTCGCCTGGCGGTGGACCGGGTCTTCTCGCTAGCCGGCGTTGGCACGGTGGCAACCGGCACGGTACACGCGGGCGAGGTCAGCGTGGGGGATGAGTTATGCCTGGTGCCGCCTGTTACCGGGCAAGCGCCGCGCCGGGCCCGCGTGCGCAGCCTGCACGCGCAAAACCAAGGCGTGCAGCAGGCGTCTGCGGGCCAGCGCTGCGCGATCGGCTTGGTCGGCGTGGACAAACAAGACGTGGCGCGCGGCCAATGCTGGGTGGCGCCCGACTTGGCCTTGAGCAGTGAGCGCCTGGACGTGCGCCTGCGCCTGTGGCCCGCCGAAGCGCGCGCCTTGCGCAGCGGCACGCCCGTGCATGTACACATCGGCTCGGCCACGGTGATGGCCAGTGTGGCGGTGTTGGCTTCTGCGCAAGAGGGCAGCCTAGCCGCTGGCGAACAAGGCTTGGTGCAGCTGGTGCTGCGTGAGCCCTTGGCGGCTTGGGCCGGCGACCGGGTGGTGCTGCGCGATGCAGCGGCCAGCCGCACCATTGCCGGCGGCGTGGTGTTGGATCCTTTTGCCCCGGCCCGCTATCGCCGCAGCCCGCAGCGTCTGGCCGAGCTGGTTGCGCTGCAGCTGGATAGTCCTGCAGCCCGCCTACACGCCTTATTGCCCGCCGCCGTGCTGGGCCTGGATCTGAGCCGCTGGGCCACTGCTCAGGGCTTGTCCGCCGAGGCTCGGCAAAGCTTGGAGACGCCAGCGGACAGCTTGCTGGCCAAGGCCGAGGATGGGCACGCCTGGCTGCTGGGCGCGGCTCCCGCCGCGGCGCTGGCCGCCACAGCGCTGCAAGTGCTGCGCGACTATCACGCCAAGAACCCGGGTGAGTTGGGCCCCGACACCGCGCGCTGGCGCCGCTTGGCCGCACCGCGCCTGCCGGAAGCGCTCTGGCGCGCCTTGTTGCAGCGCCTGCAAGAGTCCGGGCAGCTGCAGCTGCGCGGAGCCGTCGCGCATCTGCCTGAGCATGGCTTGCAGCTCTCGCGTGCCGATGAATTGGTGGCGCAGAAGATCGCGCCCTTGTTGAGCACGGCCGGCTTCGAAGGCGCTTGGGCGCGCGACCTGGCCAGTGCCACCCAAACGCCCGAGCCTTTGATGCGCGTCAGCCTTTCTCGCCTGGCGCAAGGCGGCGAGCTGCATCAGGTGGTGAAAGACCTGTACTATGCGGCCCCGGTGATGACACGCTTGGCGGCTATGGCGCGCCAGGTGGTGGACGCGCAAGGCGAGGTCACGGCGGCAGCGTTTCGCGATGCCACCGGCCTGGGCCGCAAGCGTGCTATTCAGATTCTGGAATACTTCGACCGCGTCGGGCTGACCCGCCGCGTTGCCGATACGCACAAGCTGAGGCTGGATTCGCTCTTGTTCAGCGAGCCGGTGCCAAAGGCATGAAGAGGACCTGTGCTTTTGTGGGCAGGACAAAGGAGGGGAAACGATCCTGGTGGATCGGCCGGGCTTCAAACCCGGTGGGTGGTGCCACGCGCCGCCGGGTGGGTTCGACTCCCATTCCCCTCCGCCACTGCATTCCCACCCAGTCTTTGGAGCAGCCGATGCTGGTGAATACCGGTTTATCGTTGCTACATCCCCACCGCGCCCAGACCCCATGCTGATCCAAGGCATCTTGCTCCCCGACAACCTGCTCTATCTGGTTGAACACCAGACCTGGGCTCGCTTGCAGCCTGATGGCTCGGCGCGGCTGGGCATCACGGCCATGGGCTTGAAGGCCTCGGGTGAAATTTATATGTGCCGGCCCAAGTCCGTGGGCACGCAGCTGGAGCAGGGGCGGGCGATGGCGGTGGTGGAATTGGCCAAGTCCATCGTGTCGGTGAAAACGCCGCTATCGGGCCAGGTCTTGCGGGTCAATACCGCGCTGGAAGAATGCCCCGAACTGGTGTGGCGCGACCCCTACGGTGAAGGCTGGTTGCTGGACCTGGCGCCCAGCCGCCTGGCAGAGGAACAGGCGCTGCTGCACAGCGGTGAAGCGGCGCGCGCGCCGATGGAGAACTATGCATGGCTGAATCAACTCAAGCCATAAACACCACAAACTCCACATACGCCCCAAGCGTGACGGGCATTGCTTTGCTGCTGTGGGCGGCCGAGCCCGAGGCGCCGCATCGCCTGGTCACGCCCTTTTTCCATGCTGCGGCCGCAGCGGCCATGGATTTGGAAGTGGAGATTTATTTCACCGCCCGCTCGGTGCTCTTGCTCAAGCCCGGCGTGGCCGCAGGCTTGCGGGCCTCCGCGCTGCATGACAAGACGGTCTACCAAGCCATGCAAGAAGCGCTGGCCCATGGCGCCAAACTGTTTGCTTGTACGGATGCCCTGCATGCGCAAGGCCTGCAGCGCAGCGAGCTGATTCCCGAGTGCAGCGGCCATGGCGGCGCTGTGCAGTTCATGTCCCGCGTGGCCGATCCGGCCTGGCGCAGCCTGGTGTTCTGAGTCATGCCTTCCAGCCCCAATCACGACGCATTGCAAACCTTGCTGGGCCGCTACTCCGTCGGCCCTAAGCATTTGTTGGAACCCGGCCCCTCGAACGAAGAATTGGCGCTGATGGTGGCGGCCGCCTTGCGCGCGCCCGACCATGGCGAGTTGCTGCCATTTCGCTTCAAGCGGGTGGCGGGCGAGGCCCGGCAGCGCATGGCTGACTTATTTGCCGCAGCCGCTCGCGCCGCCGGTAAAGATGAGGCGGGCGCCGCCATGGATGCCGAGCGGGCATTGCGGCCTCCTCTGACCGTGGCCGTGGTGGCCCGCATCGATCTGGGTCACCCGCAGGTGCCCGCGCATGAGCAATGGGCTTGCGTGGGCGGGGCGCTGAGCAACTTCCTCAATGCCGCGCATTGCCTGGGTTATGGGGGCAAGATGCTGTCCGGCGCCAAGGTGCGCGACCCCGGCATCACCGCAGCGTTTTGCTCGCCGGGCGAAATCTTGCTGGGCTGGATCGCGCTGGGCACGCCGGCCAAGCGGGCCAGCGGCCCTTCACGCAAGGGCGGGGTGGAACAGGCTTTGCAGGATTGGGGCTGACGACAGGTCTGCACGGCGGCGATTCAGCTCAGCCCCAGGGCTGCCAGCAATTCATCCGGGCCATAGGGGCGGCTGCGCGCAGGCCAGTCCTGCACCAGACTCTGCATTCGTGCATTCAGCGGCGCCGACACGCCGACGCTGCGAGCCAGTGCCAGCACCTCGCCGCATAAGGCATCGATCTCGGTGCGGCGCCCTAAGGCCAAGTCATCGGCCATGCTGGATCGGGCCTTGGCATCGATCTTGAGCATGCGCGCGGCCACCAGCTTGAACAGCGGGGTGGGCAGGCGCAGCACGTTGAGCAGGCGGCGCGGTGGCAGCGGCGTCATCGCCTGCACGGGCTGGCCGGCGGCGGCCAGCACATCCAGTGCTTCGGCCTGCAGTGCAGCCAGGCAGCGGCGGTAGCCGCGTTGCTGCAACTGCTCGCGCAGCGGCAGGCCGGACAAAGCATTGACGGGATTGTTGAGGTTGAGCAGCAGCTTGCCCCATTGCACCGCCCGCATCGCCTCGGCGGAGTCGATCAACTGCAGCTCGATGCCGCTGTGGGCGAAGGCGCTCTGCAAAGTGCGTAGCGCGGCATCAGGCGCGGCATGGCCTTGCACCATCAGCGCGCCGCTGCTGCCGCGGTGGAAATGACCCGGCGCCAACTCGGCCACATTGAAGGGCACCATGCCGGCGCGGACATCCAAGGCAGGCGCTGCGGCTTGGGCCGCGCTGGCATTGCTGATGCCGTTTTGCATCGACAGCAGCAAGCCGCCTGCGGGCAGGGCAGCCTGCAACTCGCTGGCTGCCTCGGCAGTGGCGGCGCTTTTGACGCACAGCAGGCTGACGGCCGGGTGTAGCCCGGCGGGAACGCGCTCGTGCAGTTGCAGCTTGGCGGCTGGGATGGTGTGCTGGCGGCCAGTCAGATCGCTGCAGACCAGGCCATGAAGGCGCAGGCTGTCCAGCACCCGTGGGCGGCCGACGAAATGCAGGTCCAGCCCGGCCGTGTCGGCCAGGCCGCCCAGATAGCAGCCGATGCTGCCGGCGCCCATCACCAGCACTTGCATCGGTGCGGGCTTGATCGTCAAGCCAGTGGGCGGGTCAGGTCACGGAAATGGGTGGGGCCAACGCGGCGTTCAATCTCGGCCAGCATCTCGCGGCCCCAGCCCAGCGCGAACATGGCTTCGGCCACAACGAACATCGGCCCGACGGCCAGGCCGATTAAATCGTCCACGAAGGCGGGCTTTTTGCCCTCGTAATAATGGCCCAGGAACTGGATCAGCCAGCCCAGCACAAAGCTGCCCACGCCCCAGGCCAGCCAGCTGCTGGTGCTCTCGGCCGCCAAGGGCTCGGCAAGCACGCACAAGAGGCCGTTGACGGCGCTAACGGCCAGGCCCAGCGCCACATTGCCGCGGGTCAGATACCAGACGGTGCTGATCAGCCAGATCACCGAAATCGGCGTCAGGCTCAGGCCCATGACATCCACAGCGGGGCGCGACAGCAGCACGGCGATGGCGAACACGATCAGCGGGATGCCGACGAAATGGGTGGCGATATTGCGGCGGTCGCGGTGGTAGGCGGCGTACTGCGCCATCAGGTCCAGCGCGGAGCGAAAAGTGGAAGGGGTCATGGCAATGTCCCGATAAATGTCAATACTGCATGCTAGTCCAAGCCGCTGACTTTGCACTGTCAGAATCGGGACACATTTCCGCTCCTTTCCATCGTCGTCAACATCATGCTGCCACTTGCGTTTGCTCCTCGACATGCCCTGGCTGTGGCCATGTTTCTTGCCATGGTCGGGCTGACGGGCTGCAGCACGCCGGCGGTCACAGCCTTGGCGCCACCCACCTTGACTCAGGGCACCGACGAAGCCGGCCAATTGGCCGAACGCTTTGCCACGCTGCAGCGGGCCAATCCGCAAGCGCAGTTGTTCAAGCTGGACGCTGAGGCGTCGAACTTGACGGTCCATGTGTTCCGCGCCGGCCGAGCGGCTGCTCTGGGGCACAACCATGTCTTGCAGGCGCCCGCCTTGCAGGGCTGGGCCTTGGTCACGCCGGCTGCGCTGGGGCAGACGCAAATGGAGTTGCTGTTCAGACTTGATGAGCTGCAGCTCGATGCCCCGGCCCAGCGCGCCCGACTCGGCCCTGGCTGGGCCAGCGAGTTGTCGCCCGCGGCGGTGGCGGCGACGCGCAGCAATATGCTGGGCGCCGCCGGTTTGCAGGCCGATCAATACCCCTGGGTTCGCCTGCGGGCGGTGAAGCTTGTGGGCGAGTTACCCAAGTTGGCTGTTCAGGTCGAGATCGAGCTGCACGGCCAAAGCCGTAGCCAGTGGCTGGCGCTGGAGGCCAAGCTTGACGATCAGCGATTGAGCGCACGCGGCGCGCTGGTGCTTCGCCAAAGCGACTTCGGCCTGACGCCGTTTTCGGTCGGCGCCGGCCTGCTGGCGGTGGCGGACGAGTTGCTGGTGGAGTTTGAGCTGGTGGCGCGTCCGCAGGCGCGCTGAGCCTAGCGGCCGGCCTTGCTGCAGGGGGCGCTGCTTGGACGACGCGTCGGTCTTAGCTTCAGCCAAGGCGCTAGCATTGCCGGGCGCTTGATCGCGCGCCTATCCCGCTGTTCATCGCGCCAGTCAGCAAGCTTTTCCGCTGGCCTGCCAAGGCCCCGCCACCGACTTTGTTCCCGATCACCCACCCATGAAACCACTCGTCAAGTCCACCCAAGCCCATGTCCTGCGCACCCTGCTCACCGGCGCGCTGGCAGCCTTACCGATGGTGGCCACTTTGGTGCTGCTGAGTTGGGTGATGTCCTTGCTGCTGCGCTATCTTGGGCCGGGTAGTGCGGTCGGCGGTGTACTCGCGGGCTTGGGTTTGCGCATCACCGAGTCTGAAGGGCTGGCCTATGCCCTGGGCGTGGGCTTGTTGCTGATCTTGGTGTATCTGCTTGGCTTGATGGTGGAGACGCAGTTGCAGCGCCGCCTCAAGGCCATGCTGGATAACCTGATCCGGCGCATCCCCATCATCAGCACGGTCTACGAACTGCTGACCCGCATGGTGACCTTGATGAGCAAGCGCGATGCCGACGGCGTCGGCGCGATGACGCCTGTGTGGTGCCATTTCGGCGGTGTCAAGTCGGCGGAAGAGGGTGGTGGCGTGTTGGTGCTGGGCTTGCTGTCCACGCCCGAGCCGGTGCAGATCAATGGCCAAGCCTATATGGCGGTGATTGTGCCGACGGCGCCGGTGCCGGTGGGCGGCGGCTTGCTCTACTTGCCGCACAGCTGGATCACCCCGGCCGATGTGGGCATGGACGGGCTGACCAGCTTGTATGTCTCCTTGGGGGTCACCAGCAGCGAAGTGCTGGGGCGAAAAGGCGGCTAGCCCCCGGCACTCAGGCCGGCGGCGGCTGGCTTTAACTCAGGGCCGCCAAGGGCCACACGGTGACCCAGTCACCGGCTCGCACATCGGCCTGCTCATGGCTCAGCACCACCAGGGCATTGGCCTGGCACATGCTGGACAAAATGCCCGAGCCTTGATTGCCGGTGATGGCGACCTGCCACTGGCCCGCCGCATTGCGGCTGACGATGCCGCGCTGGTACTCGGTGCGGCCGGGCTTTTTGCGCATGGCCTCGGTGCTGATGGCTTGCACGCTCAGCAGCGGTTCGGGCGTGGCCCCGCTCATGCGCAGCAGCGCTTCGCGCACGAAGGCATAGAAGGTCACCATCACCGCTACCGGGTTGCCTGGCAGTCCGAATAGCAGCGTGCCCGGACCGTTGGCCGATGGCATGCGGCCGATGGCCAGGGGACGGCCCGGCCGCATGGCGACGCGCCAGAACAGCACATCGCCCAGCTCGGCCATCACGGCCTTGGTGTGATCCGCCTCGCCAACGCTGACGCCGCCGGAGCTGATGACTGCATCGGCCTCCAGCGCGGCGCGGCTGAAGGCGGCGCGCAGGGCTTGTGGGTCGTCGCGCACCAAGCCGAGGTCGATCACCTCCACGCCCAACTGCTCCAGCAAGGCCCACAAGGTGTGGCGGTTGCTGTCGTACAAGCCGCCCAGGGGCAAGACCTGACCCTGCTCGACCAGCTCATTGCCGGTGGACAAAATCGCCACCCGCAGGCGCCGCCACACCGGCACCTGGGCCAAGCCCAGCGAGGCCAGCAGGCCGATGTCGGCCGCGCGCAGCTTGCGGCCCTGGCGCAGGGCGATGGCGCCGTGCGCCAGGTCTTCACCGGCCAAGCGGCGGTTGTCGCCGGGCTGCAGCATTCCCGGCGGGATGCTGATGTGTTCGCCCTGGGCATCGGCTTCAAGCTGCACCAGCTCTTGCGGCACCACCGTGTCCAGGCCCGGCGGCATCACCGCGCCCGTCATGATGCGCTGGCAGCAGCCGGGCCGCAGCGCACTTGCACCGGCCTGGCCGGCCAAGCTGGTGCCGGCCACGCGCAAGCGGGTCGGGCCATCAGATTGCAAGTCGCTGCCGCGAAGGGCAAAGCCGTCCATGGCTGAGTTGTCAAACGCGGGGACGTTCAAGGGCGACACCACGTCTGCGCTCAAGACCCGACCCAGGGCTTGGCGCAGGGGCACCTCGCTCTGTTCGGCCGGCGTACTGAGCAGCTGCCCAATGAAGTCTTGCGCTACCTCCACGCGCAAGGCTTTGGGGTCATAGCCGGCTAGGCGGGCGGCTATGGCGGCAAGGGAGTCGGGAGCAGTCATGCGCAGGGGAGAGGACTTCAGGAATTGAACGGTTTGATCAGACTAGAGCAGCATCGGCCTGGGTCAGCGCAGGCGCAAACACATCAGGTCTTTGTCCAGCACGCGGCCGTCAGGCAGCTTGATGGCGCCGGGCAAGCGGCCGTAGCGGGTGAAGCCGCAGCGCTCGTACAGCTTGACGGCCCCGGTGTTGCTGGCGGTCACGCTCAGTGTCACCAACTCCAGCACCGGCTCACCGCGCAGCAGGTTCAAGCTGCGTTGCAGCAGCTGCTGGCCGATGCCGCGGCCGCGCAAATCGTCACGCACCATCATGCCGACGATGTGCACCACATGCCGCACCTTGACGCGGGCCTCATGTTCGCAAGTGATGGCGCCCACCAAATGCCCGTCATGCCAAGCCAGCAGGGTGAATAAGCAGACGCCGCCTCCGCCACCGCTGAGGCGGCTGCGGTAGCTTTCGGCATCGCGGCTGATTTCGGTGGCCGCGTCAGAGGTGAAGGCTTCCGGGTGGCGAGCCAGCATGCCGTCGCGCAAGGCCTTGTAGGCCGGCAGATCGGCCGCGTGCATGGGCCGCAATTGGCAGTCGGGTGAGGTGGGCTTGGGGCTGGCTGCGTTCACTTGTGCGCTCCTGCGGCTTGGCCGGGCCTGCATTCAATCCCTTCCAGCCCCTCCAGCGCCTGCAGTTCAGCCAGGCTGTTGGCATTGAAAAATGCTTGCGCGTCGCTGGGCTGCTCGAAGGGCACTAGGCAATGCGGCTGCGCTCGCAGCCAGGTGTCGATCTTGCGGCCACCGCCAGCGATGTAGTCGGCCAGGCTGTCTTTCAAGCTGACCCGCAAGAGGCAGAACACCGGCTGGATCTGGCTGGCGCTGGCAATGCCTTCTTGCGGGTTGGCGCTCAGCGGCACCGCCAGCTCGGCGTTGGGCGATTGCTGCTGCGCAGCCGCCAGCCGCGCGGCCAGGTCCAGGGGCAGGGCGGGGGTGTCGCAGGGTGCGCTCAGCAGCCATTCGGTCTTCGCCGCTTGCAGTCCGGCCAGCAAGCCTGCCAGCGGGCCGGCGAAGCTGTCGTCGGCATCGCTGACCACCGCGTAACCGCTGGCCGCATAGCGGGCCTGATTGCGGTTGGCATTGATCAACACCGGGCCTACCTGCGGGGCCAGCCGGGCTAATACATGCTCGAACAGGGCCTGGCCGCGCAGCAGCTGCAAGCCCTTGTCGACGCCGCCCATGCGGCTGCCGCGGCCGCCGGCCAAGAGCAGGCCGGTGATTTGTGATCGCTCGATTCGCCCCGTCATCGTGCCTGCTCAGCCGCCGATGTAATGCATCTCGACGCGGCGCTCGCCAGCTTGGGCGTTTGCCTGCGCTTGGCCGCTGGCGCGCAGCTGCGAGTAGCGGTCGCTGCGGGCTGACCAGAGCTGGGCGATGGCGCCTGCCAGGAGTTCATCGCTGCTCGCGCTGCCGCCCCGCAGCAGGCCGCGTAAATCGGCCCCGCGATGGGCGAACAAGCAGTTGTAGAGCTTGCCTTCGGTGGACAGGCGAGCTCGGTTGCAGTCGCCGCAAAAGGCTTGGGTGACGCTGGAGATCAGGCCGATCTCACCCGCACCATCGGCATAGGCCCAGCGTTCGGCCGTTTCGCCGCTGCTGCTGGGGTCCAGTGGCTTGAGCGCGAATTCTTCTTGCAGCCGCGCCAGCACTTGGGCGGATGGCAAAACCTCATCCATCTGCCAGCCATTGCTGCTGCCCACGTCCATGTATTCGATGAAGCGCAAGGTGATGCCCGAGCCGCGGAAATGCCGGGCCATGGGCAGGATTTGGTCGTCATTGCTGCCGCGCTTGACCACCATATTGACCTTGATCGGCGCCAGGCCCACGGCTTGGGCGGCGGCAATGCCGTCCAGCACTTCTGCCACCGGGAAGCCCACATCATTCATGCGCTGAAACTGGGCGTCATCTAGGCCGTCCAGGCTCACTGTGATGCGCTGCAAGCCGGCGTCCTTGAGGCTTTGCGCTTTCTTCTTCAGCAGCGAGCCGTTGGTCGTGAGGGTCAGGTCCAGCGGCAGGCCTTCGGGTGTGCGAATTGCGGCCAACATCTCAATCAGCTTTTCGATATGGCGGCGCAGAAGCGGCTCGCCACCGGTGAGGCGCAGCTTTTGCACCCCCAACTGGGCGAACACCCGCGCCAGGCGGGTGATCTCTTCGAAGCTCAGCAAGTCGGCATGCGGCAAGAAGACATGGTTCTTGTCGAACACATCCTTGGGCATGCAGTAGCTGCAGCGGAAGTTGCAGCGGTCGGTGACCGAGATGCGCAGGTCCCGCAAGGGGCGGCCCAAGGCATCCAACACGGCCCCGCCGGCCCAGGGCATGGCGGGCGTGTCGAGGACGGTAGGCAGCGCGTTGAGCTGGCGCTGGTCGGCAATGGGGAAGACGACGCGAGTAGTCATGGGGGTGATTGTGCCCGCTGGCGAGCGCGCTCTGAGCGAGCGCTGTTTGCGCCTGCGCTGCGGCTGCCAATGTCGGTGCTTTTTACCTCGATGGGCATGCTCGTGCACTGCTGGGGCGCATGGCCAAACCGCAGTAATATCCCGACACAGCTTGTAGTCAAAGCGCCATGACTGGAAGGGCCTTACGTGGATGATGATCTGCTCCTGTGTGACGACCTTGAAGAGCAAGGCCCGGCGCTCGATGTGGCGCCTTGGAAGATATTGGTCGTGGATGACGACCCTGGCATCCATGAGGTCACGAATTTGGTGCTGGCCTGCCGCCGCTTCGACGAGCGGCCTGTCGTGCTCTTGCATGCCAGCTCGGCTGCGGAGGCGGAGCTCGTCTTGTCCGAGCATGGCGACGTTGCCATGCTGCTGCTCGACGTGGTGATGGAGTCCGAGATGGCGGGCTTGCTGCTGGTGGATCGCATCCGCGGCCAGCTCAACAATCGCCGCACGCGCATCATCATTCGCACCGGCCAGCCCGGCTTGCTGAACGAGGACGATGTGCTCAGGCGTTATGACGTCAACGGCTATTGCCTCAAGACGGCACTCACTGACGCACAACTTAATCGCACTTGCCTGCTGGCCCTGCGCAATTACCGCGACATCCGGGACGCTTGCCTGGCCCTGAGCTGAATGTGCTTGCTGGGGGAGTTGCGATGAGCTTGCCGAGTTCCACGAATTCCACGAGTGCCCCTAGTACCTCGGGCGCCTCAGGCGCCGCGCTTTTCGACGAGTTGCAGGCCAAGCAACTGGCCGAAGCCGCGCTGCGCTCAATCACCCTGTCCACCTCCAAGGCCCAGGGCGAGGAGTTTTTTCGGGTGCTGGTGAAGGATCTGGCCCAGGCCATGCAGGTCCACTACGTGATCGCTGGCGAGCTGTGCCAGCTGGACGACGGCGAGGGCATACAGACCCTGGCGGTCTGGGGCGGCAGCGACTACATGCCCAATATCAGCTACAGCCTGGCCAGCACCCCTTGCCGCAATGTGACCGACCAGAGCATGTGCTTCTTGCCCTGCGATGTGCAGCAGGCCTATCCGGAAGATCTGCTCTTGGTCGAGATGGGGGCGCAGAGCTATATCGGCATGCCTATGGTCGGCAGCGATGGGAAGACTTTAGGCATCCTTGTGGCACTGGATGTGCGGCCGATGGCGGAGGATACGCGCTTGCTGGCCTTGTCCTTGCTGTCCATCTTTGCGGCGCGTTGCGCTTCTGAATTGCAGCATCGGCGGCGTGAGGTGGAGTTGGAGGCTCTGGTCGAGACCCGTACGCAGGCGCTGGCGGAAGCGCAGGCCCTGCTGCACGAACGCGAGAAGTTGGCCGCCTTGGGAGGCATGTTGGCGGGCATGGCGCATGAGGTGAACACGCCGGTGGGCGTGGCCATCACCTCTTCATCGGGCCTGAAGACCTATGCCCGTGAACTGATAGAGGCGGTGCGGGCGGAGAAGGTGTCGCGCAGCCATCTGCAAGAGCTGAGTTTGCGTATCGAAAGAGCGGGTGACCTGGTGCAGCGCAATCTGGAGCGCGCGGCCGATCTGCTGGCGAGCTTTCAGACCCTGACGAACGCGCAAGCGACCGCGGCCCCGGTGGAGCTGCTGCTGTCACAAGAGCTGGCGCAGCTTCTGGCCGCCCATTGGGCCGAATTCGATCAGCGCGGCGCTCATCATTGCCTGGATGTTCCCGCTGGTCTGCGCGTGCGCTTGCCCAAGGGCAGTTTGGGGCAGATGGTGTCGAATTTACTGATGAATGCCCTGAAACATGGCTGCGTTGAAGGGCGAACGCTGACCGTGACCATCAAGGCCAATGCGGTGGGTGAGGATTTGCATCTGCAGGTGCGCGACGATGGTGCAGGCGTGGCGCCTGACGTCCGCGCCCATATGCTGGAACCTTTTTACACCACCAAACGGGGGCAGGGCGGCACGGGGCTTGGCCTGCATCTGGTGTTCATGATGGTGCAAAAGCTTGGCGGTCAGCTCAGCCTGGGCGGCGCACCCGGCAGCGGCTTGGTGGTGGACATTGTTTTGCCGCACTGCGTGGTCGGGGTTTGACGGCGGCTTGATGCAGGCCGGCGGCTGGCATCAGGCCCCGCTCACGCCAATGCTGGCGCCCCGACGCCAACGAGCTTTGCTCAAGCTCGCTTGTTAGCGATCAGAGTCTTCGGCCCCGCCACTTTGAGCTGCGGCCGGTTCTCCTCTTCAGCCGCCAGTGGCTGCACCTCCACCAGCGTGGCGTGGCAGCGCAGGGTCAGGTCTTGATAGGTCTGGGTGCCATGCAATTTCCATTTGATCTCGTCCTCGCTCAAGGCGCGCATGACCTTGGCGGGCAGGCCGGCGATCAGGGATTTTTCGGGCAGCTTGAGGCCGGCGCGCACAAAAGCGCAGGCGGCGACGATGCTGTAGGCGCCGACCTCGGCCTCGTCCATCACCACCGCGTTCATGCCCACCAGTGCGTCATGGCGCACGGTGCAGCCATGCAGCACGGCGCCGTGGCCGATATGGCCATTGCGCTCCACCAGGGTGACGGAGTCTGGGAAGCCGTGGACCACGCAGCTGTCTTGCACATTCACGCCCGCTTCCAGCACGATGCGGCCGAAGTCGGCGCGCAGGCTGGCGCAGGGGCCGATATAGCAGCCCGGGCCGATATGCACGTCGCCAATCAAAACGGCGCTGGGGTGAACGTAGGCACTGGGATGAACGACGGGGATGACGCCGTCGATGGCATAGCTGGGCATGGTGTTTGAGCTCTCGGGTTTGAAGCAGCTGAGTGGGCGAAAGGGCTTTGGGCGCGAGCGGGCTGGGCGGTTTAGGGTTAGTACTGCCTTGCTGCGCTTGCGTTAAATCAATGCACAGCCTACGATCTACCGACCGGTCGGTCAAGAATGTTTGTTTGGTCGACTTTTGTCAAATTGCAGTGCCGGGGCCCGAGGTATGCCCCAGCCACTGTGCCGCAATTCAGGGCCACGCATGCAGCAAGAACCGCAGTATTTGAGCAGCCAGGACGGCGCCGTGTTGACGCTCACGCTGAACCGTCCGCAGGCGCTCAATGCCTTCACCTCGGTCTTGCTCGCTCAGCTGCGCGAGGCGCTGGACGCCGCGGCCGAGGATGCCTCGGTGCGCTGTGTGGTGATCACCGGCGCGGGCCGCGCCTTCTGCGCCGGTCAGGATCTGTCTGACCCCTATGTCAAGCCCAGCGATGACCCGGCTGACGCGCCCAAGGACATCGGCCAATTGCTGGACGGCTTTTACGTGCCCCTGGCGCTGCGCGTGCGCAGCATGCCGGTGCCGGTGATTGCGGCCGTCAATGGGGTGGCCGCCGGGGCGGGTGCTAATTTGGCCTTGGGCTGTGATTTGGTCTTGGCCGGCCAGTCGGCCAGCTTTATTCAAGCCTTTGCCAAGATCGGCCTGATCCCCGACTGCGGTGGTACCTGGCTGCTGCCACGCTTGGTGGGCCGTGCCCGCGCCCTGCAACTGGCCTTGCTGGGCGAGAAGCTGCCGGCAGCCGAGGCGCAAGCCATTGGCCTGATCTACCAAGTGGTGGCCGATGAAGACTTGGCCGCCACCGCCCAAGCCCTGGCGCAGCGCCTGAGCCAAAGCCCGGTGCGCGCCATGGCGCAAACCCGCCGCCTGTTTGACCAGGCCGGTTTGCTGGACTTTGACGAAGCGCTCAAGCAAGAGGGGCTAACGCAAAGCCAGCTCGGCTTTGGCGATGACTATCAAGAGGGCGTCAATGCCTTCTTGCAAAAGCGCAAGCCCGTGTTCAAGGATCGCTGACACCATGAATGCACAAGAAATTGCCGAAGCGGTGCGGGATGGCATGTTTGCCAACGACCGCGCGTCCAAGGGTTTGGGCATGGAAATTCTGGCCATCGCCCCCGGCGCAGCCACCCTGGTCATGACGATCAAAGAGTCCATGCTCAATGGCTTCGACATCTGCCATGGCGGCTTCATCACCACATTGGCCGACTCGGCCTTTGCCTTCGCCTGCAACTCCTACAACGAGTTGACGGTGGCCTCGGGCTTTGCCATCGACATCGTGGCACCGGCTCGTCTGGGCGACCGGCTCAAAGCCGTGGCCCACGAGGTGTCGCTGGCCGGTCGCACCGGCGTTTACGACATCACCATCACCAACCAGAACGACGAGCTGATCGCGGTGTTCCGTGGCAAGTCTTACCGCATCAAGGGCAAGCCCGTGGTGCTCTTGCCCATGCCCACGGATGCCGCCGCTTCCGCTGACTGACCGACTGACTGACTCAGGACGAGCTTTTGATATGAGCGCAAGAATCCCCGCCCCGGGCGAGTTGGACCCGATCGAGACCGCCAGCCGCGATGAGTTGCAAGCCCTGCAACTCCAGCGCCTGCGCTGGAGCCTGGCCCATGCCTACGACAATGTGCCGCATTACAAGGCCGCCTTCGATGCGGCCGGCGTCCACCCCAGCGACCTCAAGACGCTGGCGGACCTGAGCCGCTTCCCCTTCACCACCAAACACGATCTGCGCGACAACTACCCCTTCGGCCTGTTCGCCGTGCCGCAGAACCAGGTCGCGCGCATTCACGCCTCCTCGGGCACCACCGGCAAGCCGACCGTGGTGGGCTATACCGCCAAAGACATCGACACCTGGGCCGGCCTGGTGGCGCGCTCCATCCGCGCCGCCGGTGGCCGCGCTGGCGACATCATTCACATCGCCTACGGCTACGGCCTGTTCACCGGAGGCCTGGGCGCACATTACGGCGCCGAGCGTCTGGGCTGCACGGTCATCCCCATGTCCGGCGGCCAGACCGAAAAGCAGGTGCAGCTGATCCAGGACTTCAAGCCCAAGATCATCATGGTCACGCCCAGCTATATGCAGGTGATCATCGAGGAATTCGCGCGTCAGGGCCTGGAGGCCGAGGCCTCGAGCTTGAAGATCGGCATCTTCGGTGCTGAGCCCTGGACCGAGGCCATGCGCCGCGAGATTGAGGCCAAGGCTGGCATCGACGCGGTGGACATCTACGGCTTGTCCGAGGTGATGGGGCCAGGTGTTGCCAGCGAATGCGTGGAAAGCAAGGACGGCCCGGTGATCTGGGAAGACCATTTCTACCCCGAGATCATCGACCCCGAAACCGGCGCGGTGCTGCCCGACGGCTCGGAGGGGGAGCTGGTGTTCACCTCGCTGAGCAAGGAAGCCCTGCCCATCATCCGCTACCGCACCCGCGACCTGACCCGCTTGCTGCCGCCCACCTCTCGCGCCATGCGCCGCATGGGCAAGATTGTTGGCCGCAGCGACGACATGCTGATCATCCGCGGCGTCAATATGTTCCCGACGCAGATCGAAGAGCTGGTGCTGCAAGAGCCGCAACTCTCGGGCCAGTACCAGATCGTGGTCAGCCGAGACGGCTTGCTGGACGCGGTGGAAGTGCGCTGCGAGTTGCAATTGGCCGCCGTGGGCCAGGCCGATGTGGGGGCGATTGCCAAATCGCTGCAGCACCGCATCAAGACCCTGGTGGGCGTGTCCACCAAAGTGGCTATCGGCGCGCCCGATTCGATCGAGCGCACCCTGGTCGGCAAGGCCAGGCGGGTGGTTGACCAGCGACCCAAGTCTGTTTGAGTTGATTGTTTTTCAGGAGCAAGCATGTACACCCAAGCCATGAGCGTCGGCCCACAAGATGTGGCCGCCAAGGTCAAGAGCGCGGAAGAAGCCCAAAAGGAGGCCGCGTTCGAAGCCCGGATTGATGCCGGTGATTTCATCGAAGCCAAAGACTGGATGCCCGAGCATTACCGCAAGACCTTGGTGCGCCAGATCAGTCAGCATGCGCATTCCGAGATCGTCGGCATGCTGCCCGAGGGCAACTGGATCACCCGCGCGCCCACGCTGAAGCGCAAGGCGATTCTGCTGGCCAAGGTGCAGGACGAAGGCGGCCACGGCCTCTACCTCTATTCCGCTGCCGAAACCCTGGGCACCAGCCGCGATCAGATGTTGGCGGCCCTGCATTCGGGCAAGGCCAAGTACAGCTCCATCTTCAACTACCCGACGCTGACCTGGGCCGATATCGGCGTGGTCGGCTGGCTGGTGGATGGCGCGGCCATCATGAACCAGGTGCCGCTGTGCCGCTGCTCCTTCGCGCCCTATGCCCGCGCCATGATCCGCGTCTGCCGCGAGGAAAGCTTTCACCAGCGCCAGGGCTATGAGTCCTTGCTGGTGATGATGCGTGAAGGCACGGCCGAGCAAAAAGCCATGGTGCAAGACGCGGTGAACCGCTGGTGGTGGCCCTCGCTGATGATGTTTGGCCCGGCGGACAAAGACTCACCCAACTCCGAGCAAAGCATGCGCTGGGGCATCAAGCGCATCAGCAATGACGATCTGCGCCAGAAGTTTGTGGACGCCACCATTCCGCAGGCCGAGGTCCTGGGTATCACCGTGCCGGACCCCGACCTGAAGTGGAACGCCCAGACCGAGCACTACGACTTCGGCGCCATCGACTGGGCCGAGTTCTGGCGCGTGGTCGGCGGCGACGGCCCCTGCAACCGCGAGCGCCTGGCTGCCCGCGTCAAAGCCTGGGACGAAGGCGCCTGGGTGCGTGAGGCGGCCCTGGCCCATGCGAAGAAACAGTCACTCCAAGCCAAGGCCGCCTGAGCCTTTCGCCTAGCAACAAGATCAAGGAAACAGCATCATGAGCGAAGCCCAAAAGCCCCAGCCCAGCACCCAAAACGAATGGCCCTTGTGGGAAGTGTTCGTGCGCAGCAAGGCCGGCCTGGACCACAAGCACTGCGGCAGCCTGCACGCGGCCGACGCCAAGATGGCGGTGCAGATGGCCCGCGAGGTCTACACCCGCCGCCAAGAAGGCACCAGCATCTGGGTGGTCTTGTCCAAGCACATCGTTGCCTCTGACCCGGGCGAGAAGGGCATGTACTTCGACCCGATGGAAGACAAGGTTTACCGCCATCCCACGTTCTACGAACTCCCTGAGTCCGTGAACCACATGTGAGGGCGCCTGCCATGTCAATCGCCTCCATCCAAGTCGGCAACAAGGCCGACGTTCACTACCTGCTGCGCATCGCCGATGCCTGCTTGATTCTTTCCCAGCGCCTGGGCGAGTGGTGCGGCCATGCGCCCATCCTCGAGGAAGACTTGGCGCTGACCAATATGGCGCTGGACCTGGTGGGCCAGGCGCGTGGGCTCTTGACCCGCGCCGGCCAGCTTGACGGCCAAGGCCATGACGAAGACCAGCTCGCGTTCTTGCGCGACGAGCGTCAATACCTCAACCCGGTGCTGATGGAGCTGCCCAATAGCGCCAGCGGCAATAGCCGGCCCGGTGACTTTGCGCTCACGCAGGTGCGCAACTTCGGCGTGGCCACCTGGCTGCTGCTGCTGTGGCAGGGCTTGGAGAAATCCAGCGACGCCGAGGTGGCCGCCATTGCCGCCAAGGCCGTCAAGGAAGCCAGTTATCACCAGCAGCATGCGGCTGACTGGGTGGTGCGCCTGGGCGATGGCACAGCCGAGTCCGCCGCCAAAGCCCAAGCCGCCTTGGCCCTGCTGTGGCCTTATTTCAACGAGTTGTTTGCTGACGATGCGGTCAGCGCCGCCGCAGTGGCGCAAGGCCTGGGCCCGGCCTGGTCCACGCTCAAGCCGCAGTGGCAGGCGCAAGTGGCCGAGGTGCTGGCCGATGCCCAGCTCAGCCACCCCAAGGACAGCGCCTATGTGCCGACCGGGCACCTGGGCATTCACAGCGAGCACATGGGCCATCTGCTGGCGGAGATGCAGTATCTGCAGCGCGCCTTCCCTGGCGGTAAGTGGTGATCATGAGCCCCACCGAGGTCAAGGAGCTTGGCTGCGGTCGTCTGGAAGCCGCCTGGGAAGTGCTCAAGCAAATTCCCGACCCGGAAGTGCCGGTGATCTCGCTGTTCGAGTTGGGCATCGTGCGCGATCTGCGTGAGACAGCTGCCGGCCTGCAGGTGGTGCTCACGCCCACCTACAGCGGTTGCCCTGCCACCGAGCTGATTCAGGACGATGTGCGCGCCGCGCTGGCCCGCTTCGGTGAGGTGGAAGTGATCTTGCAGCGCGCGCCGGCCTGGACCACCGACTGGATCAGCGAGGCCGGCCGCGCCAAGCTGCTGGCCTACGGCATTGCGCCGCCCGGACGCGTCTTGTCGGACCAGCCCCAGCCCATCCGCCTGGTGCATCGCGCCGCGCTGACCCAGCTGGCCTGCCCGCGCTGCGGCTCGGCGCAGACCGAGAAGCTCTCGGCCTTTGGCTCCACGGCTTGCAAGGCCTTGTACCGCTGCTTGAGTTGCCGCGAGCCCTTCGAGTATTTCAAACCGATTTGATTGCAGAGGAAGCACTTCACCATGAGTCTTCATTTTCATCCCCTCAAGGTGCGCGCCGTCACGCCCGACACCGAGGAAGCCGTGATCGTCTCCTTCGACCTGGCGCCCGAGTTGGCCGAGGCCTTCAAATTCACCCAGGGGCAATACCTGACCCTGCGCCAAGACGTGGGTGGCGAGGACCTGCGCCGCAGCTACTCCATCTGCGCCGGTGTGGACGATGGCGAACTGCGTGTGGGTGTGCGCAAGGTGCAGGGCGGGCGTTTTTCCAACTGGGTCAATAGCGAGCTCAAGGCCGGCGATGTGATCCAGGTCTACCCGCCGCAAGGCCGCTTCTTTGTGCCGATCGAACCCAGCAGCGCGCGCCACTACGTGGGCATTGCCGGCGGCTCGGGCATCACCCCGATTCTGTCCATCATGAAAACGGTGCTGGCCAAGGAGCCGGCCAGCCGTTTCACGCTGATCTACGGCAATCGCCGCCAGGCCTCCACCATGTTCAAGGAAGAGCTGGAAGACCTGAAGAACCAATACCTCACCCGGCTCAGCCTGCACCATGTGTTCAGCGACGAGGTGGTGGACGCGCCGCTGATGGCCGGCGTGATGAATCGCGCCAAGATTGCTGAGCATTTGAGCGCCCTGGTGCCGGCCGCCGGGATCGACCAGGCCTTCATCTGCGGCCCCTACCAAATGAATGACGAGGCCGAGGCCGCCTTGCGTGAGGCCGGCGTGCCGGAAGAGCGCATCCATGTGGAGCGCTTCGGCACCGTAGAAATGCAGACCGGCAAGCCCGCGCCCCATGTGGTGCTGGCCGGTGATTTGGATGCGGCCAAGGTCACCGTGATTCGCGATGGCATCAGCCGCGAGATCGAGTTCGGCAAGCAAGACGCCAGCATCCTCGACGCCGCGGCTCGCGCCGGCATGGACGTGCCTTTCTCCTGCAAGAGCGGCGTTTGCTCGACCTGCCGCTGCAAGGTGCTGGAAGGTGAGGTGCGCATGGACAAGAACTTCGCGCTGGATAAGCATGAAGTGGCGGCCGGCTTCATCCTCAGCTGCCAAGCCCATGCTTTGACACCCAAGGTCGTGATTTCCTTCGACGAGCGCTGACAATCAGCGCTTTGTCAAAGTAAAAGGACCCCATGGCCAGAGGACGTGCCCCCGGATTTGAGAACCAGCGCGAGGAAATCCTCGACGCGGCGGCGCGGCTGTTTGCCCACAAGGGCTATGCCGGCACGTCCATGAACGCGGTGGCCGAAGCCTGTGAGGTGTCCAAGCCCACGCTTTACCACTACGTCAAGGACAAGCAGGAGTTGCTGGCCCAGATCTGCGAAACCCATGTGCTGGGTCTGGCCGAATTGGTCAAGGATGTGCAGGCGCTCCAGTTGGCGGGCGAGCCGCATCTGCGTGCCTTGATCGCGCGCTTTGTGCAGAGCTATGGCCAGGCGCAGAACCAGCACCGGGTTCTGACCGAGGATGTGAAGTTCTTGAGCGAAGAAGATCAGCAGCGCCTGCTCAAGGTTGAGCGCGAGGTGGTCAATGCCTTCGCCGAGGCGGTGGCCGCGGTGCGGCCCGAGTTGAAGCAAGAGAAATTACACAAGCCGCTGACCATGCTGCTGTTTGGCATGATCAACTGGACCTTCACCTGGCTCAAGCCCGATGGTGATTTGAGTTACGAGGACATGGCGCCGATGGTGGCGGATTTGTTTTTCGGCGGCCTCGGGGCGGTCAGCGCCCCGACAGCAAGCCCCGTGAAGGATTGATGCAGCAAGATGGTTTGGTCGGGCCTATCCGGCATGGTTGTTTGACACATAAATCAATGGAGACAAAGACGATGAATCAGATCAAGAAAACCCTGTTGGCGCTGGCGTCCACCGCGGCGCTGTTCGCGGCATCGGCCCAGGCCGATATCAATGTCGGCGTGACCGTCTCGGCCACCGGCCCGGCCGCTTCGCTGGGTATCCCCGAGAAGAACACCATCGGCCTGATGCCGACCACCATCGCCGGTCAGAAGATCAACTACATCGTCCTGGACGACGCCTCTGACACCACCGCGGCTGTGTCCAACACCCGCAAGCTGATCAGCGAGCACAAGGTGGATGTGGTGGTGGGTTCCACCGTGACGCCTAACTCCCTGGCCATGATTGATGCGGTGGTGGAGGGCAGCACGCCGATGATCTCCATGGCCGCCTCGGCCCGCATCGTCGAGCCCATGGATGCCAAGAAGCGCTGGGTCTTCAAGACCCCGCAGAACGACATCATGATGGCCCTGGCCATCGTCCAGCACATGGCCGCCGCCGGCGTCAAAACGGCCGCCTTCATTGGCTTTGCCGATGCCTACGGCGAAGGCTGGTTCAATGAATTCAGCAAAATCGCCGCCGTCAAGGGCGTGCAGATCGTCGCCTCCGAGCGCTACAACCGCACCGACACCTCGGTCACCGGCCAGGTGCTGAAGCTGATCGCCGCCAAGCCCGATGCGATCCTGATCGGCGGCTCGGGCACGCCGGCTGTGCTGCCGCAAAAGACGCTGAAAGAGCGCGGCTACGCAGGCAAGTTCTACCAAACCCACGGCGTGGCCAATAACGACTTCCTCCGCGTTGGCGGCAAGGATGTCGAAGGCACTTTCTTGCCCAGCGGCCCGGTGCTGGTGGCGGCGCAATTGCCGGCTGACCACCCGGTGAAGAAGAGCGCGCTGGAATACATCGCCAAGTACGAGGCGGCTTTCGGCAAGGGCAATGTGTCCACCTTCGGCGGCCACGCCTGGGACGCCGGCCTGCTGCTGCAAGCCGCCATTCCGGTGGCGCTGAAAAAGGCTCAGCCCGGCACGCCCGCCTTCCGCGCCGCCCTGCGTGATGCGCTTGAAGGCGTGAAGGAATTGCCCGCCGCCCACGGCGTGTTCAGCATGAGCCCGACCGACCACCTGGGTCTGGACCAGCGCGCCCGCGTGATGGTCAAGATCGAAGGCGGCACCTGGAAGTACCAGCCCTGATCGTTCCACCGCTGGGCTGCTGCGCAAGCCAGGCTGGGGTTCTGCAGTGCTCGCCGTACAAGGAAGTACGGCGGCGCGCTGCGGCCCCAATCTCGGCTTGCTCGCCAAGCCCTTCGGCCGCCCGATCCGCTTTTTCAATGACAGCCTCTGCGACTCGCAGAGCCATTCAATAGTTTGAGATCCGCCATGAGCGCCACGCCCCCCATCCTCCAAAGCCTGATCGCCAATCGCTGGATCGGCACGCAATCTGCTCGCGCGCTGCACAGCGCCATCAACGGCCGCGCCGTGGCGCTGACGCATGCGGACGAGATCGACTTCGGCGAAAGCCTGGCCTATGCGCGGGGTCAGGCCTTGCCTGCGCTGCTGAAGCTGGACTTCCAGCAGCGCGCTGCCCTGCTCAAGGCCCTGGCCACCTACCTGATGGAGCACAAGGAGTCGCTCTACGCCGTCTCGGTGCACACCGGCGGCACGCGCTCGGACAACTGGATCGACGTGGAAGGCGGCATCGGCACCTTGTTTGCTTACGCCAGCATCGGCCGCCGTGAACTGCCCAGCAGCAATGTCTTTCACGAAGGCCCGGCCATCGCCCTGGGCAAAGAAGGCCAGTTCATGGGCTCGCACATCCTGGCGCCCAAGCGCGGCGTCGCCGTGCACATCAATGCCTTCAACTTCCCCATGTGGGGCATGTTGGAAAAATTCGCGCCCAGCTTCCTGGCGGGCATGCCTTGCATCGTCAAGCCGGCCACCGCCACGTCCTTCGTGGCCGAGGCCTGTGTGCGCTTGATTCATGCGTCGGGCCTCTTGCCAGCCGGCAGCTTGCAATTGATCGTTGGCGGCTCGGGTGATTTGCTGGATCGTTTGGAGGAGACCGATGTGGTCACCTTCACCGGTTCAGCCGACACGGCCGCCATGCTGCGCGTCAACCCCAATCTGATCCGCCGCTCCATTCCCTTCAACGGCGAGGCCGATAGCCTCAACTGCGCCATCCTAGCGCCGGACGTGCTGCCGGGCGACCCCGAGTTCGAACTCTTTGTGCGCGAAGTTGCCCGTGAGATGACGGCCAAGACCGGCCAGAAGTGCACCGCCATCCGCCGTGCCATCGTGCCGGCTCAGCACATCGATGCGGTGGCTGCTGCGCTGCGCGAGCGCCTGGCCAAGATCAAAGTGGGTGACCCGGCTGTGGAGGGCGTGCGCATGGGTGCCTTGGCCTCCAAAGCCCAGCAGGCCGATGTGGCCGAGCGCGTGGCCTTGCTCAGCCAAGGCAATGAGACGGTGTTCGGCGCCGCGGACGGCTTCGCACCGGTGGGTGAGGGCGTGAGCGAAGGTGCTTTCTTCTCTCCCACGTTGCTGATTTGTCGTGACGCGTTTGCGAACGAGACGGTGCATAACGTCGAGGCCTTCGGCCCGGTTTCCACCCTGATGCCTTACGAGGGCCTGGACCAGGCGCTGGCCCTGGCCGCCAAGGGTCGCGGCAGCTTGGTGGCCTCCGTCGTCACCAAGACGCCTGCGATCGCTGCCGAGGCGGTCTATCAGGCGGCGGCCTTCCACGGCCGTGTTCATGTGCTGGACCGCGAGTCCGCCAAGGAATCCACCGGCCACGGCTCGCCGTTGCCACAGTTGAAACATGGCGGCCCTGGACGTGCCGGCGGTGGTGAAGAGCTCGGCGGCCTGCGCGCCGTTAAGCACTATTTGCAGCGCTGCGCGGTGCAGGGTTCGCCCACCATGCTCAGCGCCATCACCGGCGAATACCAGCGCGGTGGCAAGGTGCAAGAAGATGCGATCCACCCCTTCCGCAAATACTTCGAAGAGATCCAGATCGGTGACTCGCTGCTGACGCATCGCCGCACGGTCAGCGAGGCGGATATCGTCAACTTCGGTGGCGTTTCCGGCGACTACTTCTATATGCACTTCGACGAAGTGGCGGCCAAGGACACACAGTTTGGTCAGCGCATTGCGCATGGCTACTTTGTGCTCTCGGCGGCGGCCGGCTTGTTTGTCTCGCCCGCACCCGGCCCGGTGCTGGCCAATTACGGCCTGGACACTTTGCGCTTTGTGAACCCGGTGGCGATTGGCGACACCATTCAAGCCCGCCTGACTTGCAAGCGCCGCATCGACCGCGCTCAATCCACAACTCCGCGCCCTGACCAGCCGGTCCAGCCACGTCAAGGCGTGGTGGCCTGGGACGTGCAGGTGATGAATCAGCGCGGCGAATTGGTCGCCAGCTACGACATCCTGACCCTGGTGGCCAAGAAGCCGGCTTGAGGTTGACGCCCGGTGTTCGTGATACCTTCTCCGCATGAGTACCGATATCACCGACACCGTATTGAACCCCGAAGACACCTGGACCCAGGGCGACTTGCTCTGGCGCGATGAGCGCTGGACCGCCCAGGTCATCAAGAACGAAGACGACGAAGGTTGGGCCGTGGCCATGACCCTGGCCGGCGAACAAGAACCGGCCCTGGTCGGCCCCTGGACCATGGGGCGCGATAAAAAGAATCCCAAGCCGCTGTCTGCCCCGGCGTTCCACACCTTGGTGAAAACCGCATCCGAAGTGCTGCGTCGCCATGAGCAGCAACTGCATGCCCAATTGCACAAAAGCCTCAAGCTCGATACCGAGCAAGGCCGCGTGCAAGTGCTGTTGGACATCGTCCCGGACGAAGACAACCCTTACGCGACCTTGAGTGCCAAAGATGCGGGGGGCGAGTTGTTGGCGCAGCGCCGGGTGGAGGCGGGTTTTAAGTTCAACGAGACTTCGGCGCGCAACTGGCTGGCTAGTTTGGAGCTCTGATTCGGAAGAGTGATGGCGGCGCGGGTCGCTCAGGCCCGCCGCAGCGCTAGTAAGAGGGCGCCTGAGCGCTCACTCCCCGGAGGTTTTTCCGTTCGCTGCGTTCTTCAGATCGGCGCGGCGTGCGCCGGTGAAGCGCTTGGACCAATAAGCTTCACGCATGTCCTCAACCCGAACGGCGCCGCCGACACGGGGGGAGTGGATGAATTTGCCTTCGCCGACGTAAATACCTACGTGCGAGAAGGTACGGCGCATGGTGTTGAAGAACACCAGATCGCCGGGCTTGAGTTCTTCCTTCTTGACCTGCAAGAGGCTGGACAGCTTGGCCTGTTCGTCGGCCCGGCGCGGCAGGATCAGGCCCACGCTGGACTCAAAAATATGGCGGGTGAAGCCGCTGCAGTCAAAACCGCTTTCGGCCGTGTTGCCACCGCGGGTGTAGCGCACGCCCAGAAAATTCATGGCCGACAAGACCATGTCAGACGCTCCGTCCCGCACCTGGTTCAAGAGCTTGTTGGACTCGCCCTGGGCTTGCGCCAGCAGGCCATGTTCTTGCAAAAAGCGGCTGACCGGGTCGGCCTGCAAGGCGGCGGCATCGGCGCTGAGTACAGGCGGGGTCGCCGCGCTCGTCAAGGTGGGTGCGGTTGCCTGAGCGGACGTTGTTGGTTTGACGTTGCTGGCCAAGGCGGCTGTCGCGCCAGTTGCCGCTGGCGCTGTCGACTGCGCGCCGGGCTTTTGCATCTGGGCCTGGCCAAAGGCGCCGGTCATGGTGCCGGGTGGCGGGGCCTTGTTCGCACTACCTGCAGCTTGTTGCTGTGCCCATGCGCTTTGGCTCATCGCCAGAGTAAGAACCAGGGCCGCAAGCGTGCCCAACACAAAGCGCGGCTGGCTTGGGCTGGTGCAAAGGCTGGGGGTGGAGGTCCTTGCGCGTGGGGCTGTCGTCATGGTCGACGCGCAGCTTAGGTGCGGGTGCTTGCGGGTGTCAAGCAAAGTGAGCGAAAGCAAGGGAAAGTCTGAGTCAAATCAAGGCCTTGGATGAATTCAAGCGATGGAAGGATTGGAACACATCTGCCCGCCCGGCCGTTCAGCCCGGCCCGGCCGTGGGCGGCACTTGTGTGAACAATGCCTTGTCCCCTCATTTGTCACTCAGGCTTGGCTGCTTGTGCAGAAAATGGCCGGCGGTGAATGGCACCGGCAAATTTAGCTTTGGAGAAGCTCATGGGACTGATGGATTCATTATTGGGTGCGGCCTCTCAGGCCCTGGCTGGCCAAGCAGGTCAGCAGCAAGCCGGTGGCCTTGATTTGATGGGCCTGGCTGCAGGTCTGCTGAATCAGCATGGCGGTTTGCCCGGCCTTTTGCAGCAATTGCAAAGCTCGGGCCTGATGGAGCAGGTGCAGAGCTGGGTGTCCACCGGCGCCAATTTGCCGGTGTCGGGTGAGCAAATCACCGCGGCGCTGGGCAGTGGCAGCGTGGCTCAGATGGCTCAGCAAACCGGCCTGTCACAAGGCGAGTTGGGGGCGCAATTGGCGCAGTGGCTGCCCCAAATCATCGATCATTTGACGCCCAACGGTCAGGCGCCTGCTGCCGGTTCTGCAGGCGGCGTCGACCTGGGCAATCTTGCCGGCATGCTGGGCGGTCTGCTCAAGCAAGGCTGAGCTTTCGGCTTGCTATGAAGGGCCGGTGTCTCGGCCCTTCAATGTCCTCTTGCGGCGGCTAGCTTTGAGGCGCCCTCAGGGCTTGCCGCGGCCGCGGCTGGCGCTTTCTTGCCATTCAGCAGCAATGAACTGCAGCACGCTGTCGCTGTGGTGCGGGCCAATCACTTGATGGGCCAGTTGCTTGACCTCGCTGATCGCGTTGGCCACCGCAATGCCGCGGTGGGCGGCGCGCATCATTTTGATGTCGTTGACATGGTCGCCGAAGACCACCACTTCGCGCGCATCCAGCCCGTAGCGTTGGGCCAGGGTCTGGATGGCCTGATCCTTGGTGGCGCGCCGGTCGTGCACGGTCAGCCAAGGCCAGCCCGGCAGATAGAGGTCTTCGGCCACATGGGTTTCGACCTGCTCGCCGCACAGTGCTTCGATCTCGGCCTGCAGGGCCAGTAGCACCGGCTCACGGTCCACCACCACAAACGTCACCACCGGGTCGCCAAGTTCGTCTTGCAGGCGGGCGGAGTGGCGCAGGCGCGGATCGGCGTTGCGCAAGCGTTCGTCAATGAAGCGCTGCTGGCCTTCGTTCTCTGCCGCCTGGTAGAACAACTGGTCGCCTAGCGCGCCATGGGTAGAGAAGAAGGGCAGGCTGCCCTGGCGCCGAATCAGGCCGAACAGCTCTTGCGCCAAGGCCGGCTCGATCGAATGCACCAGCTCATGCTGGCCGCTGGCCATATCGCTGATGTAAGCGCCGTTGGACGAAATCACCGGCAAGCGCAAGGGCAGATCGCCAAGAATGCGCGCGATGGAAGACACGTGGCGCGCACTCGCCACCGTGAAGCAAAGCCCTTCGTCCAACATGCGGGCCAGGCCTGCGCGGGTGCTGGCGGAGAGCTGGGCCTGCGGGTCGAGCAGGGTGCCGTCGAGATCGGAAACGTAAAGAGTCATGGCGGTGTGACGGCGAGCGGAAGGGGCGTGAGTCGTGCAAGAAAAAAGGCGACCTTGCGGTCGCCTTTGGGATTGTGCGCCAAAGCTTGGCGCAGAGTGCTTAAAGCACCTCAGAGGCGAAATCCGCCAAGCGTGAGCGCTCGCCGCGCGCCAGGGTCACATGCCCGCTGTGCGCCCAGCCCTTGAAGCGGTCCACGGCATAGGTCAGGCCCGAGCTGCCTTCGGTCAGATAAGGCGTGTCGATCTGCGCCAGATTGCCCAGGCAAACGATCTTGGTGCCGGGGCCGGCACGGGTGATCAGGGTCTTCATTTGCTTGGGCGTCAGGTTTTGCGCCTCGTCGATGATGACGTATTTGTTCAAGAAGGTGCGCCCGCGCATGAAGTTCAGGCTCTTGATCTTGATCTTGCTGCGCACCAGGTCATTGGTGGCGGCGCGGCCCCATTCGCCGGCAGCGCTGTCGCCACGCGCCAGCACTTCCAGGTTGTCGTCCAGCGCGCCCATCCAGGGGCTCATCTTTTCTTCCTCGGTGCCGGGCAGGAAGCCGATGTCTTCGCCCACCGGCACGGTCACGCGGGTGACGATGATTTCGGAATAGCGACGGTCATCCAGCACTTGAGACAGTCCCGCGGCCAGGGCCAGCAAGGTCTTGCCGGTACCAGCCGTACCCGTCAGCGTGACGAAATCGCAGTCCGGATCCAGCAGCAGATTGAGGGCGAAATTTTGCTCCCGGTTGCGTGCGGTGACGCCCCAGCAAGCATGCTTTTGGTTGCCGTAGTCCTTCAAGGTGCGCAACACGGCGGTCTTGCCGGTGATCTCCAGCACCTTGGCGTAGAGCGGCGCGGCGCCGGGCGCCTCCAGATAAAGCAGCTCGTTGATCAGCAGCGAAGGCACGAGCGGGCCGCTGATGCGATAGAAGGTGATGCCGCCCTGGCTCCAGCTTTCCATGGTCTTGCCATGGCGCTCCCAGAAGTCGGCCGGCAAGGCCTGCACGCCGGTGTAGAGCAGGTCGGAATCTTCAAGGGTCTTGTCGTTGCGGTAATCCTCAGCGGCCAAGCCCAGGGCGCGCGCCTTGATGCGCATATTGATGTCTTTGGACACCAGCACCACTTCGCGGTTTGGTTCCTTGAGCTTCAGGGCTTGCACCACACCAAGGATCTGGTTGTCCGCCTTGCCTTGCGGCAGGCCGGCGGGCAGGGGGGTGTCGAGCAGCTGGGTCTGGAAGAACAGCTTGCCGCCGGCTTCGCGGTGACCGGTGTGGTCCAGCGGCAGGCCCAGAGCCATTTCTTCGACGCTGCTGCCTTGCAGGCCGGCGGCCAGGGTGTCGAGTTCGCGGCTGACCTGGCGCACATTGCGGGCCACTTCGGTCATGCCCTTTTTGTGCCCATCCAGCTCTTCGAGCGTGATCATGGGCAGGTAGATGTCATGTTCCTCGAAGCGGAACAGGCTCATCGGGTCATGCATCAGCACATTGGTGTCCAGCACAAAGAGCTTGGGCTCGCCGCTCTCGGCACGTTTGCCGCTGCGCGGCTTGCGGGCCAGGGGGCTGGGCTTGAGGGCGGGTGCCTGGGCGCGCGGCTTGGCTGCTGCAAAAGTGGTTTGCACGGCCGGCGCAGCTGCTGCGGTGATCTTGGGTTGGGCTGCGGGCGTTGGTGCCGCGGCTATTGTTGGCGCTGGCTTTGCCGCTTGGGGGCTGCTGCTGGCGGGCGCCTTGGCCTGAACAGCGGCGCTGTCCGGCAGGCTGCGGGACTTGGCCGCTGGCTTGGCGGGCGGTGTCTGGCGCTGGGTGCCGGGCTTGCTCACGGCCAGAGTGTTGTCAAAAGCGGTGGGGTCAAGGCGGCTGGCGCGTTTGGTCGGGGGCTTTGGCAGTGGCATGGTGGGCTAAGGTTCAGGCTGCGTTGGCGCAACCTTGGTGGGAATACGGCGCGCAGAAAAAGCAAAAGCCGCACAGGCAGCTGTACGGCTTTGGAATTTTGGCTACACGGCGCTCGGGCATGAGCCCATTATGCACAAAGCGATGTGACGCGTTGATGCTCGCCCCTAGTGCATCGTTTGCGCATCTTTCACGCGACAGTGCGGGCTTGAAAATGAAAAAAGCCGACCCGGATTGATCCAGAATCGGCTTTTGGCTCGGCCAGTGAGGGCCCGCGCGACTGAGGCTTAACTCAAGCTGCTTCCTTCTTGGTCAGCAGCTTGACTTCCTTCAGCACTTCGTCGACGTGACCGGCGACCTTGATGCCACGCCATTCGGCGCGCAGCACGCCCGAGGGGTCGATCAGGAAGGTGGAGCGCTCGATGCCCTTGACCTTCTTGCCGTACATGATCTTGTTCTTGACCACGCCGAACATATGGCAGAGCTTCTCTTCGGTGTCGGCGATCAGCTCGAAGGGCAGCTCAAGCGTCTGCTTGAACTTCTCATGCGAAGCCATATTGTCGCGGGAGACACCCAGAACGACTGCTCCGGCCTTGACGAAGTCCTTATGGCGGTCACGGAACTGCATGGCCTCCGTTGTGCATCCTGGCGTGTTGTCCTTTGGGTAGAAGTACAACACCACGGCTTGACCTGAATAGGTATGTGGTGTGAACTTCACGCCTCCGGTGGCGAGGGCTTCAATTTCCGGGAGTGGTTTGTTGAGCGCTGGCGTCATGTGGCCTTATGGGTATGATGCGCCTGGTAGGGCATAGCCGTCCATTATACGTTGAATGGCGAGTGCCCTTGGCCGCCGCGCCCGCGCCCCCCTAGCTGAGCGTGCCGCAAGACCAACATCCTGCTTTGTGGTGCTTGACAAGGCGCGGTGAGTGCGGGAATCGCGCGCCGGCGCTTAACTTTCTATCAGAAGTGCCGCCAAAACGGCCCGACCCTCGCTGGCCAGCACGTTGTATGTGCGACATGCGGCCGCCAGATCCATGGTTTCCACGCCGATGCGCTGCGCGATCAAGCTTTGATACAGCGCGGGATTGGCGAAGCGAATGCGGCTGCCGCTGCCGAAAATCACTAACTCCGGCTTGCAGGCCAGCATTTGCTCAAAATGCGCCGCGCTCAAATCCTCAAAGCGTTGTAGCTGCCAAGCCTGCACCTCACCTTGCCAGGGCACCAGCAAGCTGGCGCTGTGCTGGACCTTGTTGACCCAGACGCTGCGGCCATCGTGGTGCGAAATGCTGTTGCCGCCGAGCGGCTCGTCGAGTTGGAATTTCATCTGGGCTAAGCCTGGGTCAATGAGAAGCGAACGCTTGGCGCGGGAGGGCCTGCTACCCTGTGATTAAATTGTATGTTTTGCAGCGCAGCAATGCCGCTGCAGCCGCCTTCAGCCCGTGAGTCACTATCAGGAGTGCCCGCTTTGAGACCGATAGCCAAGTCCGCCAAACTAGCCAATGTCAGCTACGACATTCGGGGTCCCGTGCTGGACAAGGCGCGAGCGATGGAGGAGGAAGGCCAGAAGATCATCAAACTGAATATCGGCAATGTGGCCGCCTTCGGTTTGGAGCCGCCTGACGAGATCGTGCAGGACATGATACGTAACCTGCCCGCGGCGGCCGGTTACACCGATTCCAAAGGCCTGTTCGCGCCGCGCAAGGCGGTGGTGCACTACTGCCAGGAAAAGCAGGTTCGCGGCGTCACCATCGACGACGTCTATTTGGGCAACGGCGCTTCTGAGCTGATCCAGATGAGCATGCAGGCCTTGCTCAACGATGGCGACGAGATGCTGATCCCCAGCCCCGACTTCCCGCTCTACACCGCGGTGGTGGGCCTGAGCGGCGGCCGCCCGGTTCACTACCTCTGCGATGAGCAGTCGGGCTGGACGCCGGACATCGAGGACATCCGCGCCAAGATCACCCCGCGCACCCGCGGCATCATCGTCTGCAATCCGAACAACCCGACCGGCGCGCTGTACCCGACGCAAGTCTTGCTGGACATCATTGAGCTGGCGCGTCAGCACCAGCTGATCGTCTTCGCCGACGAGATCTACGACAAGACCCTGTACGACGGCAACACCCACGTCAGCATGGCCAGCCTGGCGGACGATGTGCTGTTCGTCACCTTCAACGGCTTGTCCAAGAACTATCGCTCTTGCGGCTACCGTGCCGGCTGGATGGTGGTGTCGGGCGAAAAGCGCCATGCCCGCGATTACATCGAAGGCCTGAATATGTTGGCCAGCCTGCGCCTGTGCTCCAACACGCCGGGGCAGTTGGCGATTCAGACCGCGCTGGGCGGCTATCAAAGCATCAAGGACTTGGTGGCGCCGACCGGCCGCCTGTGCCGCCAGCGCGATCTGGCTTATGACTTGCTGACGCAGATTCCCGGCGTTAGCGTGGTGAAGCCCAAGGCCGCGCTGTACATGTTCCCGCGCCTGGACCCCAAGATTTACCCGATTCAGGACGACCAGCAATTTGCCTACGAGTTGCTGGCCGAAGAAAAGGTCTTGATCGTGCAGGGCACTGGTTTCAACTGGGGTGCACCGGATCACTTCCGCCTGGTCTTCCTGCCGGCCGTCGATGACCTGCAGGAAGCCATTGGCCGCATCGAGCGCTTCCTGGCGCATTACCGCAAACGGCACAGCGTCTGACGCATGCCCCCGCAGCAACAGCATTTAGCGACGAACGAAAACACACCATGAAACCGATCAAAGTAGGCTTGTTGGGCATTGGCACCGTCGGCACGGGCACCTTCCATGTGTTGCAGCGCAATCAGGCCGAGATTCGCGGCCGCGCCGGCCGTGGCATTGAAGTCAGCATGGTGTGCCGCCGCGATCTGGCCGCTGCGCGCGCCGTGGTTGGCGACAGCGATGTTGTGGTAACCGCCGACCCCTACGCCATCATCAACAACCCCGAGATCGACATCGTGGTTGAGACCATCGGCGGCTGCGGCCTGGCCCGTGAATTGGTGCTGGCTGCGATTGCCCAGGGCAAACATGTGGTGACGGCCAACAAGGCCTTGCTGGCCGTGCATGGCACCGAAATCTTCGAAGCCGCGCGCGCCAAGGGCGTGATGGTGGCGTTTGAAGCCGCCGTGGCCGGTGGCATCCCCATCATCAAGGCCTTGCGCGAGGGCTTGAGTGCCAATCGCATCGAGTGGATCGCCGGCATCATCAACGGCACCACCAATTTCATCCTGTCGGAAATGAAGGCCAAGGGCCTGGACTTCGATGTGGTGCTCAAAGAAGCGCAACGCCTGGGCTATGCCGAGGCCGACCCCACCTTCGATATCGAAGGCGTGGACGCGGCTCACAAGCTGACCATCATGAGTGCCATCGCCTTCGGCGTGCCGGTGCAGTTCGACAAGGCGCATGTGGAAGGCATCACGGCCCTGCAAGCGGCCGACATCCGCTACGCTGAGCAGCTGGGCTACCGCATCAAGCTCCTGGGCCTGACCCGCCGCCGCGAAAACGGCATTGAGTTGCGCGTGCACCCCACGCTGGTGCCCACCAATCGCCTGATCGCCAATGTGGAAGGCGCCATGAACGCGGTGTTGGTGCAGGGCGATGCCGTGGGCACCACGCTGTACTACGGCAAGGGCGCGGGCGCGGAGCCCACGGCCTCGGCCATCGTGGCCGATCTGGTCGATGTGACCCGCCTGGCCACGGCCGACCCGGACCACCGCGTGCCGCATCTGGCCTTCCAGCCCGACGCGATGAGCAATACGCCGGTGCTGGTGATGGATGATGTGATCACCGCCTACTACTTGCGCCTGCGCGTGGCCGATCAAGCTGGTGTGCTCTCACGCATCACTACCATCCTGGCCGAGCACGACATCTCCATCGACGGCATGCTGCAGCGCGAATCCGCCGATGGCGAGAAGCAGACCGACCTGATCATCCTGACCCACGAAACCGTCGAAGGCCGCATGAACAAGGCGCTGGCCCAGATGCAGGCGCTGCCGACCGTGCTGGCTCCCATCGTGCGCATCCGCAAGGAAGACCTGGCCTAATATGAAGTACATCAGCACCCGCGGCGATAAGACCGAACGTAGTTTTTGCGAGATCTTGCTGGAAGGCCTGGCGCCCGATGGCGGCCTCTATTTGCCTCTGAGCTACCCCAAGGTCAGCGCTGAGACGCTGACGCGCTGGCGCGGCCTGGCCTATGCCGACCTGGCCTTCGAGATTTTGTCGCTCTATATCGACGACATCCCGAGCGAAGACCTGCGCGCCATTACCCGCCGCACCTACACCGAGGCCGTGTTCGGCACGCCCGAGATCACACCGCTGAAGCCTTTGGGGACAGGTCTTGCCTTGCAAGCCCTGTCCAATGGCCCGACCTTGGCTTTCAAGGACATGGCCATGCAGTTGCTGGGCCAGTTGTTCGAGTATGAGCTGGGTCGGCGCGGTGAAACGCTCAATATCCTTGGCGCCACCTCGGGCGATACCGGCAGCGCGGCCGAGTACGCCATGCGCAGCAAGGCCGGTGTGAATGTGTTCATGCTCAGCCCGGCTGGCCGCATGAGCCCCTTCCAGCAGGCGCAGATGTTCAGCCTGCAAGACGCCAATATCCACAACATCGCCATCGAAGGCGTGTTTGATGATTGCCAAGACATCGTCAAGGCGGTCAGCAATGATCTGGAATTCAAGCGCAAGTACAAGATCGGCACGGTCAACTCGATCAACTGGGCCCGCTTGCTGGCGCAGGTGGTCTATTACTTCGCGGGCTATTTCCAGGCCACCCAGAGCAACGAAGAGAAGGTCAGCTTCACCGTTCCCTCGGGCAATTTCGGCAATGTGTGCGCGGGCCATGTGGCGCGCATGATGGGTTTGCCCATCGTCCAATTGGTGGTGGCCACCAATGAGAACGATGTGCTGGACGAGTTCTTCCGCACCGGCATCTACCGGGTGCGCAACGCGGCCGAAACGCACGAGACCTCCAGCCCGTCGATGGACATTTCCAAGGCCAGCAATTTCGAGCGCTTTGTGTTCGACCTGCTGGGCCGCGATGGCGCCTTGGTCAAGAGCTTGTTCGGTGAGGCGCTGCACACCCAGGGCCGCTTTGTGCTGAACGCTGATCAATTCGAAGCGATCTCGCAGTACGGCTTTGTCTCGGGTGCCAGCAGCCATGCTGATCGCCTGGCCACCATCCGCCAGACCTACGAAGACTTTGGCGTGATCGTCGACACCCACACGGCCGACGGCCTCAAGGTCGCACACGGCCATGTCCAGCGCGGCGTGATGATGCTGGTGCTGGAAACGGCGCTGCCGGCCAAGTTCGCCGCCACCATCGTCGAGGCGATTGGCATTGAGCCACCGCGTCCCGTGGGTCTCGAGAACATCGAGGCCTTGCCCAAGCGCGTGGTGACCATGGCGGTCGATGTGGCAGCCGTGAAGGCCTTTGTTGAACAACATGTCTGAGCAGCCCCAGGCCTTCAAACGCCCGCCCATGCAAAGTCTGGATGAGGCGCTGGCGCGCCTCTTGTCCGCTGTGCAGCCCTTGAGTGAGCCGGAGAGTGTGGCCACGCAAGACGCGCTGGGCCGGGTGCTGGCGGCCGAGGTTCGCTCGCTGCTGGATGTGCCGCCGGCCGACAACACCAGCATGGACGGCTATGCCCTGCGTGCCGCCGATGTGAGCGCGCCCGGCACGCTGCTGCCGGTGTCGCAGCGGGTGCCCGCAGGCGTGGTGGGTGCGGTGCTGGTCCCTGGCAGCGCGGCGCGCATCTTCACCGGTGCGCAGATTCCCATCGGCGCCGACGCGGTGGTCATGCAGGAGCAATGCGAGGCTGTTGCCGACTCGGACTCCGGCACAGGACTGGGCCAGGTACGCGTCAACACGCTGGTGCAAAGCGGGCAGTGGATTCGCCGCCGTGGTGAGGATGTGCAAGAGGGTCAGGTCGTGCTGGCGCAGGGCGCCAGGCTCGATGCTGCGGCCCTAGGCCTGGCGGCCTCGGTCGGTGCCGCTCAGCTCTCAGTCGCGCGACGCCCGCGCGTGGCCTTGTTCTCCACCGGTGATGAACTCGTCATGCCGGGTGAGCCGCTCAAGCCCGGCGCCATCTACAACTCCAATCGCTTCACGCTGCGAGCCTTGCTGCAAGGCCTGGGCTGCGAGGTGATTGACCTGGGCATCGTGCCCGATCAGCTGGACGCCACCCGTGCCGCCTTGCGCGCTGCAGCGGCTCAAGCGGACTTGATCATCACCTCGGGCGGCGTATCGGTCGGCGAGGAAGATCATCTGCGCCCCGCCGTGCAGGCGGAGGGCCGGCTGGACCTGTGGCAGATCGCCATCAAACCAGGCAAGCCGCTGGCCTTTGGTGAAGTGAACAAGGCCGCGGGCGGCAAGGCCTGGTTCATCGGCCTGCCGGGCAATCCGGTGTCCAGCTTTGTGACCTTTTTGCTGCTGGTGCGGCCAGTGATTCTGCGTTTGCAGGGTGCTACAAAAACAGCGCCGCTGGGTTTTGGTTTACGGGCCGATTTTGATTGGCCCAAGCCCGACCGCCGGCGCGAATTCTTGCGCGTGCGGGTGAATGCGCAGGGCGGCCTGGATCTGTTTCAGAACCAAAGCTCGGGCGTTCTCAGTTCGGCCGTTTGGGCCGACGGCCTGGTGGACAACCCCGCGGGGCAAGCCATTGCCAAGGGTGACTGGGTGCGCTTTGTGCCCCTGAATGAATTGTTGAGCTGAGCTGAAGCAATGACCATCAAGATTGAAGTGCGTTACTTCGCCGCGCTGCGGGAGCAACTGGGTGCGGCTCAGAGCCTGGAACTGGCCCAGGCCGCCAGCGTGGGCGAGTTGCGCGATCTGCTGATCGCCAGTTCCAGCCAGCATGCCCAGGCCTTGTCGCGCGCCAAAGCTCTGCGTTGCGCGCTCAACAAAAACCTGTGCGCCGAAACCGCCTTGCTGAGCGACGGTGACGAACTGGCCTTCTTCCCGCCGGTGACCGGCGGCTGATGCGCCTCCTGGCTTTAGCGCCCTAGCCATGCAAGGCCTGCACCTCACTGCCGATTTGCGTGGCTGCGCAACCGAGCAGGCCTTGATGGTCGATCCGGCCGCCCTGCGTGCGCTGTGCTTGGCGGCAGTGGCCAAGGCCGGGCTGACGGCGGTGGGCGAGTTATTCCATCGCTTTGCGCCCGCAGCTGGCGAGACGCAGACCGGCATCACCGGCGTGCTTTTGCTGGCGGAGTCGCACCTGGCGGTGCACACCTGGCCCGAGTTGGGCGGGGTCACGCTGGACGTCTATGTCTGCAATTTCGGCCAGGACAATAGCGCCTGCGCTGAAGCCCTGATGCAGCAGCTGATCAGCGCCTTTGCGCCGGAGCAGCTGAGTCGGCAAGCCCTGCAGCGAGGCTGAAAAAGGCAATGGCGTATCGCCCATGAGAAAGCCCCGCCGAAGCGGGGCTTTTTTCCATCCTTCAAGCCGCTAAGGGCAGGGGATCAGAATGCGTAGTTCAGGCCCAGATTGAACTGGCTGATGCGTGCCGACAGCTTGTCGCCAAGGACTTCGAACTTGTTATTGCCCAGATCGGCGTACTCACCGCGGATGCTCAGCTTGTTGCTGAGTTGGTATTGCGCGCCGATGCCGACCACGGCAGCGTTGGAGTCGAAGGACACGGTGGCGCCCTTGACGGCCACTTCCAGAACGTTGCGGCTCAGGCCCAGACGTGCGTAGACCGAGAAGCCGTTCGACAAGGGCAGGAGACCCAGGACGGAGACTTGTGCGGCATTAGCGCGCACGGTGCCGACGTCGATGTCTTGCGAGGCCAGGCGGCGCAGCGAGCCTTCGAAGGCCACGTTGTCGTTCAGTTGGTAGCCCACCACGGCGCCGAAGCCGGTTTGGCCATCGGACTCGCCGTCAGCCTTGAAGGTGGTGCGGCCGACGTCGGCGCCCACGTACCAGCTATTGCCAGCCGCAGAGGCGGATGCAACGGCGACGAAGGACAGGGCGGCAGCGGCGATGATTTTTTTCATTCTCAGATTTCCAATTGATATCCAGGGATTTCCCTAGGGGGCGGGATCCTAACAAAGCCGCGAAGCCCTTCAGCCCCAAGGCGTTGTGTTCTCCCATCACACTGGCCAAGGTGAAAAATTCCTTTGCAGCCGATCGCCCTCAGTCTGGCTTGGCTTGCTCGGCCATCACCGCGCTAGCCTTGTCGCCCAGCAGGTAACGAGCCCCACTGCCATATTGGGCCGCGCCGTCATTGGGGTTGTAGAGCGCGCACTTTTTCAGTGACAAGCAGCCGCAGCCAATGCAGGCGCTGAGTTGATCGCGCAGCTGGGTCAGCGCCTGAATTTTTTGATCGAGCAGGGGGCGCCAGGAGAGGGACAGGCGTTCCCAATCGGCCGGTGTGGGCGTGCGGCCATCGGGCAGGCTGGCCAGCGCAGCCTTGATCTGGTCCAGGCTCAAGCCCACGGTTTGGGCGGCGCGGATGAAGGCCACCCGCCGCAAGTCGCTGCGCCGGTAGTGGCGCCGGCCCGCGGCATTGCGCAAGCTGCCCAGCAGGCCTTGCTGTTCGTAAAAGCGCAGGGCGCTGGCGGCCAAGCCGCTGCGCTTGGCCAACTCACCGATGGGCATATTGGGATCTTCAGTGGCTTTGGCTGGCATCGCGCGAATGAAGTGCTTGACTTCAAGTTAACTTGAACTTTCAGTATAGGCGCCTGTCTCGCAAATGAAGAAAGGACTCTGAGATGCAAACCCAGCTTGATGACGCCAAGGTTCTGACCCATCCACCCCCGCAGCAGCTTCCTCGGCAAGCGCAAGCCCAGCCACAAGCGACCAGGGCGGCGACGCCACGAACGCAAGCTTTACTCGCGCCGAATTGGCTGATCTGCATGAGTTGCTGGCGCAAGGCCAGAGCTATCCGCCCGAGTACCGCGATCAGTTGGCCAACCACCTGCCTATGGCTTTGCATGCCTTGTTCGAGCTGGGCGCCAGTCCGCAGCAGCTGCGTGCGTTTGAGTCGGGCTATGCGCGCCGCTTCGAAGGCCTTGCCCGCCCCGAGCCGGCACCTCCAGCCGCCGATTGGCTGGCTTTGCGCGGGCAGATGAGCGCCTATGCGCCTTTGCGGGCATTCTTCGAGGCTGCGCTGGCGCAGGAGGGGCGAGATGCCTTGCTGCGCCGCGTCTTGCCTGAGTTGATGGATGCAGGCCTGGCAACCGCCGCCTTTCACGGCCTGATTCGCACGGCGCACGCTATCCAAGCGTGGTATGAGCCTGAACTGGCGTCTGCCTTGGCTTACTGGGCCTCGCGTTGGCAGGCTTTGCCGGCCCCGCGCCTTGTTGCTGAGCCACCGAGCTTGGTTTTGCCGGATTGGGCCGCCGAGTTGGCCACCCGCGCGCAGGGCTGGCGCAGCGAAGCGCCGCTGATTCAACTGCGCATGATGGAGGCCAGCGCCACGCCCACCTATCAGCAGTTGGCCGACGCCTTGGCACCGGCGGCTGATGCGCCGACTCGGGTGGCCGAGTTGGCGCAATTAGCGCTTGAGGTCTATATGCAAACGCGCAACTTCACCGTGCTGCACATGATCACCGGTCTGCGCGCTCTGCGAGTTGTGCTGCCCTGGCTGGCCCAGCCGGAGCGGGTGCAACTGCCGCTGGCCCGGTCGCTCGCGGCCGCTTACCTAGCGGGCCGTGTCACGCCGCTGGCCCGGCGGCCGGCCGCGCTGCCGCAAAGCTGGCCCGAGGCGCTGGCGCTGGCCAGAGTCTCGAGTGACGACCATCTGATCAAGCTGGCCCATGCCTGCCAAGACGAGGCCAGGGCTTACGGTGAGCCGCGCTACCTGCAAGCGGCTGCCCTCGCGGTGGCGATGGCGTCCTACTAGGCGCTTTGTTCAAGCCCAGGCGGCTGCTCCCGGCCGTGGCGCAGGGCCTGGACATGGTCAACTTGATGTCCTACGACGCCCGTTTTGAGAACTACGACGGTGTGACCGCCTGGAACGACTACCGCGGCCTGTTCTCCTCCAAAACCATCGTGTCCATCGGCCTGGAGTCTTCTCCCGAAGGTTGGGCTGGCGGCAACTTGGTGGTCAATGACGCTGATGCCCAGTGCACCGGCTCGCGCAACCTCAAGACGCAATACGGCGCGCAGCTGAATCTGCCTTACTCGGTGGAGCGCTACAGCAATGCCGTTGTGAAGAGCCAGCACCCCAACCGTAACCCGCGCGACGGCGCCATGCTGTGGAGCATCTTGAAGACCGCCAATGGCAGCTGCGGCAGCGCAGCCCTGGCATCACCAGGCACCATCGGCAAGCGCGTGGCTGAAGTCTTCGGCCAAGGCAATGACCCGGTGCTGCAACGAGCCGAATGGAAGTGATGGATTGACTGACGGATCGGTCGATCGATCGATTGATGCTGCGTGACCTGCGCCGGGCGCTCCAGAGATGGGCGCCCGGCGCATTTGCTTTCTAGCGCAGGGGGAGGATGAGGTATTGGCAGCCGGATGTGCGGCAACTCGCGCATATTCCAAGGGCTCGACTGTCGATGACAGGCGAGCCCTTGATTCAATCAGTTCAAAGGTGCGGTGACTGCTCAGCGTCTCTTGAGGAAAAGTTGCTGCCAAGCCGAGCCCAGATCTTGCCGGGGCAGAAGGCGCGATGCCTTCTTACTCGACCAAGCTCAGGATCAACACCGCCGCAATGACCAGCGCAATGCCTAGCCAAGCAATCGGCTTGAGTCGGTGGCCGAACAGCAGTCGCCCACAGATGGCCGTACCCAAAATGCCGATTGAGCCCCACATCGCATAGGCCACGGCGAGATCGATGCTCTTGATGGCTTGGCCCAGCATCAGGAATGCCAGCCACAGCATGGCGATGGCGCCGAAACCCCAAGCACGGTTTTTGAAACCATTGGATTTCTCAAGCATCATATTGGCGGCAATATCGCTGCAGGCCGAACCCATAATAAAAATAATTGGCATCGTCTGCATAATCAAGACTCCTCGCCGAGTGCTACGCACACGATGCCCATCATGACCAACGCAAGTCCAAGCAGCTCAGTGCCCGACAAGTCTTCCTTGAACACCAGCACACTCACCAGCGAAAGCGAGGCAAGTCCGATGCCTTCCCACACGGCATAAGCAATGCCGATCGAGATTTGTCCAATGGCTTGCGATAGCAAGTAGTAGGACGCCGCCAAGGCCACGGCCATCAACAAATAACCCTGGAAACTATCACCGCGCGAAGCATTCGCCATCAGGGTGGTGCCAGCGACTTCGGCAGCAATGGCTGACAACAAAAACAGCCGCGCAACGATCAGATTCCTGTTCTTAAAACTAAGCATAAGTTCACCTATAATTTATTCCTTTGAAAATAAAGTTTTGCAATTTTACTACAAGGCCTTAACTTTATAAAATAGATAAATTTCTTTGTTGTTTGGCTTGTGTAATTTGATTGTTGAGTTTTTGTGTTTGAAAAATATTATTGACGGGCGTAATTGTATTTAATGGATATTTAGCGCATCGCAAGGGACTGAAACCCGCCTGAAAATGAGGTTTAACCGACGTACTACTTCTTCCGGGGTAGTTGTATACATTGCCAAGCAATAAGGCCAATCAAAGGCGTGAAAGGCCGTTCTAGCTTTTGCCCGCCAAACCTCAATGCGCTGCGACCGCTGCGGGCATCAAGCAGATATGCCGATCAGTGCTGTGCGCGGCACAAAAAACGGCCGGGAGTGGAGGCAACGATGGGCTGCTTCCCCTAGGTTTGGTCATGAGGGTCAGTAAGAGCAGAGAAGCGGCAAAGCCGGCTTCATTCAGCCTCGAGCCATCGCAAGATCTTCTGCATACCCAATTTGACGATTGGGCCCAAGCCAATGGCCAGCATGATCTTGATCAATTCCAAGCCGCATGCTCAGGCCACAATGGCTGCACACCATAGCAAGCAGGAGGCCGACGAGATGAGTGCACCACAAGCCGCCCAGTCCTTCCATCACCGTGTACCAGCGGGTCGTCGCACGCTTTGCGGCGCGGCCGTGCTGAGCACGCTATTGGCCTTGCTACTCAGCGGCTGCGCGGTCGAGTTTCAAAACAAGCAGGGCGCCAAAGAGATCGCCGAGGCGGCCAAGCCGCCGGGTTCGGTAGCTACCGGCTGGCGCGTGTTTCAAGAGAACTGCGCGGCCTGCCATGGCGCTGCCGCCACCGGCACGGTCAAGGCCCCCGATCTGCTGCCGCGTGTGCGTGAGATGGGTTCCGACCGCTTTACCAATTTGGTGCTGAAGCGCTATGACTGGTCCGCATCCCAGGCTGGTGGCAATTCGGCAGGATTGAGCACCCGCCCGGTCGGCCAAGCCGTCATGCCGGCCTGGCAAAGTGACCCGGTGGTGAACGCCCATATCGTTGACCTGTACGCTTACCTCAGCGCACGCTCGGAAGGCAGGCAAGGGCCCGGGCAGCCGCTGCGGTAACAAATCTGAGGGTTTGCCGGGCTTTCTGGTCGGCCAGCTCTTGTCTTCAGCCACCGCAGGGCACTGCGCCTGCTTCAGGGCGCCACGATGCCCAGCAATTCCACCTCAAAGACCAGCGGCGTGTTGGGCGGAATCTCGCCGCCACCGGCGCCGCGCTCGCCATAGGCCAGGTTCGAGGGGCAATGCAGCAAGGCCTTGCCGCCGACCTGCATCAGCTGCACGCCTTCGGTCCAGCATTTGATGACGCGGGACAGCGGGAATTCCGCTGGCATGCCGCGCTTCAGGGAACTGTCGAACTCGCGGCCGTCCAAGAAGCGGCCGACATAGTGCACCCGCACCTTGTCAGCGGCGGTCGGGTGCGCGCCCGTACCCACCTTCAGGGGCTCGTAGCGGATGCCCGAGGCAGTGGTCAGCGCCTGCGCCGCACCCGCCGGGGCGGCCGATGGGCTGCTTGCGGCATTGGTGGGGGCGGAGGCTGGCGCTGCGGCGGCTTTGGCCGTGTTCTTGGCTGCGGCAGCTGGTTCAAGCACAGCAAAGCTGCTGAGCGCCAAGGCCAGGGTGACGATAAGACTTGTCTTGGTCATGAAGATTGCGTTGAGAACAAAACGTCATCATCGCAGCCTAGAGGCAGGCCTTTGCCATCACCGCTGGCGCCGCAGATGGCGGCGCGTCAGCGGTGTTTGCCGGCGATCATTGCGGCCACCTCGACGCCCCGCGTGTAGGCCTCTTCGAACACCGAATAGCCGGCCAGATCGCTGTGCGCAAAATGCAGCCGGCCTTGCGGGCGACGCAAGGCCGCCAGGCTGCTGGCGCCGCGCAGAACCGGCACGGGGATGCTCATCGCATGGCCCCAGCGCATCAGGTCGGCGCGCAGCAGCTGCGCGGGCAGATCGGGGTGAACATGGCTGAGCTGGGCCAGCACCTGGCCCAGCCAGGGCCGCCAGTCGGCTTGCAATAGCTCCGCCCGGCGCGCTTGCGGCAGGGCCCAGTAGGCAGTCAGCACGGTGGCGCCGCTCTGCGGCGACAGGCTTTGGTGCATGGCATCGACATAGCCCAGGGCCTGGCCGCCGTAAACCACATTGTCCCAAGATGGCGGCGCGCCAACGCGTTGCAGCAAGGGCGCACCGATCTGCAGATTGGCCACCAGCCAAGGCGCATAACGCAAGACTTGGGCGGCATCGCGCAGCGGTGCGAGCGAACCAGCAAGCAGCCGATTGGCGATGAAGAGCGGCGTGGCCAGCACGACCTGCTTGGCTTCCCACACCTCGGGGCTTTGCGTTGCCTCGTTCCAGGCCTGCACCTGGACTTGATGTTTGTCTGGGCTGATGCGCAGCACCGTGCGGCCGCTGTGTAACTGGGCTTGCAGGCCGGCGCTCATGGCCTCGATCAGATAGCCATTGCCTTGCGGCCAGGTCAGCACTGGCTCGCGCTCTTGGGCGCTATCACCAGGCGGGTGAAAGCCGTGGCGGCTGGCGAAATAGTGCAGGCCGGCCCAGGCCGAGACGGTGGTCAGGCCGGCACCAAAGTCATCGCGGCAGCAGTAGTCCAGATACCAAAGCAGCTGAGCGTCGTCCAGGCCTTGGCTGCGCAGCCAGGTGGCGAAGGTCTGTCCGTCCAATTCAGCGTGCTTTGGTGTCCAGCCCGCGCGGTGGCTGGGGATGGTGAAGCGCAGCTGGCGCTGCACGGCGTCCACTGCCGCCTCGAAGCGCTGGTATTGCTCGCGGGTGCCGGGTGTGAGCGCGGGTGGCAACAAACCCTCATGCCATTGGCCTTGAAAGAACAAGCGCTCTTGCGGGCTGTGGCAAAGATGGCGCTCCTCGTAGACCGCGCGGCCGAGCACTTGCCGTACCAGGCCCAGCTCTTCCAGCAGGTGGTAGACCTCGGGGCTGTCTCGGCCCGGCACCGGCAAGTAGTGCGCGCCCAAGGGGCAAGCCATGCCGCCCATCTGATGGCCGCGGCTATTGCCGCCGGCGCTGTCCTCCAACTCCAGCAGCACCACATCATCATGCTTGGCATTCACCAAGGCGCGCGCGCAGGCAAGACCTGACACCCCGCCTCCGATGATCAGGGTCTGGCAGCGCTTGACAGGAGCGGCGGTGAAGTCGGGCAAAGCCGCACGCAGGCGGTGGCCGCGCGCGGCCGAGGCGCCGACCCAGCCACCGGCCACTTCAGGCGAGGGGGCTTGGCAGGCGCCGAGCAGCGCCGTACCGGCGCCAAGGATGAGGCTGCGGCGTTTCAACCTAGATCCGGCAGTTGGACGCGCACGAAGGGCTTGCCAAGTGGTGCGCTGGCAAGGCACGCCGACGCAGTGGGCTAATGCCCACAAGGAGAAGCAACGCAGCCAGCGTGCCGCTTGGCGAGCACGGCGGGCGTGTAGCGTTGTCGGCCAAATGATGTGGGCGGTTCATCGGTCGGAAAGTCCTAGGTATAGCTGCGTCCAAGATAGCTCAAGCGGTCAACTGCCGAATCTAGGTTTAGTGCACCTTGCCCCATTCAGTCTCGAATTCATGCACCAGGGCCTGGTTCGACAAGCGGTTCACTTCCGTGGGCAGCCTTGCCATATCAGGTGGAAAGTTCATCAGCGCCGGCAGGCCGGCCAGGTTCAAAAAGCGCAGCCCGCTCGGCAGCGTGCGTGGCGCGGCAAAAGGGCGGCGCGAGGCAAGCACAAAACCCCACTCGCCAAAGCTGGGCACATGGGCGTGGTAGGGCGTGGTGCTGAAACCCACCGCCTCCAGCGTGTTCACCACGGTCCAGAAGCTGCGCCGCGCAATCAGCGGCGAGGTGGTTTGCACGACGGCATAGCCGCCGGCGCTGAGGTGCTGGTCCACCAATTGGTAAAAGCTGGTGGTGTAGAGCTTGCCCAGGGCGAAATTGCTGGGGTCGGGGAAGTCGATGATGATGACGTCGAAGATCAGCGCCGGGTTTTGCTCCAGCCAGCCGAAGGCATCGGCGTTAACAATCTTCAGCTTGGGGCTCAAGAGCGCATCTGCATTGAGCTGACGCAGCAAGGGCAGGGTGGCGAAGAGCTGGGTCATATGCGGGTCCAGCTCCACCAGGGTGACGCTTTCCACCGAGGGGTAGCGCAGCACCTCGCGCACCGCCATGCCATCACCGCCGCCCAGCACCAGCACCTTCTTGGGCGCGCCGTGGCCAGCCATGGCCGGGTGCACCAGCGACTCGTGATAGCGGTATTCGTCCTTGGAGTGGAACTGCAGATTGCCGTTCAGAAACAGGCGCACGCCGCCATTGCCGGCGGTGACGACGACGCGCTGATAGTCCGAGCTTTCACGCACGATGATGTGCTCACCGTAGAAGCGGTCTTCGGCCCAGCTGCTCAAGCGGTCGGCGCCCAGCATGGCGGCGCTGAGCAGCAGCAAGCTCAGGCCACAAGCCCAGGCGTGGCTTTTGAAGGCGCGCAGCTCATGGCGAAACAGCAGCAGAGCCCACGCCGCCACCAGCACATTCAGCAGGCCGAAGAACAAGCCGGTGCGCACCAGGCCCAGATGCGGCACCAGCAACAGCGGGAATGCCAGTGCCACCACCAGGGCGCCGAGGTAGTCAAAGGTCAGCACCTGCGAGACCAGATCGCGCAAGGCATAGCGTTGGCTGAAGTGCTTTTTGAGGATGCGCATCACCAGAGGAATCTCCAGCCCCACCAGCGCGCCCACCAGCAGCACCAGGCCGTAAAGCAGTATGCGAAATCCGGCTTGCTGGCCGGGCGGCAGCAGGCTGTGGGCCGCAAACAGGGCGGCCGGCATCAGCCCGCCGATCACACCCACCAGCAACTCAATCTTGAGGAATTGCGCGATGAGTTGGCGCTCCACAAAACGGCTCAGCCAAGACCCTATGCCCATGGCAAAGAGGTAAGTGCCGATGATGGTGGAGAACTGCAGGATGGAGTCGCCGAGCAAGTAACTGGCCAGCGCACCGGCCGCCAACTCGTACACCAGACCGCAGGCGGCGATGACGAAAACGCTGGCGAGCAGCAGCAGTTCTGGCAGAGAGATTGAGCCGCCCGGCGGCTGAGAAATACCCGCGTGGACGGGTGAATCGGCGGATGGCAATGGAGCGGCGGGGCAGGTCATGGGCGCAAGGTTACTGCATGGCTGCGCGGGCGCCGGCTCGGCGGCGACTTGGGCTTCATCCACTGCCACTCAGCCGGGCTTTGACGCGCCCCTCAAGGCTCAGCGTTCAAGCGGCGCTGCAAATCCTGGTAGCGGCTCAACATCGGGCCGCCAAGGGCCACGGCCCGTGTGATGGCCTCGCGCGCAGCAGGCGTTTGCCCTCGCTCCATCAAGACCTGAGCCAGGTTGTTCCAGGCCAGTGCCGCTTGTGGATGAACTTGCGTCGCGCGGCGAAAGGCAGCCTCGGCGGCGGCAAGGTCGCCGCTGGCATAAGCGCTGTTGCCCGCGCCCATTTGCAGCAGCAAGTCATCCGGCCAGCGCTGCAGGGCGCTGGCATAGGCGGGTCTTGCGGCTGCCGCGTTCAGGCGCTCCAGCGCGGCGATGGCCGGGCCAAAGCTGGCAGCCTGGGCGGTGGCGGGGAGTTGATCGGCAGGCAGGGCCAGCATGGCCCAATGCTCGCCGCGCGCCCAGGTGCGCTCGAAGGCCGAGAGCGACATTTCCAGCTGGGACGTCAAACCGGAGTGCAAGGTGACGGTGTTGCGCTCGCGGTCGTAGCCGATCAACACGGCGTAATGCCAGACCGGATAGATGGGTAAGGATAGGTTTTGAAACACCAGCACCGGGTGGCCGGCGGCCACTTCGGCCAGCACCGCATCCAGGCGCGGCGGCACGAGGTAGGCCGGCAAGCCCTGGCGGCGCGCGGCCACCAGCATTTCAAGCTGGAGCGAGCCCTGACGGCCGGGCAGGTAAACCTGAGGTTTGAGCTGCTCGGCCGAGACCTTCATGCCAGCGGACTGCAGCAGCATGGCCAGCGCGGCGGGACCGCATTCGAATTCTTCTTGGGCGATGAAGGGCGTGTCGGCCAGCAAGACCTGTGCAGGCAGCTCGGCCGGCCATTGCGCTTGCAGCTCGCGCACCGGCGTGGCCACGCAGCCGCTGAGCAGCAGATTCACCGCCAGGGCGCCAGCAAGAACAAAGCCCGCCAGGGCGGGCTTGTTGTGCTTTGACTTGCTTGGGCTCACCGCACCGAGCGGGTGAAGGGGAAGACCTTGGTCAGGCCCAGAATGTCGGTGACCAGCAAGATGATGAAGATGGTGAAGATCAGGCCCAGGACTTCGCCGCCGGCGGGGGCTTGGGCAATGCGGCCGTCCAACTGGGCGACTTCGGCGTCGCTCATGGCATTGACGCGTTCTTGGGCGGCCTGGGCATCCACGCCTTGGCCGACCAGGGCGCGCTGCACATCGCTGCGCTCAAAAAACGCTTGCACGCGCTCGCGGGCGCTGCCGGTGGCGGCCGCATCAGCGGGGGCGAGCAAGGCCTCGGTGGGGATGATGTCTGCGTGGGCGCGCATCGGCACGCTCATCAGCGTGCAGGACACCACCAGGGTGGAAGCGATAAGGCGTTGGATCGTGGACATGATTATTGGCGTCAGGAGAGCGAGGGTCGCCGAGTGTAGGCGTCACATGGCTGCGCCACCGAGCAGCCTTACAAACTGATGCACTCTGCCCATGGCGCACCGACCAAGCCAGGGCTGGGCGGCGCCACGTCAGCCGTGAATCGCCGCCGCCACAATCTGCCCGATCGATATGCACATTGCTGCCACCACGATGGCCAGGGCCACGTTTTTGCGCTCGACGATTTCCTCCCACAGCTTGTAGGGGGTGAGCTTGTCGATGATGATGAAGCTGATCCAGAACACCAGCACGCCGATCAGGGCGTAGAGGATGGAGCCCAGCACGATGGCTGGCTTGAGCCATTCGAAACCTGTCATTTTGAAATCTCCTTGCGATGAGTCATTTGTGGCCGCCGCCGCTGCTTCCGTAGCCGCCGTAAGAACCGCCTACGCGCGCGCCACTGCCACCGCTGCGCTTGCACTGTGCGTACTCGGCGCTGTTCTCGCCATAGGTGTCGCGGGTGTTGTCACAGTCATCGCTGTTGCTGGACAGCACAATGATGAAGATGATGAAAAGCACGAAAAGCGCAATCGCCACTTTGCGGCCGATGCTGCCGACGTCGCCCTCCAAGCTGCTGCCAAGCCCGCGGCCCAGACCACCGATACCGCTCAAGGCCCCCGCATCGGTGGCCAGCGGCAGGCCGAAGGCCTTGGCGACGACGCTGGCGTCCAGCGTGCGGCCCCAGCTCCAGGTCACCTCATTGCCCGTTTGCTCACGGCTGAGCAACTCTTTGCCGGCGCCGACGCGGCATTCGTAATCACTGACCAGGGCGCGTTGATCACGCTTGACCTGCCAGTAGAACTCGCCCAGCACATGGGTGCTCTTGGCGGTGTAGCTTTGCGCGTAACGGCGCTTGAAGGTCTTGCCCTGCCACTCGATGGTGAAGCCCAGGGCGCGTGACTGGGTCGGCGCGCCGGTCAGCGGGCGCACCAGGCTCCAACCGTCTTCGCTGTCCACCAAGAAGACAAAGCCTTCGCGCTTGTTGAACAGCAGGTACTCACGCCAGAAGGTTTGCTCGGCAAAGTCATCCGCGCTGTCGGGGATGTCGCAGCGCTCTTGGTAGCCCACCACCTGCCAACTCAGCAAAGGCCCATCGCCAAAGGCCAGCGAACCACTGCGGCCCAGGGGAATGTCGGGTTCGCGGCCATTGGTTTGCGCGTAGTGGGGCAGCTCGGCGGCGGCGCTTTGGCTGATGTCGATCACCGCCTGGCATTGGCCGCAGACCAAGGACTTGGAGCCGTTTAATTTTGGCGTTAGCGAGGCGCCGCAGCTTGGGCAATTGAACTGGCGCGCACCCAGGGTCTTGCTGCTTTCTTCGCGCAGGCCTCGCATGGCCAGATCGTCGATGCGCACGGCCCGGCCCAGCGACCACTGCGGCGCCTCCGGCTTGGCATAGTCCAGCGTACCGACCTCGTCTTGCGCATTGCGCAGCTCGGCCACCAGGTATTCGCGCTGCAGCTCGGGTGGGCGCGGCAATTCACCCTGCGCGGCCAGCAAGGTGCTGGGTGTCAGCGCGGCCACGGACCAGGCCTGGCCGTTGATGATTTGCTGGCCGCCTAGTGTCAGCGCGTGGGCGGGTGGGGGCGGGCTGCTCAGTGGCGCATCGAAGGCGAGCACAAAGCTCCCGTTGTCCTCGGCCAACCAGGCGCTTTTGCGCACCGCCTCGCTGCCATCAAACAGCAAATGCCATTCGTTCCACTGACCCTCGGCATAGCCCAGTTGCAGGCGGCCCACCACGGTGAAGGCCTGGCCGCTGTAGCGGCCGCTGGCGCCCAGTTGCAGGGGCGAGTAGTCCTCGATCAGCTCGGCGCTGATGCCGATTTTGCGCAGCGCCTCGCCCTCGCGCAGCAGGCTGCTGCGACAGTAGCTGCAGACGGTGCAGGCGCTGGCGGCGGAGGCGAATTCAAGCGGGGCGCCGCAGTTGGGGCAGGCCGCTTGCCAGCGGCGCTGGGGCGCCGGGGCGGAGGCGTTCGAATCAGACAAGTTTCTTCAGCAGCTCGGCTTTTTTGGCAGCGAATTCTTCATCGGTCAAGATGCCCTTGCTGACCAGGGCGCCGAGCTTTTCCAGCATGGCAAACACCTCGTCGCTATTGGCGGCCGGCGCCGGTGCAGCAACAGTTGCGGCGGTCGCCGCAGCAGCCGCGGCAGCAGGCGCCGCGACCGTGCCCGCCAGGCCCGCGCCCAGTTGCTGGGCCAGCACCTGGCCCATGGCAAGACCTGCCCCCAGGCCCATCGCGTCGCCGGCCACACCGCCGCCGCCCGAGCCCACGCCTTCAGCCAGCTTGGGGATGGCTTGGGCGGTTTGGTACTGCATGAACTGGCCCATGTCTTTGCCAATCATGCCCATGCCGATTTTTTGGTCGAGGACTTTTTGCAGCTCCTCCGGCAGCGAGACGCTTTGCAGCGTCACCGCGTCAAGCTTGAGGCCAAGGCGCTCGAACTCAGGCGCGGTGGCCAGCAGCAGCTGCTTGGCAAACTCGACCTGATTGGCGGCCAGGTCCAGGAAGGGGATGCCACTTTGCGCCACCGCGTCGCTGATGTGTTGCAACATCAGGCCGCGCAGCTGGCCGTCCAGATCGGCCACGCCGTAGCGCTCGCGGGTGCCGGAGATTTCGGTGTGGAAGAGCTTGGCGTCGGCAATTCGGTAGGCGAAGTTGCCGAAGGCGCGCAAGCGCACGGCGCCGAAGTCCTTGTCGCGAATCGTCACCGGCTGCTGGGTGCCCCAGCGCTGGTCGATCTGCTGGCGGGTGCTGAAGAAGTAGACATCGCTCTTGAAGGGGGACTCAAACAGCTTGTCCCAGTTCTTCAAATAGGTCAGCACCGGCAGGGTCTGGGTGGTGAGCTTGTACATGCCGGGGCCAAACACATCGGCCACCTTGCCTTCGTTGACGAAGACGGCGATTTGCGATTCCCGCACGGTCAGCGAGCCGCCGTATTGAATTTCTTTGTCTGCGACCGGAAAGCGCCAAGCCAGGGTGCCATCGCCATCCTCGGTCCATTGGATGATGTCTATGAACTGCTTTTTGATGAAATCCATCAGGCTCATGGTGCGGGTCTCCTCGTGATCGTGGCTGCTGGCGAAAGCGCCGGTTCATTGTTTCAACTGGCGCCGGCCGGCTCGTGCTCGGTGGCGGCAGTATCCCCGAGTCGGCCTTGCGCTGAATGGCAGCATTCCTCGTTTTGTAGGAAAGACACCGCACAGCGGGGGTGAATCTTGCCCTCAGCTGTCGTTTGGCCCCCGGCTTTCGCGTTCGCGCGGCGCGCGTCAGATGCCACAATTCCGCCATGACTGCATCCACTTCCGCCCCGCGCGTACGCATCCAGACCGAGGACTTTGACCTCAGCCAAGAAACCCTGGCCTTGCGGGCCGACGATGGCGGCGTTGGCGCTGTGGTCAGCTTTGTGGGCACGGTGCGTGACCAAGTGGGTGGGGAAGCGCTGTCCCAAATGGAGCTGGAGCATTACCCCGGCATGACCGAGTCCAGCATCGAGTCCATGGTGGACGAGGCGTTCAAGCGCTTCAACATCCGCGGCGCCCGTGTCATCCACCGGGTGGGTGTGCTGCCGGCTTGCGCGCAGATCGTGCTGGTGCTGGTCAGCTCGGCCCACCGCGGCGAAGCCTTCCAGGCCTGCGAATTCTTGATGGATTATTTGAAAACCCAGGCCCCGTTTTGGAAGAAGGAAACGCTGGCCAGCGGCGCCCGTTGGGTGGATGCTCGGGTGACGGATGACGCGGCACTGGCGCGCTGGGGTATTCAGAGCGCCAACGCGCAATGAACTCGCAATGAACCCGCTGATGAATCCACTCTGGCTCAAGGTCTTGGCAGTGGCGGCCGGCGCTTCGGCCGGTGCCTTGCTGCGTTGGCGCGCGGGCTTGTGGCTGAACGCCACTTGGGCGGGCTTCCCGTTGGGGACGCTGGCCGTCAATCTGCTCGGTGGCCTGTTGATCGGCATCGCGCTGGAGTGGTTTGCCCGCACCCCCAATGAAGTCTTGCAGCTCTTGCTGGTGACGGGCTTGCTGGGTGGTTTGACCACCTTCTCGGCCTTTTCGGGTGAGTCTTTGATGCTGCTGCAGCGTGGTGATCTCGGGCTGGCGCTGCTGCATAGCGGGGCTCATATGTTGGGCGCCCTGGCGGCAGCCGCCCTTGGCATGCGCCTGGCTCAGGCCTTGCTTTGATGGGCTGACTGAGGTGGATTGGCCGCGCAGGCTTGGCTGAGCGACTCGGCCACACGCCAGGCGTTCTTGCCATGGCGCTTGACTTCGTACATGGCCGCGTCGGCGGCATTGAACAGCGCGGCGCGGTGCAGGGCGTGGCGCGGATAGCTGGCCAGGCCGATGCTGGCGCCTACCTGGGCGGTGCGGCCGTCGCGCAAGGCGATGGGTTCACTCATGATGCGCAACAAGTTTTGGGCGAGTGCTTGCACCATCGGCGCTTCGGCATCGACCCGGTCGAGCAGCAGCACCAACTCGTCGCCGCCCACCCGTCCCGCGATATCGCTGCTGCGGCGCAGTACGCCTCGCATGCGTTTGGCGCACTCCACCATCACGGCGTCGCCGGCCTCATGGCCGAGTTCGTCATTCACCTTTTTGAAGCCGTCCAGGTCCAGAAACAGCAAGGTCACCGCGTGACCGCTGGCCTGGGCTTGCTGCAGCATCTGATCCAGCGCGGCGATGACGCCGACGCGGTTTTTCAGCCCGGTCAGTCCATCGTGCAGGGCTTGATGGCTGGCCGCCGTTTCCTCTGACTTGCGTTGGGTGACGTCGTAGATCACGCCTTCCACCATGCCCTCGGCCATGTCGGCGCTGGCTTGCTGAACCGAGATCAGGCAGTGCACCCAACGCTGCTCGCTGCCTTTGCTGCGCAGGGCCAGGTCGGCGGCCATGGTTTGGCCCTGGGTATTGGCGTCGGCAATCATTCGGCGTACTTGCTCGGGATCGGCAAACACGGCGTCCACAAAGTCCTTGCTGGCCAAGTCGGCCGGGCTTGCGCCCTCGGCATCGATCAGACGCAGCACGGTCGGGTTGCTATTGATCAGGCGCCCGCCTGGCGTCAACACAAAGATGCCGGCGCTGGTGTGGTTGAAGATCTGCCGGTACTGCGCCTCCATGGCCGCAATCTCGGCGCGCAGCTGGCGCTCGGCCTGCAAGGCGGTTTCGGTAGCCGTCAAAAGGCCGTTCACCGCAATGACGACGGTGCCTACTTCGTCATTGCGGTGGCGTCTGTTCACGCTGAGGCGCTGGCCGCTGCCGGGTGCGATCGTGCTGAGTTGCTGGCTCAGCCGCATCATCGGCTTGGACAGCATGAGCAGCACCACATGGTTGAGCAGCAGGGCCAGAATGGTGATCAGCGTGGCCTGGGCGATGCCCAGCCAGCGAGCCAGGAGATTGGCCTCCTGGATGACCTGGGGCAAGCTGCCCTGTGCCAGCAAATGCCCCAGTTCTTCGGCGCCGTCGAAGGGTGAAACCAGGCGCCGAGTCACCAGCAATGAGGCCTCGACCGAGCCGGGGGGCGGCGCCGGGCTTCCGCCGTCCTGCGGGCTGGCCGCCAACACCTTGCCGGCGGTGTCTCCCACCCAGACCCGGGCCACATTGGGATCGCGGGCCACGCCTTTGATCAGCTCAAGCAGCAGCACCTGGTCTTCGGCGTACACGCCCACTGCTGCGGACTTCTCTATGGCGCTCAGCATGGACTCCAGCGTGGTTTTGGTCGATTCGCTGGCCTTCACAAAGGTCAGTCGCACCACCACCAGGCTGGCAAGCAAGGCGAGCAAGGTGGCCACGCCGATCAGAATGAGTGTGAACTTGCCGTGCAGGCTGCGACGGTAGCTCTGAAAGCGGAGCAGGGCGTGTCTCATGCTCAGTTGCTTCGGCTCAGGGTCATCACCAGCTTGGCCTGGCCTTCGGCTGGCGGGCTGCTCAGGTAAGCGATGGCGCGCGGATTGCGTTTGACTTCGGCCAGCAACGCTGAGTCACCCGCCAGCATTTTGGGTGGCACCACCCGACCTGTGAACAAGAGCCGCGCCCAGTAGCTGTCGATTTGAGCCAGGTCCATGCCGGTGAGCGCCAGGTAGAAAGCCTCGCGCTGTGCGCTGTCCCGCGGTTGGTCGAAGACCTCGGCAGGCCCGCCGCCGGGGAAGTTGCGGCTGCGGCCGGTGTAGAGGGCGATCAATTCTTTTTTGTCGATTTTGGCCAGGGGGTTGATATTGTTGACGATGACGTAAAGCTCGGCCCCATCTTTCGCCGCGCAAGGCTCGGTTCCGCCCAGCCACAGCACGGTCAGCCCCACAGCCAAAGCGCCTAGGCGAAGCAAACGATACAGTGCTTGGCGGCGGTGCAGGGTGTGGGCGGGCATGGTGCGGGCAGCCATGCGGCTCAAAAGACAAAGTCCAAGGTGGCGGAATAGATCTGGCTGCTGCCCGACTCAGAGGTGTTGTGCCGCCAGGATCCGGCGCCGTTGGCCTGGGTGTTGACTTGATCCACTTGCAGCTTGAGCGCCATGCGCGGAGCGAAGTCATAACGTAGGCCGAGACCGATCGAGCTTTGCTCGAAGCGGGCGGTGTTGGCCGCTTCGGCAGCTAAGGTGCCCAGGCCGGTGGCCATGGCCGCGTTCGGCGCGCCGATCACAGGGGTCAGCTCAGCCTGCCAATTCAAGGGTGCTGCGTTGGGCATCTTGTCCGCCTGGCTGCGCCCAGCGATCAGGTAGGCGCTCAGGCGCTGCCAACGTCGTCCCAAGGAGGCATAGCCTCGCCAGCCGGCTGAGAGACCCGAGGCCAGGTGGACATGGCTGGCTTCGGCGCTGCCGAACCAGGTGCTGGACTGGTATTGCAGTCCCAGCGATGCATATTGCGTCAAGCCCTGGGGGTACAAGTCATCGGATAGGTTCTGCGCTTGCTGCGCCACGGACGGCACAGGCAGTGCGGTGATCTGTTGCAAGGCCTGCTGCAACAGCCGCAAGTTGGCATTGGGCTTCACGTGGATATCGGCGCGGGCATAGCTGGCCTTGATCAGCCAATGCCCGGCCTCACGGCTGAGGGTGAGGACGGCTGTATTGCGGTTGCGTATGCGCAGAGAATCATCTATGCGCAAGGCTTGAATGGTGTTGAGGCCATTGCCCAGCTGCACTTTGGCGGTCCAGTCGGCGTGTTCGGTGTGCCAGATGTGGCTGAGGTCGGCGCCGTCGAGCGAGTTGATGGGCATCCAGCCATAGAACTCGATATTGGGTCGCACCCAGGGCAGGGCATAGCCCACATTACGCAGGTCAGCTTGTAAAAACACGTCCGGGCTGGTGCGGCCCAGGCGCAGATGCCAGTCCGCGCTGATTTGATAGCCCACAAACGCCCATTCGACCGCCTCGCCCAAGCTTGCGTCCTTGGCCCGTTGCCGCAGCACCAGTTGCAGCGCGGTGTCCCAGCGCTCGGCCGGCGCCCAGTTCAGTTGCAGGCCCAGCCGGGAGTCAACCAGGGCGCTGCTAGCGCTGCTGGCGCCGACCTGGGTTTGCTCGCGCGCCAAGAGCCAGTCGTGGTCGCTGCGGGTGTGGCTCAGACCTAAGGTGCCAAAGCCGCTGAGCCGCAAGCTGCTGGGCGAGTTGTCGCCAGTGTCGTTGGCGTGCACGCCAGCCACGCCAGCCACGCCAAGTGCCAACAGCAAGGAGGCCATCAGCTGCCGGCCAGCGCTTGCCATCAAAGGACGCCTCGCTTCATCGGGTGGACTCAAAAACACGCGGGGCCCTTGCTGCATGTCTTCCTACCGGCTGCATGGTGGTGCTTGACTATATGTCCGGATCCCTGTGCCGTCATGGGGTCGAAGTAATCAAGCAACACCCGGCAATTTCGCCGATGCCGGGGCTTCGCTGTTCAGCCCGGTCACCCTTCAACTGGCTTGCGCCAGATCAAACCGCCGGGACTTGAAATGACCTTCACTGCACCCACTTGCAAGCCCACGGAGGTTCCAATCATCATGCGCGTCGATAAATTCACTTCACGGTTCCAAGAGGCTTTGAATGAGGCCTCCAGTCTCGCGATTGCCCGCGACAACCCCTATATCGAGCCGGCGCACTTGCTGGCGGCGATGCTGCTGCAAGACGATGGCCCCCGGGCGCTGCTGGAGCGCGCCGGTGTCAATGCCGCAGCCTTGAAAACAGCGCTGGAGTCCATCATCGCCGGCCTGCCTCAGGTCAAGGGTGAAGGCCAGCAAGTGGGCGCCGGGCGCGACTTGGTGGCCTTGTTGCAGGCGGCTGAGAAAGAAGCCAATAAGCGCGAGGATCAATTCATCGCCAGCGAGATGTTCTTGCTGGCCTTGAGTGACGCTAAGAGCGACCTGGCCGGTGTGGCCCGCGGCCATGGCCTGACCCGCAAGGCGCTTGAAGCTGCCATCGATGCCGTGCGCGGCGGCCAGAAGGTCGACAGCGCGGAGGCCGAAGGCCAGCGCGAGGCGCTCAAAAAATACACCCTGGATCTGACCGAGCGCGCTGCCCTGGGCAAGCTGGACCCGGTGATCGGCCGTGACGATGAGATCCGCCGTGCCATCCAAGTGCTGCAGCGCCGCACCAAGAACAATCCGGTGCTGATCGGCGAGCCGGGCGTGGGCAAGACCGCCATCGTGGAAGGCTTGGCGCAGCGCATCGTCAACGGCGAGGTGCCCGACAGCCTGAAGAACAAGCGCATCCTGGTGCTGGACATGGCCTTGCTGCTGGCCGGCGCCAAGTATCGCGGCGACTTCGAGGAGCGCCTCAAGGGCGTGCTCAAGGAAGTGGCCCAGGACGAAGGCAAGACCATTCTCTTCATCGACGAAATTCACACCATGGTGGGCGCCGGCAAGGCCGAAGGCGCCATCGACGCGGGCAATATGCTCAAGCCCGCGCTGGCGCGCGGCGAGTTGCATTGCATCGGCGCCACCACGCTGGATGAGTACCGCAAATATGTGGAGAAAGACGCCGCCCTGGAGCGCCGCTTCCAGAAGGTGATGGTGGGCGAGCCCACGGTGGAGGCCACCATCGCCATCCTGCGCGGCCTGCAGGAAAAGTACGAGGTGCACCACGGCGTGCAGATCACCGACCCGGCCATCGTCGCCGCGGCCGAGTTGAGCCACCGCTACATCACCGACCGCTTCCTGCCGGACAAAGCCATCGACCTGATCGACGAGGCCGCGGCCAAGATCAAGATCGAACTCGACTCCAAGCCCGAGGTGATGGACAAGCTGGATCGCCGCATGATCCAGCTCAAGATCGAGCGCGAGGCGGTGCGGCGCGAGAAGGACGAGGGCTCGAAAAAGCGCTTTGACTTGATCGAGGAAGAGTTGCTGAAGCTGCAACGCGAAGCCAATGACCTGGACGAACTCTGGAAGTCTGAGAAAGCACAAGCCCAAGGCTCAGCCCATGTGAAGGAAGAGATCGACCGGATCAAGCAGCAGATCGAAGAGCTCAAGCGCAAGGGCGACTTCAACAAGCTCGCCGAGTTGCAATACGACCGCCTGCCCAAGCTCGAAAAGCGTTTGCAAGAAGCCCAGGCCAAAGAGGCCAGCAAGCAAGGCACGTCCGACAAGCCCAAGCTCTTGCGCACCATGGTCGGCGCCGAAGAAATCGCCGAAGTGGTGGCTCGCGCCACCGGCATCCCGGTCGCCAAGCTGATGCAGGGCGAGCGCGACAAGCTGCTACAAATGGAAACCAAGCTGCACCAGCGCGTGGTGGGCCAGGACGAAGCGATTCACGCGGTGGCTGATGCCATCCGCCGTTCGCGCGCGGGCTTGTCGGACCCGAATCGGCCGACCGGCAGCTTCCTCTTCCTTGGCCCCACGGGCGTGGGCAAGACCGAGCTGTGCAAGGCCCTGGCCGGCTTCTTGTTCGACAGCGAGGATCATCTGATCCGTGTCGATATGAGTGAGTTCATGGAGAAGCACTCGGTCAGCCGCCTGATCGGCGCACCTCCGGGCTATGTGGGTTACGAAGAGGGCGGCGCCTTGACCGAGGCGGTGCGACGCAAGCCCTATGCCGTGCTGCTGCTGGACGAGGTGGAAAAAGCCCACCCGGATGTTTTCAACGTCTTGTTGCAGGTGCTTGACGATGGCCGCCTGACCGATGGGCAGGGCCGCACGGTGGACTTCAAGAACACCGTCATCGTGATGACCAGCAATCTGGGCTCACAGCAGATCATGGCCTTGGTGGGCGAGCCCACCGAGGTGATTCGCGACGCCGTGTGGGGCGAGGTGAAGGCGCATTTCCGGCCCGAGTTCCTCAACCGCATCGACGAAACCGTGATCTTCCATGCCTTGGATGCGGCACACATCGCCGACATCGCCAAGATCCAGCTCAAGACCCTGGAGCAGCGCCTGGAGAAGATGGAGATGACGCTGGACGTCAGCCCGGAAGCCGTGGCGGAATTGGCCAAGGTGGGCTTCGACCCGGTGTTTGGTGCCCGCCCGCTCAAGCGCGCCATTCAGCAGCGCATCGAGAATCCGCTCTCCCGGCTGATTCTGGAAGGCAAGTTCGGCCCCAAGGATGTGATTCCGGTGGATGTGGTCGACGGCGTGTTCCAGTTCGGGCGCACGGTGCATTGAGACCTGCGCTGACGGCTAGCTAGATCGAGCCGTCACTAGAAAAAAAGTGGCGGGCCGTTTGGCTCGCCTCTTTCATTTGTGTGATCTAGCTTGGCTGGGCGTCAAGCCGACGCCCACGTGAATCAACTCACCACGCCATCAAAAAAGATCCGCCACTTGCCGGCTTGCTCGCGCCAGTACTGGCGCTTGAGCAGCGGGGCGGCATCGCTGCCGCTTTGCTCGCGGTAGGTGACGATCATGATGGGTTCCAGATCGTGGCCGGGCAGCACGCTCAGGCGCTCCAGGCTTTGCAGCGGCAGCGCCTGGTTTTGCATCAGGGCAAGCTTGTGCTCCAGGCGCTTGGCCTCGCTGTCCGAGCCGCGCTGAAGATCGGGCTCGTAAAGGCTGCGCAAGGTGGTGGCGTCCTGGCTCTTGCGCGCAGCCTGCCAGCTGGCAAAAGCGGCTTCGAAGGCCGGCGCGATATCGGGCTTGGCGCCTTGCTTGGCGACCCAGTCCACATGTTCCAGGATCAGCACCGGCGTCTCGCGTGCCTTGACCGTGTCGGCCAGGTACTGCATATCGTCGTTGCTGAGCACGATGCAGCCGTCGGTGGATTGCGGGCCGCGCGCATAGCTGCCGGCGCGCTCGCCATGCAGCCAGATGCTGCTGCCGCTGCGGCCCAGCAGGCGGTCGTACTCATTCGGGTAGTTGAGCGGCAAGGCGGCCGCGCCGTAGCGGGCCACCGCCTCGTCGCGCCTTATGCCCACCTGGTAGATGCCCAGGGGCGTGCGCTGATCGCCTTCTGCTTGTTTGCTGATGCCCGCCTTGCCCAGCGAGATATAGCTGTCTTTGACCAGGCGCAGGCCGTACTCGGCACTGTTTTCGAACAGGTAGAGCCGGGCCTTGGCCGTGTCCACCACGATGGCGTGGCGCAGCGAGCTGGACAAGCCCACCAACTCCTTGGGCACCGCGTCTTGCGGCGGCCGCTCCACCAGCGCGGCCAGGCGCAGCTGTGCTTCGGTGCGCAAGGCGCTGGCGCGGCTGACTTGCTCGGGCGTGGCGCCCAGCTGGGCAAGTGCTGCCGCTTCGGGCGTGGTGCGGGCCAGCAGCAGATCGGAGTAGGTCAGCTGCGCCAGCGAAAAATCAGGCTGCTTGGCGACCAGGGCTTGCACGGTGGCGAAGGCCTGGGCTTCCTCCCCGCGCGCCAGCATCTGGAAGGCCGAGATCAGCTGGCCTTCTGGGGTCTGGGCATTGATCTGCGCGGTCAGGATGCTGGGCTCCGCCTTGGCCGCCGTAGAGGAAGCGGCCGGGTGGCCAAAGCCCAGGCTCAGTGGGGCATTCGCCTCAACGCGGGAGGACAGCATATTCATGCCCGTCAGACCCAGCACGGCCGCGGCGGTGGCGCCGCCCACCAGCAGGGCGCCACGCAACCAGGGTTTGCCGGTGGCGGGGGCTGGCTTCTTACTCGGAGGGGACTGCTCTGGCTGCATCTCGGTCGTCACATCAATCGTTCTGGGCACGCGGCTGGCTTGCGTTCGGCGCGTCGGCTCAGCTGGAAGATTCTTGGCTCAGCAGCCAGGCGCCCGACTTGGACTTCACCAGGTTCAGGGTCTTGCTGCTCTTCACGCTCAGTGCGTCCGAGGTGTAGTTCTGGCGGAAAGTGACGGTGGCCTTGTTGCCATCGCCGTCTACCTTGATCTTCAGGCCTGAGACTTCCACTGCGATCTTCTTCTTGCCCATGATGCGGACGCGGCGGTCCTCTTCCCAGGCCTTGCGCGTGGCGGCCTTGCCCTTGAAGTCGGGCGTGTAGGCCTTGTAGTAGTCGTCCATATCGCGCCGGCTCCAGGCCTTGGCCCAGTTCTGCACGGCCTTTTCGATGGCTTGCTGCGATTCTTGCTGCGGGTTCGGCTTCGCAGCTTCGGCCTTGGCGACCTCAACTTTTGGCGCTTCAGGCTTGGCCACGGGTGTTGCGGCGGCTGGTTTGGCTGCGGCGGTCGTGGCCGGCGCGCTAGCCACGACGGGTGCCGGGGCCGCTGCCTTAGCCTGCACGACAGGCGCCGGTGCAGGCACGCTGACTGCGGGCGGGGTGGTGGCTTTGGCGGCAGCCGCTGGAGCCGGCGCCGGAGCGGGGGCAGGAACTGGCGCAGGAGCAGGAGTTGGCGCAGGAACTGGTGCCACGGCCGCCGCCTTGGCCGCGCGCGGGTCCACGCTGGGCTCAAACACGTTTTGCACCACGGCCAGCTTCAGCGGCAGCTGGTTGTCGCCCTTGTCCAGAGCCAGGGCTTTTTTGTAGGCTTGGCCGGCCAAGCGAGCGTAGACATCGCCCAGGTTCTGGAAGGCGGTGGCATAGCTGGGATTGGTGCGGATGGCCAATTCCAGGGCTTGGCGCGCCTTCTCGAAATCACCTTGATTGCCGTAGAGCACGGCCAGGTTGTTGTAGGGGCCAGGCAGCTCGGGGTTGGTTTCGATCAGCTTTTGAAACACTGCAATTGCCTCGGGCTCGCGCTTGAGCTGGGCCAGGGCATTGCCGCGCTGCAAGCGCAGGCGCGGGTCATTGGGCTTGGCCACCAGGGCTTGGTCGACCTTCTTCAGCGCATCACCCGCATTGCCTTTGGCCAGCAGGGCCTGGGCATCGCTCACTTCGTCGGCCCGGGCAGCGCCGGCGCTCAAACCAAGCGCCAGGCTCAGGGCCAGCGCGTGCAGGGGGAAGCGTGTCAAGGACGAGGTGTGAAGGGGCATGGTTGCGGCCTGGTTTTGGGTGGCCGGATTGTAGCGGTGGGGCCACCCACGGCCGGCCATCGCGCCCAAGCCAGGGCGGGCTGCGTGCTAGAGTGCCATGGCAAATTTCATGCCCTGTCTTTTGCGCTTGCAGCTCGCGCGAAAAGCCGAGCTTCCCTTGACCCTTCCAGCCTTCGCAGAAAGCCGCCAACCCGTGCCCTCACGCCGCCGCGCTGCCGCCGTTTTTGCTGCTCATCTCGCTGCTCAACTGGGCCTTTTGCTGAGCTTGACTTCGCCGGCGCAGGCCTTTGAGCTGGGGCGGCCGCAAACGCTGTCGGGCTTGGGCGAGCCGCTGTCGCTGAAGCTGCCCTTGCGCATGAACGCGGGGGAGACGCTCAACCCGGATTGCATTCAGGTGCATATTGAGTCAGGCGAAAATCGCCTGACCGCGGGTGATGTACAGAAGACGGTGGAGCTGCATCCCGAGACCCAATCCGGCACCGTGTGGCTGCGCAGCAGCGTGCCGATCGAAGAGCCGGTGATTAAGCTGGCCATCGGCTGCCCGCTGCAACATCTGACCGCGTTTGTGGACCCGGCTCAGTCGGGGGGCGCTGCGCATGCCGCCGTGAACACGACCGGCGACTTGAAATGGGCGCCGAGCGCGGCTGGCATTGCGCCCGCTGCGTCGGCTTCAAACTCGGCCAAGGCCCAGCCTCAGGCTAAGACGCCGCTCACTTTGGCCACCGAATCAGGCCTGCGCCTGGACGGGCAAGTGGGCCAGGTGGGCCAGACTAAGCGGCGCCCCTCGGCGGCCGACAACTGGCAGCACGACGATGCCGGTAGCCGTTTGAGCTTGGCGTTGCGCCTGGCCCAGGATGTCGGCGAGGCCTTGCTGTCGACGCCGGAGGCCGTGGCGACGCGTCTGCGCGAAGCCGAGCGTGAGTTCAATCAATTGCAGCGCGAGCAGCGCAGCCTGGATGCGCAAGTCGATCTGCTGACCAAGCAATTGCAGCAGGGGCCGACGGAAGCGCCTTCTGGCCTGGGCGTGGTGGCGATGCTGCTGGGCTGGGCGCTTTTGCTGATTGGCGCTGCGATTTACTTCTGGCGCCGCCGGCAAGGGGCACAAAGAGGTGTGCGTAAGGGTATGGGAAAGGGCGCCCGGCGGGATGCCGCTGCCGCTCTTTAGAATGCACGCTTCACATTGACGGCGCGGCGGCCTTGCTAGGGGCGCGCGCCAAAGGCCACATGTCCTCCTCTGCCTCCCTGTCTTCGACGACAACTTTGCCCGTGGTGATCGTGGGCGCCGGCTTGGCCGGGCTCACCACGGCCTTGCATCTGGCCGACCGCATGCGCGTGATCGTGCTGGCCAAGCGTGAATTGGGCGAGGGCGCCACCGCCTGGGCCCAGGGCGGCATCGTCGGCGTGCTGGGTCAGGACGACAGCATCGACAGCCATGTGCGCGACACCCAGGAAGCCGGCGCCGGCTTGGTGGACGAGGCCACGGCCCGTTTCATCGCCGAGCAAAGCGCGCAGGCGGTGGCCTGGCTGGTGCAACAAGGCGTGCCCTTCACGCCCGACAGCAGCGGTCCGCTGGGTCTGCACCTCACCCGCGAGGGCGGCCACGCCGTACGCCGCATCGCCCATGCCGCCGATGCCACCGGCAAAGCCATCCACGACCAACTGCTGGCCGTGGCCGCGGCGCACCCGAATATCGAACTGCGCCAGCGCTGGATGGCGCTGGACCTGATCACCTCGCGCCATCTGCAGCGCGATGAAGAGCCGCGCTGCTACGGCATCTATGCGCTCGACATCGACTCGCAAAAGGTCGAGGCACTGGCCGCCCAAGCGGTGGTGCTGGCCACCGGCGGCGCCGGCAAGGTCTACCGCTACACCACCAACCCCGATACCTCCACCGGCGACGGTATCGCCATGGCCTGGCGCGCCGGTTGCCGGGTGGCGAATATGGAGTTCATCCAGTTCCACCCGACCTGCCTCTACCACCCGCAGGAACGCAGCTTTTTGATCACCGAGGCCTTGCGCGGCGAGGGTGGGCATTTGAAGCTGCCCGATGGCAGCCGCTTCATGGCGGCGCACGATGAGCGCATGGAGCTGGCGCCGCGTGACATCGTCGCCCGCGCCATCGACTTCGAGATGAAAAAGCACGGCCTGGACCATGTCTGGCTGGATGCCCGCCATCTGGGCGAGGATTTCTTGAAAGAGCATTTCCCCACCGTCCATGCGCGCTGCCTGGGCCTGGGCATCGACATTGCCAAGCAGATGATTCCAGTCGTGCCGGCGGTGCATTTCACTTGCGGCGGCGTGGTCACCGATATGAATGGCAGTGCCGATCTGCCGGGCCTCTACGCCGTGGGGGAAACCAGTTACACCGGCCTGCACGGCGCCAACCGCCTTGCCAGCAATTCATTGCTGGAATGCGTGGTGCTGGGCCAGACCTGCGCCAGCCACATCCAGGCGCAGCCGCAACACCCCGCCGCGCCGCTGCCGGCCTGGGACGAAAGCCAGGTGGAAGATGCCGACGAGCAGGTGGTCATCTCGCACAACTGGGACGAGCTGCGCCTGCTGATGTGGAACTATGTGGGCATCGTGCGCACCACCAAGCGCCTGGAGCGGGCGCTGCATCGCATCGCACTCTTGCGTGGCGAGGTGGATGACTACTACGCCAATTTCCGCGTCAGCCGCGACCTGCTGGAGCTGCGCAATCTGCTGGACTGCGGCGAGCTGATCGTGCGTTCGGCCTTGCTGCGGCATGAGAGCCGCGGCCTGCATTTCAGCCGCGACTATCCGCGCACCTTGCCGGTCAGCTTCCCGACCGTGCTGGTGGCGGAGCGGGGTTTGAAAACCCGCTGAAGCTGTCGCCTTAAGCGCTCAGGGCTGGGCGCGCAGCGCCGCGCGGGCGTGCACGAAGTGGAAGGCGTAGCCCACGGCTTCGTCGATGGCGGCGTCGATCTCGCGCCGCTCATGCTCGGTCAGATAGAACAGAAAGTCCACCGCGTGGCGGATGTAGCGCGGCGGCAGGCGGTTCAGCGCCACGCAGGCCACATCGCAAAGCAGGTCGGGGTCGGCCGCAATCTGCGGGAAATCGGCGGACGACTTCATCACCGCGGCCAGCACTTCGCGTTCGTGATGGTTGTAGATCGAGCTGAAATCTTGATTCATGGTGGGTTCTCCCGCAAAAGCATCGGCTGACACGATAAAGCTTTTCGCCTGGCTTGCGGGCAAAAAAAGGCCAGCTTCCGCTGGCCATTTCGAATCCGCTGAGGCGACTTGATTCATCGCCTATGTCATTGACCTGGCTAATTCCGCCTATGCCGCACCGATGCCGGGCACCAGGCCGGCGCGCTGGTTCTTCAGCGCGGCGGTGAAGTCCAGCATGCGGTCAATGCAAGTCTTGGCCTTGACGCGGGTGGCTTCGTCCAGCTCGATGGCGCCCTGGCCGTGGCGCAGGCAATCAATCAGGCCTTGCAAGCTGTTCATCGCCATCCATGGGCAATGGGCGCAGCTCTTGCAAGTGGCGCTGTTGCCGGCGGTGGGCGCTTCGATCAAGGTCTTGCCCGGCGCCAACTGGCGCATGCGATGAAGAATGCCGTTGTCGGTGGCAACGATGTATTCCTGTGCCTTGCCCTCCACCACGGCCTTGATCAGGGCCGAGGTGGAACCCACCACATCGGCCAGCGCCACCACGCTTTGCGGTGACTCGGGGTGCACCAGCACCATGGCGCCGGGATGCTGCTCGCGCAGCAGTTGCAACTCCACGCCCTTGAACTCGTCGTGCACGATGCAGGCGCCGTTCCACATCAGCATGTCGGCGCCGGTTTGTTCCTGGATGTAGCGGCCCAGGTGGCGGTCTGGCGCCCAAAGGATTTTTTGACCCTTGGCCTTCAAGTCGGCCACGATCTCCAGCGCGCAAGAGCTGGTCACCATCCAGTCGGCGCGCGCCTTCACGGCTGCGCTGGTGTTGGCGTAGACCACCACTTGGCGGTCCGGGTGGGCGTCGCAAAAAGCGTTGAAGTCCTCGGCCGGGCAGCCCAGGTCGAGCGAGCAGGTGGCGTCCAGATCGGGCATCAGCACCCGCTTCTCGGGGCTCAGGATCTTGGCCGTTTCGCCCATGAAGCGCACGCCGGCCACCAGCAAGGTTTGCGCCGCGTGGTCGCGGCCGAAGCGGGCCATTTCCAGCGAGTCGGAGACGATGCCGCCGGTTTCCAGTGCCAGGTCTTGCAGATCACCGTCTACATAGAAATGCGCCACCAGCACGGCGTTGTGGGCCTTCAAGAGGGCGGCGGCCTCGGCCTTCAGGCTGGCGCGTTCAGCGGGGCTCAGGGGGGCGGGGACTTTGGCCCAGGCCTGGACGGTACAGCTTTGGCCTTGGGCGTCTTGGCGGGTGTAGTCAAACAGCACTTGATCATTCATGGCGAGATTTTATGAGGAGGACCGTTGCTAGGCCGCTGCAGCGGCCGCTAGGCACTTGGCCGGGTCGGGTCATTGCCGGCTTGGTTCCCGGTCTTTGGTGGAAGACAAGGCTTCAGGCTTCGGCAAAAAACCGGCTCGGCGGCATGCCCACGGTGCGGGTGACCATGGCGCTGAAGGCGCTGGCGCTGGCGTAGCCCAGCTCGGCGGCAATCAGGTTCATCGGCCGCTTGCGTGCTGCCAGGGTGAGGGCATGAGCCAGCAAGGCTTGCTGGCGCCATTGCGCATAGCTGCTGCCCAGCTCTTGCCGGAACAGGCGCGAGAGGGTGCGCGTGCTGGCGCCGACCTCGGCGGCCCAGCCGGCCAGGTCGGCATGGCGCAGGGGCTCGTGCAGCATGGCTTCGCAAAAGCGCCGCAGGCGTTTATCTTGCGGCAGGTCCACGCCCAGGCGCAGGCTGCTGGCGCGGCGCAGCTCATCCTCGATCAGATTGGCCAGCCATAGTTCGCGTTTGCTGCTATCGCTTTCACGCACCTCGGCCAGCTGCAAGACCAACTCGCGCAGCAGGGGCGAGACTTCGAGCACCCGGCTGTCCGCCCAAGCCGCTGCCGCGCTGCCGGAGAGGCCCGGGCCGATGCGGCCAGGACATTGGTGCAGATAGAGCGTGCGCAGATCCACCCGCTCCACCGGCGTGACCGCGTGTTCCACCTGGGGCGGTATCCACACCGCCCGCGAGGGCGGCACCAAAAACGTGGCCCGTTCGGTGCTGACGCGCACCACGCCGCTGATCGAAAACACCAGCTGGCCCCAGTCATGTTGGTGGGCCTGGATGTCCACATCGCTTTCCAGCACCCGCGCCTTGGCGCGCACCGGTCGCAGGGCACAAGGCGCGAAGCGCTGCGGGTCCAGCGGCGGCAAGCTGGTGCGGGCTTTGCTGGGGCGCGGCCGTGCAGGTGGCGTGGGCTTGGGTGTGGACATCGGTGGCTGAAATTCGATAGATTTTGGCGAGCTATCGTAACTCGGCCTTGATTCGGGCGCCTAAAGTGCGGGCATGACTACAGCCAGCCTGCCGCTTGCGGCCGAAACCACCCAAGCCCGCCGCGACATTGCCACCATCAGCCTGATCGGGCTGGCGCATGGCTGCTCGCACTTCTTCCACATGTTGCTGCCGCCGCTGTTCCCGGTCTTCATCCGCGAATTTGGGCTGAGCTATGCCGAACTCGGTTTGCTGGTCAGCACCTTTTTCATCATCTCCGGCCTTGGCCAAGCTATGGCCGGCTTTCTGGTGGATCGCACCGGCGCGCGCCCGGTGCTGTTCGCGGCGCTCTCCTGCTTTGTGCTGGCCTCAGTGGCGGCCGGCCTGGCCACCGGCTTTGGCGGCTTGCTGGTGGCCGCCGCCTTGGCTGGCCTGGGCAATGCGCCGTTTCACCCGGTGGACTTCACCATCCTCAACAAGCGCGTGTCGCCCGCTCGGCTGGGCCACGCCTTCTCGGTGCATGGCATCACCGGCAATCTGGGTTGGGCGCTCGCACCCGTGTTTTTGATCGGCTTGGCGCAGCTCAGCGGCAACTGGCGCTATGCCTATCTGGGCACTGCGCTGGCGGCCTTGGCCGTGATTGCCTTGCTGTGGTTCAAGCGCGCCGCCATTGACGACACCCAGGGCAGCTGGTCACATGACAAGGCAGGTGCTGCGCCCGTCAAAGACGAACACCCGATGGCTTTTTTGCGCCTGCCTTCGGTGTGGCTGTGCTTCTCGTTTTTCTTCTTTGGTACGACCGCGCTGACGGCGATTCAGAGCTTCGCCAGCCCGGCCCTGAGCCAGCTCTACGGCCTGGCCGCTGAGGCCACGGCCTTTGTCGTCACCGGCTATATGTTGTGCGGCGCGGTGGGCATGGTGATTGGCGGCTTCTGGGTCGCACGTTCGGCCAGCCTGGAGCGCAATATCGCCATCGCGCTGGCGCTGGGTGCGGCTCTGCTGGCCCTGGCCGCCAGCGGCTGGGTGCCTCCGATGTTGGCGGCCACGGTGGTGGCTCTGGCCGGTTTCGGCACCGGCTTGGCCGGCCCGTCTCGCGATATGTTGATCAAGCGCGCCGCGCCGCCCGGCGCCACCGGCCGGGTCTACGGCACGGTGTATTCGGGGCTGGACTTGGGCTTTGCTCTGGCCGCGCCCATCTTCGGCGCCATGATGGACAAGGGCCACCCCGGCGCGGTGTTCATGGGTGCGGCGCTGGCCTTGTTGCTGGCCATCGCCGCGGCCAATCTGGTTCAACTGGCGCAACCCAAGAAGGCTTTACAGTCCGCAGCATGACGACGACTCCACAAGCAAAACGCATGGCCGGCCACGTGCTGGTCGAGGCCTTGATTGAGCAAGGCGTAGACACCGTATTCGGCGTGCCGGGCGAAAGCTATCTGGCCGTGCTGGATGGCTTTCATGAGCACCGCGAGAAGATTCGCTTCATTGCCTGCCGCCAAGAGGGCGGGGCCGCCTTCATGGCCGAGGCACAGGGCAAATTGAGCGGCCGGCCGGGCATTTGCTTTGTGACGCGTGGCCCCGGCGCCACCAATGCCAGCATCGGCCTGCACACCGCGTTTCAAGACTCCACGCCGATGATTCTGTTCATCGGCCAAGTGGCCAGCGACCAGCGTGACCGCGAGGCCTTCCAGGAAGTTGACTATCGCCAGATGTTCGGCCCCGGCACCCTCGGATTCGCCAAATGGGTGGGTGAGGTGCATGACGCCGACCGCCTGCCCGAGTATGTGGCGCGCGCCTTCCATACGGCGATGCAAGGCCGGCCCGGCCCGGTGGTGCTGGTCTTGCCGGAGGACATGTTGACCGCGCTGACCAGCGCCCAAGTCTTGCCTCTGGCGCAGGCTGCTCAGGCTTGGCCCACCCCAGCGGCCTTGAGCGATTTGCGTAGCCGCTTGCTGGCGGCCGAGCGGCCCTTGGTGATTGCCGGCGGCGGCGGCTGGACGCCCGAGAGTTGCACCGCACTGCAGCGCTTCGCCGAGGCCTGGGGCCTGCCGGTGGGTTGTGCCTTTCGCTTCCAGGATTTGTTCGACAACCGCCATCCGCAGTACGCGGGTGATGTGGGCATTGGCATCAATCCGAAGCTGGCTCAGCGCGTCAAGGACGCTGACCTCATCATCGCCATCGGCCCGCGCCTGGGCGAGATGACCACCGGCGGCTACACCTTGCTGCAGGCGCCGCGCCCGGCGCAAAGCCTGGTGCATATCCATGCTGGGGCGGAAGAGCTGGGCCGTGTTTACGCGGCCGATTTGATGATCAACGCCAGCATGTCCTGCGCAGCCCAGGCCTTGGCCACATTAGCGGCGCCGGATCATTGCAAGTGGACCGACTGGACGCGGGCCGCCAATGCCGACTATCAGGCCAATCTGCTGCCGCAGCCGGTCAGCCCGCTGGACATGGCCGAGGTGGTCAAGAGCTTGAGCCGGCTCTGCCCCGAGGGCACGGTCTTCACCAACGGCGCCGGCAATTACAGCGGCTGGCTGCATCGCTTTCACCAGTATCCGGGCCTGCAGCAGCATGGCCGTACCCAACTCGCACCCACCAGTGGCGCGATGGGTTATGGCCTGCCGGCGGCGGTGGCCGCCAGCTTGCTGGAGCCTGAGCGTTGGGTGGTCAATATCGCCGGTGATGGCGATTTTCTGATGAATGGCCAGGAACTCGCCACCGCCACCGGCTATGGCGCCAAAAAGCTGCTCTGCGTGGTGGTGGACAACGGCACATACGGCACCATCCGCATGCATCAGGAGCGCGAGTATCCGGGCCGGGTTTCGGGCAGCGATTTGTTCAACCCGGACTTCTGCTTGCTGGCCCAAGCCCATGGCTGGGCCTCGCAACGCATCGAGATGACCGAAGACTTTGAGCCTGCCTTGCGCGCCGCGCTTGCAGCGGGCACGCCCTGCTTGCTGCACCTGCGCTTGTCCAGCGATGTGTCGACCAGCCGCAGCACGCTCAGCGCCATTCGCGAGGCCGCGCTCAAGCGATTGGGCTGAGCAAGCCTGGGCGGCGGCATCTGGGACAATATCGTCATGCAAAACATTGATTTCGAACTGCGCGGTGAGTTCATTGAGTTGGACAAACTGCTGAAGGCCAACGGCTTGGTGGAGAGCGGCGGACGTGCCCGTGCCGTCATCAGCGAAGGCCATGTGCAGGTGGACGGGCGCGAAGAACTGCGCAAGACCGCCAAGATTCGTGCGGGCCAAGTGGTGCAGTACCAAGGCGCCCGCATCAAGGTGCTCGCCGCCAGCTGAGTTTTAAGCACCAGGACCTTGCCATGGATTTTTCGACCTGTGATCTGTGCGACGCCTTCAAGTCCGATGAGTCCGGGCGTTTGCGTGTATTGCCGCCTGTTTATCGAAACTATGGCCAAGCTTTGCGTTTCGCTGGGCCTGTCCGCACTATCAAGTGTTTTGAGGACAACAGCCTCGTCAAGGCTGCGGTGGAAAGCCCGGGCCAGGGCCAAGTGCTGGTGGTGGACGGTGCCGGTTCCCTGCGCCGCGCGCTCTTGGGTGGCAATCTAGCCGCCGCTGCGGCCGCCAACGGTTGGGCTGGGCTTTTGATTCATGGCTGCGTGCGTGACCTGGCTGAATTGGCCCTCACTCCGCTGGGCATTCTGGCGCTCGCTCACGTGCCCATGCCGACTGATCGCAAAGGCCAAGGTCAGAGCGATTTGGTCCTGCATCTGCACGGCCAGCCAATTCGCCTTGGGGACTGGCTGTATGCCGATGCCGACGGCGTCGTGATCAGCGAGCAGCCGCTGCACCGCTTGGATTGAGCTTGCTTGACGGCCAAGGGCGTGCAGCTTGGCACGCATTGCGGCGCGGGTTTATTGGGCCGCTTGGTCAATCGACATGATCTGACGCTATTCTTGCTGCGAGATTAAGCGCTCGCAGCAATGGGCGAGCGGACCGGCGCGGTGTGCGCTTGACGTGGCAGGTGTGTCTCATGGCTGTGTTGTGGCGCTTGTTTTGGTTGGTGGGCGCCTGGCTCCTCAGTGGCGCGGCAATTGCTGCCACACAGATTCGAGTATTTACGACCGACTACCCGCCCTATGCGGCGCCGGACTTGCCCAACGGCGGCGGAGCAGTGCAGATGTTGCGCGAGGTCCTCCAGCCCTTTGGCTACAGTGTTGAGGTGGACTTTCTCCCTTGGGCGCGCTTGGCTGGCGAACTCAAACTGCAGCGCTACGACCTGGTCTTGCTGGCTTGGCCTGGGGACTTGAGTCAGCACGCTCTGGTGCCGAGCTCGCCCTGGTTTATCAGTCGGCTGGGCATGTTTGTGCGCCGCGATCAATTTCGAAAACAGGGTCGCAGCATCAAGGCGCTGCAAGGCCAAAGAGTCGGCGCGGTGCGTGACTACGCCTATCCGCCGCAGATTCTTTCCGCCGGCTTGCAACTGGAACTGGGGTCCTCGGATGAGCAAAACCTCCGCAAGCTGGCCGCCCGGCGCTTTGACTACGCCTTGCTTGAGCATGTGGTGGGGCGCTACTTGCTGAAGCAGCAAATAGCAGAAGTTAACGTGGATCAGATCGTCTGGCAGGAGCCTTCCCTGGCCGAGTTGCCTCTCCATGTGGGGGTGGTGCCCGGGCGACCCAGCTCAACCATGCTGCTGCAGGCCCTGGAGCTTGGCTTTCAAGCCTACAAGCGCGACGGCAGATACCGTCGCTTGCTCGATCAGCATCAACTCGACGGTGTACCGGAACCCAGAGCGCAGCGCCCAGGCGTAATGCCCTGATCGTCTGCTCAGTGGCTCGTCTTCCCTCACTAGCGGCTCACAAGTGGCAGCCAAGCCCCAACTTGCCCAGGGCCGCGGCGAATCACAAGCTTAGCGAACAAGGGCTCGCAAACAGACAGCAGCCCACCGATCAAGCCGGCGAGGGCATCGTTGGGCGAGTGTAATCCTTAAGCCAAGAGATCGAGTAGCTGGGCGAGGCTGCCCGCGTTGATCGCCACCATGGCCTGGGCGCGCACCTTGGGCTTGGCGTGGAAGGCCACCGAGAGGCCGGCTGCGCCCATCATCGGCAGATCGTTGGCGCCGTCGCCCACGGCCATGGCTTGCGCGGGCGTGCAGCCGATTTGCTCGCAGCATTGCAGCAGCATGCGGCGCTTTTCTTCGCCGTCGCAGATATCTCCCCAATTCTGCTGCACCAGGCCGCCGGTCAGGCGCTCGTCTACGATTTCCAGCTGATTGGAGCGAACAAAGTCCATGCCCAACTCGGCCGCAACATGGCGGGTGAAGAAAGTGAAGCCGCCCGACACCAGCAGCAGCTTGATGCCGGCAGCCTTGAGCGCCGCGCACAACTCACGCGCGCCGGGGTTGAATTGCAAACGCGTTTGCAGCACCTCTTGCAGCGCACTGGTGGGCACGCCCTGCAGCAGGGCCAAGCGGCGGCGCAGGCTGTCTTTGAAGTCTGTGATCTCGCCGCGCATGGCGGCTTCGGTGATGGCGGCGACCTCGTCCTTTTTGCCTGCGGCGGCGGCGATCTCATCGATGCACTCGATATTGATCAGGGTCGAGTCCATATCGAAGGCGGCCAATTTGAAATCGGCCAGGCGCAGCGGCGGCGTGAAGCCTTGAATCACCAGGGCGGCGGAGTTGTCGGTAGAGGTCATGGTTCGCGTGATCTCAGTTTTTCGTGGTCGGTTGGCCGAGCAGGCGCAGCACTTCGCGGATGGCTTGCGCCCGGTCCTTGGGGTCGCTGAGCGCCTTGTCGATGCGCAGCTTGTCATTGCCCACCAGCTTGATATTGCGGTTCTTCTGCACCAACTCAATCACGCGCATGGCGTCGATCGGCGGGTTGGGGCGGAAGTTGATGTTCATGGCCAGCGGTGCGGCATCGATCTTGGCCACGCCGTAGGGCTTGGCCAGCACGCGCAGGCGGTGGGTGTCGAACAGGGTCTGGCCTTGCGCGGGCAGCTTGCCGAAGCGGTCGGTGACCTCCTCCAGCAGCTTGTCGATCTGCTCGCTCTTTTCGGCGCTGGCCAAGCGCTTGTAAAGCGAGAGGCGCTGATGCACATCGCCGCAATAGGCATCGGGCAAAAGTGCTGGGGCGTGCAGATTGATTTCGGTGGTGGCGGCCAGTGGCGAGAGCAGGTCCGGCTCTTTGCCGGACTTGAGGGAGCGCACCGCCTCGGCCAACATCTCGTTGTAGAGCTGGAAGCCGATTTCCATCATATTGCCGCTCTGGTTCTCGCCCAGCATCTGGCCGGCGCCGCGGATCTCCAGATCGTGCATGGCCAGATAGAAGCCCGAGCCCAGCTCTTCCATGGCCTGAATCGCGTCCAGGCGCTGGGCGGCTTGCTTGGTCAGGCCCTCCAGATCGGGCACCAGCAAATAGGCATAAGCCTGATGGTGGGAGCGACCGACGCGGCCGCGCAACTGGTGCAGCTGGGCCAGGCCGAACTTGTCGGCGCGCGCCATGATGATGGTGTTGGCGCTGGGCACGTCAATGCCGGTCTCGATGATGGTGGAGCACAGCAAGACATTGTGTTTGCCGCTGACGAACTCGCGCATCACCCGCTCCAGCTCACGCTCGGGCATCTGGCCGTGGGCGATGATGATGCGGGCCTCGGGCACCAGCTCTTCGAGCTTTTGGCGCCGGTTCTCGATGGTCTCGACCTCGTTATGCAGGAAGTAGACCTGGCCGCCGCGCTTCAACTCACGCAGCATGGCTTCGCGGATGGTGCCGCTGGTCTCGCTGCGCACAAAGGTCTTGATGGCCAGGCGGCGCTGCGGGGCGGTGGCAATCACGCTCAGGTCACGCAGGCCTTCCAGTGCCATGCCCAGGGTGCGCGGGATGGGCGTGGCGGTCAGTGTCAGCACATCCACCTCGGCGCGCATGGCCTTCATGGCCTCTTTGTGGCGCACACCGAAACGGTGTTCTTCGTCGATCACCAGCAGGCCCAGGCGGTTGAACTTGACCTCGGGGCTGAGCAGCTTGTGGGTGCCTATGACGATGTCGATGGTGCCGTCGGCCAGGCCGGCCATCGCCGCCTTGATTTCCTTGGCGCTGCGGAAGCGGCTCATCTCGGCCACCCGCACCGGCCATTTGCCAAAGCGGTCGGCAATGTTTTGGTAATGCTGTTCGGCCAAGAGCGTGGTGGGCGCCAGGATGGCGACTTGCTTGCCGCCCATCACCGCCACAAAGGCCGCGCGCAGGGCGACCTCGGTTTTGCCGAAACCGACATCGCCGCAGACCAGGCGGTCCATGGGCTTAGGGCTGATCATGTCCTGGATGACGGCGTGAATGGCGGCGCGCTGGTCGGCGGTTTCCTCGAAGCCAAAGCTGGCGGCGAAGGCCTCGTAGTCGGGGCCGCTGTAGCGGAAAGCGTGACCTTCGCGCGCGGCGCGGCGGGCATAGAGATTGAGCAGCTCGGCGGCGGTGTCGCGCACCTGTTCGGCGGCCTTGCGCTTGGCTTTTTCCCACTGCCCGGAACCCAGGCGGTGCAGGGGGGCTTCTTCGGCGCTGACGCCGGTGTAGCGGCTGATCAGATGCAGTTGCGCCACCGGCACGTAGAGCGTGGCCTTGTCGGCGTATTCCAGGTGCAGGAACTCCGACGCGCCGTCGCCGATGTCGATATTGATCAGGCCCTGGTAGCGGCCGATGCCGTGGTTGTTGTGCACCACCGGGTCGCCGACCTTGAGCTCGGACAGGTCTTTGATCAGTGCATTGACGTCGCTGACCTGCTCTTGCTTGCGCCGCCGCCGGGTGGTGGGCGTGGTGGCAAACAGCTCGGTCTCGGTGAAGAGTTGGAGCACGCGCTCTTCGGCGGGGTCGTTCCAGAAAAAGCCCGCGGCTAAGGGCGCCGCGGTAATGGCGAACTTCTCCGGCGAGCCCAGGAACTCAGCCAGGCCCGACACCGAGGGCGGGTCGATCTTGTTGTCGCGCAGCAGTTCCAGCAGGCTCTCGCGCCGGCCTTCGCTTTCGGCCAGCAGCAGCACGCGGTGCGGCGTGCTCTTGAGGTGCGCGGCCAGGCGGGCCAGCGGCTCTTGCGCGCCGCGCTCGACGCTGACATCGGGCAGCGGGCGGGCGAAGTCCACCGGCTCATTGCCGCGAATGGCCAGCACCGCATGGCTGTGGGTGATGGCAAAAAACTCTTCCACCTTCAGGAAGATTTCCTCCGGCGCCAGGATGGGCCGCTCGGGGTCATGCTGCAAGAAGCGATGGCGCTCGCGCGTGTCGGTCCAGAAGCGGCTCAGGGCTTCGTCGATCTCGCCGTGCAGGGCCAGCGCCGCGCTGTCACCCAGGAAGTCGAAGATGGTGGCGGTCTGCTCGAAGAACACCGGCAGAAAATACTCGATGCCGCCGGTGGCAATGCCTTGATCGATGTCTTTGTAGATGCGCGAGCGGGTTGGGTCACCCTCCATCTTCTCGCGCCAGCGGGCGCGGAAGGATTTGCGCGCGGCCTCGTCCATCGGGAACTCGCGGCCCGGCAGCAGGCGCACCTGCGGCACGGGGTAGAGGCTGCGCTGGGTGTCGGGGTCGAAGGTGCGGATGGAGTCCACCTCGTCACCAAACAGGTCCACCCGGTAAGGCACCAGCGAGCCCATGGGGAAGAGGTCAATAAGCCCGCCACGCACGGCGTATTCGCCCGGCGAGACGACTTGGCTGACATGGGTATAGCCGCCCAGCGTCAGCTGCGACTTCAGGCTGGCTTCATCGAGCCGCTGCTTGGTCTTGAAGTTGAAGGTGGTGGCGGCCAGAAAGGCCGGCGGAGCCAAGCGCGTCAGCGCGGTGGTGGCGGGCAGCAGCACCACATCGGCCTCGCGCTGGTCGGCCGGCTTGCCCTGCGATTGCAGCAAGCGCCACAGCGTGGCCAGGCGCTCGGAGATCAGGTCCTGGTGCGGCGAGAAAGTGTCGTAGGGCAGGGTCTCCCAGTCCGGGAAGACGGCCACGCGCAGGTCGGGCGCAAAGAACTTGAGCTCATCTTCCAGGCGCTGCGTATCACCCGGCTCGGCCGTGATGATGGCGGTGATGCGCCCGGCGGCCATCTGCGTCTGGGCAAAGCGCGCCAGCAGCATGGCATCGGCCGAACCGGTGGGGCGGGGGAGGGTGAACTTCTTGCCGGGTTGAATCAGAGGTAGCTGCATATCGGGCGCACAAATGAGAACAGCCCCGAGCGAGGGGCTAGGGGCTGTGCTCATTGTAGGCAGGCTAGGCCTGCCAGTGCTTAGGCTGCGTTCGACTTGCGACGACGAGCCACCACACCCATGGCGCCCAGGCCGGCCAACATCAGGGCGTAGCTGCCGGGTTCCGGCACGGCCGAGGTGATGTTCAGGCCGTCGGTCTTGCCGAAGGTCTTGAAGCCGGTGTCGTTGATGGCGAATTGGAATTGCTGCTGACCGTCGCAGCAGTTTTCCAAGCCGAAGATTTCCAGCTTGTGGTTGCCGGCGCCGATGGCGATATTGTCGAAGGCAAAGAACTGGCTGCTATTGCCGTAGCCGTTGTTCCACCACATATCGTTGGACTTGAAGCCCAGGGCCACGCCGTCCAGGAAGACTGCGCCACCACGGCCGAAGTCCACGCCGCCGCGCAGATCCCAGCTGCCGGCTTGGCCAGCGGCCACGCCGAAATTCACGGTGATGCGATAGGCGAGGTCGGAGGAATTGCCGCCAAACACGCTCTTGTTGCTCAGGCCGTCAAACAAGGCCACGTCAGCCGACTTGGCGCCAGGCTGGCTCATGGCGGCGTTGACGACGTCGCGGTAAGTGGCGGCGCTGCTTTGCGCGCCAGCCAGGGACTTGGCGGTTTCAAATGTGATAACGCTGGCTTGCGCGCTAGCGGCTGCGGCGATGGTGGCGGCAAGCAGCAAGGACTTGGCAACAGTCTTATTCATCTAGGGATTCCCTCGAAATGATTTATGTGGCAGTGATTCCGGTGCAAAAGCTCTGCACGGGTGGACAATGTAACGAATTCGTCATGGTTAACACCCCCCTCAATTCGGTGGTTTTTGCGCTTCAAACCGCACGTTTGTGCGAAGGTTCCGCTATTTCGGATTCGTCTGCATCAATCTAGGTCGGTTCGGCTGGTTCTAGGGCGATTGCTGCAGCGGATGCAAGGGCAAATCAGCTGGCCTGCTAGGGCCGTGCTTCGATAAGATCAACGCTCATGAAGCTGAGTCAATTGCTGGGGTTTTTCGGTGGCTTGTTGCTCGGCCTGCCGCTTGCGGCCGCGGCGGACGATCAGGACGATGGCTCGCAGCGCTTCGAGTTATCTGGTTTTGGCACCTTGGCCGCCTATCGGGGCGGCAGCGATGTGGTTGGTGTGAAGCCGGATCCCCGCACGCCCAATTTGTCCAATGGTGACTGGCGCACGAATGGCGACACCCGCTTGGCTGGCCAAGTGCGCTGGCAAGTCTCCGAGCGGCTTGAAGCCGTGATGCAAGTGTTGGTGCAAGACGATATTGCCAAGCGTATGCGCCCGCGTACCGAGTGGGCCTATATCGGCTGGTCGCCCGCGCCGGCGTGGACGCTGCGCCTGGGGCGGCAAACCTTGCCCTTCTTTCTGGTCAGCGAAACCCGTAACGTCGGTTATGCGCAGACGGCCTTGCGGCCCATGAATACCGTGTACAGCATCAATCCGGGTGCTGCGGTGGACGGCTTAAACCTCACTTGGACCGGCGACGCTTTGGGCGGGCTGCTCAGCCTTGACTTGGGCGGCGGCACGGCCCGCGTTGATCTCAGCTCCGGCAGTATCGATATCAATCGCTCCACCGTCTTGGTCGGCAATTGGCGCCGCGGTAATTGGCAGTTACGTGCTGGTGTGTCCGCTTACGCTGTTGACTTGACGAATTCCGGTGCAGCCACTTTGCTCAAGCCGCCGGGCTGTGCCAATTGCAATGAGGTCTTGGCGCCGCGCGCCGCTTTGAGCAGCGAAGGCCGCTTGACTTACCTCGGCCTCGTTTGGCAAGCCCATGACTGGACGCTCACTGCCGAAGCCGCGCTGCGAGATTCCAATTCACTCTTGGTCGCCAAACAGGCCGGATGGTATGTGCAAGCCAGCCGCCGCATCGGCGCCTGGACCCCTTATGCCAGCGTTGGCCAAACTACCTACCGCGAAAGCCCGCTTGGCCTGCAGGCGGTACCCAATAGCCCGCCGGCGCTGGTGCAAGGCCTCAAGATCTTGGATACCTATTTGCAAAGCCCCTTTGACCGGCGCGTCATTCAAGTCGGCGTGCGGCTTGATTTGGGCGAGCACTGGGCGCTCAAATTCCAGCAGGATTTTTGGACCGCAACACGCGATCGCAGCACCGGCCGCGCGGCCGAACTGAGCTTGAATGCGCCGCCGCTCGGGCCGCCACTTCAAAAAAGCTGGGACGGGCATGCCAATATGAGCACGATCAGCCTGGACTTTGTCTTCTAAGGCCGCCATGAAGCCGATGACTCGCTTGACCCAAAAAAGCTCCATCGTGGCCGCTGGTAAGCGGGCTGCGCGCTGGCTGGGTGTGGCCTTGGCATTCGCGGCGCCCCTGGAGGCTGTGGCGGCTGATCCAGCCCGGCTGCGTGTGGCCATCGCCGCCAATGCGCAGCCGCCATTCGTGGTTTGGGCTGACGCGCAAGCTAGCCGAGGCATCGATCTGGAGGTCTACCGCGCCATCGCAGAGGCGCTTCGCTTGAAGCTGGACCCCCAACTGCTGCCCCGCCCAAGAATCGATGCCGCCGCCGCCGCGGGCGAGCTGGATTTGATCTGCCATACCTCGCCGAACCAGAGCCGCGATGTGGCGCTTTATCGCTGGAGTGCGTCCTTGCTGGATTTGCCCGACTTGCTGGTGGGACACACCAGTGCCAGCCCGGTGGATCAGGCGGAGCAACTCGCGCGCGGCAGCGTGGTCGGGACTTTGCTGGGCAGCCCTTATGCGCGCCTGGATGCCCGCTTTGCCGACGGCAGCTTGCAGCGTGACGATGTCATCAGCGAAGACCGTCTGCTCAAGAAAATTCAGCTGCTGCGACATCCCTATGGCGTGCTGAACCAGCAAAGCCTCAGCTGGGTGGCGGAGAACGGTGAACTCAGCGGCATTGCGCCCTGGCGTGCTCTCGTTGGCCTGAACAATTACCACTGCGCCTGGCCCAAGAACAGCCCGGTCAATGGTCAGGCATTGATGGATGCGGTTGAGACTTTGCGCGCGTCGGGGGGCTTGAGCCAGATCGTCGCGCGCTACAGCCGCCCGGCACTCGCCGTCGTGGTCTCTAGTCGCAGCGCGATCCAAGGGATAGAGCGCGATACCTTGGCCGATCTTTTCATGGGGCGGCGGCAAGCCCTGGCGGGTGGCGCGGCGCCCAATCTCTTGATGAGCGCCGGACCGGAGCGGGATCATTTCTTCAGCGCCGTCTTGCGCAAAGCACCGGCCGAATACCGCACGGCCTGGTCGGCCCAGCAGTTCGGTGGGCGGCTGCGCCCGCCGCTGGAATTGCGTGATGCTGAGAGCGTGCGCGGCCATCTGCAACGCCATCCAGAGGCGCTTGGCTTTGTGCCGCTGGCGTTGGTAGACGCCAGTCTGCGCATCATCTACATGCCTTGAGCTTGGCCGTGCTTTGCTCGGTCAGGCTGCCCAGCCTGGAGCGAGGCGGGATTGGTCGTTTGTAGCGGCCTTCAGCGCTTTTGCTGCGGGCGCATGACGACCGGCTGCAAGCCGCCCGCCTGTGCGCGTGCGCGCAACTGACCGCAGCCACCGTCCACATCTTGGCCGGCCGAGTCGCGCAGCTTGGTCAGCACGCCGCGGCGGTGCAGCTCGGCCGCGATGGCGCGGGCCTTGTCCCAGCTGGGGCGCTGGAAGGGCAGGTCGGGGATGCTGTTGTAGGGGATCATGTTCAGAATCGCGTACTTGCCACGCAGCAGCGCGACGATGCCGTCGAGCTCCTCCGGCCCGTCGTTGACCCCGTCCAGCAGCGTCCATTGGTACTGGATCGGGTAGGCGCTGGCGCGGGCATATTGTTCGCCCAGGGTCACCAGTTCATCCGGCGTGAGGCGCGGCGCGCGCGGCAGCAGTTGCGTGCGCAAGTCCGCCTTGCTGGTGTGCAGCGATAGCGCCAGCGCCGGCTTCACTGCGCCGGTGGGCAGGCTGTGCAGGCGCTCGAATACGCGCGGGTCACCCACCGTGGAGAAGACCAGATTCTTGTGCGCGATATTGCCCACGCTGCCCAGCAGCTCGATGGCTTCCATCACGTTGTCGAGGTTGTGCGCCGGCTCGCCCATGCCCATGAATACGACCTTTTTGACCGGCCGCTGACTGCGTGCTTGCGCCACCTGGGCGATGATTTCGGCGCTGCTGACTTGGCGGATCAGGCCGTCGCGCCCGGTCATGCAGAACAAGCAGCCGACGGCGCAGCCTACCTGGCTGGAGACGCAGACGCCGTCACGCGGCAAAAGCACGCTTTCCACCGTCATGCCGTCCTGCAGGGCCAGCAGCAAACGGGCCGAGCCGTCCTCGCCGGGGTGGCTGGAAACCAAGCGGGTCAGCCCTTGCAGGCGCGCGTCCAAGTCCGGCAATGCATCCCGCACCGCCAGGGGCAGAAAGTCCTCGGGCCGGCGCCGGCCCGCCGTCAAGGGCAGGGCGCGCACCCATTGGCGCAGCACCCGCTGCACATGCAGGGGCTTGGCACCCAGGGCGCTCAGTTCTTGGCGGATATCTTCGATGCGCATCTTGTGGTGGCAGGGAACTTTGTGGGGGGCGGGTCAGCAGGGGCGAAAAAGTCTGCCAATAAGCGTGGCCATTGTCTCAGTCGACGGGTGAGTGATCAGTACAAACCCTGATTGATGCCGATTCTTCGGCTAAGCTGTCGGGCAGCCGTACTGTGGAACTTCTTCTGACTTGGTCGAGTCGTTCTTCGATTGTTTTTTGAAAGTGCTGGATTCTCACCGATGCTTGATTTGAACCGTGTGCAAAACGACAGCCTGCGTCAGCGGCTGATGTCGGCCGAAGAAGCGGCTGCCCTGATCCCCGCGGGGGCCAATGTCGGCATGAGCGGCTTTACCGGCGCCGGCTACCCCAAGGTCATCCCGCAGGCACTGGCCGCGCGCATCGCCAGCGAGAACGCGGCAGGCCGGCCCTTCCGCATCGGCTTGTGGACAGGAGCCTCCACCGCGCCTGAACTCGACGGTGCTCTCGCCCGCGTGAACGGTGTGGAAATGCGCCTGCCCTATCAATCTGACCCGACCAGCCGCAAGTTGATCAATGCCGGGCAGATGGAGTACACCGATATCCACCTCAGCCATGTGGCCCAGTATGTGTGGTTCGGTTTCCTGGGCAAGCTGGATGTGGCGGTGATCGAGGTGGCAGGCATCCTGCCCGACGGTCGCTTGGTACCGTCGACCTCGATCGGCAATAACAAAACCTGGCTGGATCAGGCCGACAAAATTATTCTGGAAGTCAACAGCCTGCAAAACGCCGGGCTGGAGGGCATGCACGACATCTACTACGGCACCCAGCTGCCACCCAAGCGCGTGCCTATTCCCTTGGTGCAGGTGGGCGACCATATCGGTGAGCCCTATCTGCATTGCGATTTGAGCAAGGTGATTGCGGTGGTGGAAACGCATCAGCCCGATCGCAACTCGGTCTTCGCCGAACCGGATGAAGTGTCCAACGCGATTGCCGGCCACATCATCGAGTTCTTGCAGAACGAGGTGAAGTTGGGCCGTTTGACACCTGACTTGCTGCCCTTGCAGTCCGGCGTGGGCAATATCGCCAATGCGGTGCTGGCCGGCTTGGAAAAAGGCCCCTTTGAGAATCTGACCGCCTTCACCGAGGTCTTGCAGGACGGCATGCTGAGCATGCTCAAGTCCGGCAAGCTGGCCTATGCCTCGGCCACGGCCTTGTCGCTGAGCCCCGATGCGGCGGCCTTGTTTGAGCGCGAGATTGAATTCTTCCGCCAGCGCATCGTCTTGCGCCCGCAGGAGATGAGCAATCACCCCGAACTCATTCGCCGCCTGGGCCTGATCGCGATGAACGCAATGATCGAGGCCGACATCTACGGCAACGTCAACTCCACCCATGTGATGGGCAGCAGCATCATGAACGGCATTGGCGGCTCGGGCGACTTTGCGCGCAATGCCTATATGTCCATCTTCATGACGCCCTCCGTCGCCAAGGGCGGCGCCATTTCCTGCATCGTTCCCATGGTCTCGCATGTGGATCACACCGAGCATGATGTGCAGATCATCGTCACCGAGCAGGGCTTGGCCGATCTGCGCGGCCTCTCGCCCAAGGAGCGTGCCAAGGTGGTGATCGAGAAGTGCGCTCACCCCGACTTCAAGCCCGCTCTGCTGGACTATGTGCGGCGCGCAGCCGTAGGCGCGCCGGGACTGCACACCCCGCATTTGCTGGATGAAGCCTTCAGCTGGCATACGCGCTATCTGCGTGAAGGTCGGATGTAAGCGGTAGGGCTGAGAATCGAACCGCAATGATTGTTCGAGACCGCCCCTCTGGCCTGCGCCTGTTTCTGATCGTGCGTGGCTCGGTGCTGCGCCAGATCCGCGCGGTGCTGTTCGTCAACGTGTTGATCGCGGTGGCGGTGACGCTCTCGCATGGCATTTTGTTCAGCCACAAGATCACGCTGACCACCATTCCCTTCACCCTGATTGGTCTGCCGCTGGCGATCTTTCTGGGCTTTCGCAATAACGCGGCTTACGACCGTTATTGGGAAGCGCGCAAGCTTTGGGGCGAGTTGCTGCTGCGCAGTCGCAACCTGGCCCGGCAGGTCTTGAACTTTGTGGATGCGGAAGGGGCACCGCAAGCTGCGACGGCGCGCGACGATGTTCGCGTGCGCATGATCCAGCGCAGCATTGCCTACGCCCAGGCCTTGAAGCATCAGCTGCGCGGCACGCCCGACGTGCAGGGCGAAGTGCAAGCCTGGTTGCAGCCTCAGGAATGGCAGGCCCTGGCAAGCGCGCCCAACAAGGCGGCAAGCCTGATGATGAACATGGGCGCCGACCTGCAGCAGTGCCGCAGGGAGGGGCGTATCGATTCCGTGCTAACGGCCCAAATCGACAACACCCTGTCCGCCATCACCGCGGCCGCTGCTTCTTGCGAGCGCATCAAGAGTTCGCCCTTGCCCTTTTCCTACACCTTGCTCTTGCACCGCACGGCTTACCTCTATTGCTTTTTGCTGCCCTTTGGCTTGGTGGACAGCATTGGCTTCATGACGCCTTTTGTAGTGGCCATCGTGGCCTACACCTTCTTTGGCCTGGACGCGCTGGGTGACGAGATCGAAGAGCCTTTTGGCCTGCTGCCCAATGACTTGCCTCTGGACGCCATCTGCCGCGCCATCGAAATCGATATGCGCGCGGCGCTGGGTGAGACCGAGCTGCCCGCGCCCCTGCTGCCGCAGAACTATTGCCTGATGTGATGCTGCGGCGTGAAGCGGCATAAAGCGACGTCAAGCGGCGGCGCCCAGGCGCGCCACCTAAAATGCAGGCCATGACTTCTTATGCCGTGGGCCTGCAGCCCCAGTGTTATGCCCTGGTTCCCGCCGCCGGTGTCGGCGCCCGTTCAGGTGCCACCATCCCCAAGCAATACGTGCCGCTGGCGGGTCAGGCCATGATGGCTCATACCCTGGCCGCGCTGGCCCAGGTGACGCAGCTGGCCGCCACCTTGGTGGTGCTGTCGCCGCAGGATGATCAGTTTGATGCGGCGGTGCCTGGGTTCGCCGGCGAGCGCGCTTGGGTGGCGCGAGTGGGTGGCGAGACCCGTGCCGAAACTGTCGCCAATGGTTTGAATGAATTGTTGGCGCGTGGCGCTCAGCCTCACGACTGGGTGTTGGTGCACGACGCGGCGCGCTGCCTCTTGCGGCCTGAATGGGTGGCGCGTTTGATCGCCGCTTGCTGGGACGACGAAGTCGGCGGCCTGCTGGCGCTGCCGCTGGCTGACACGCTCAAAGCCTCGGCGCAAGGCCGCGTCACGGCTACCGTGGACCGGCGTGAAAAATGGGCCGCGCAGACGCCGCAGATGTTTCGCCTGGGCCTGCTGCGGCCGGCCTTGGCGAGCTTGAATGAGGGCATCACCGACGAGGCCAGCGCCATCGAGGCTCTTGGCCATCAACCCTTGCTGGTGGAGAGCCCGATGGAGAACTTCAAGGTCACTTGGCCGGCTGACTTCGCGATGGCCGAGGCCTTGCTCAAGAGTCGCAGGTGAAGCCGGCGCTGACGGTGTGTGTCAATGCGCCGGCCTTGGAACTCAACTCAATCTAGCTAAGTTCAGCGCTCGCGCCGCTGCCGTTTGGCCAGCAAGCCCAGCACGCCCAGACCTGCGAGCAGCAGGGCCGAGCTGGCGGGTTCCGGCACCGGCGGGTTGAAGCCGCCGCCGTTGTTGCCAAAGTCCCAGTTGGTATTGATGTCATCCACCGTGGCGGAGTTGGTCACCGTGCCGTACAGCGCCGCGAGGTCTCCTAAGCCAGCTTGCTGGGCGCCAGACTCCAGCGTGGCGCCGAAGGGCAGTTCAATGGAGGTGATCCGGCCAGTGTTGAAGAAGTCAGCGCTGCCGTTGTTGGAGACCGAGGCATATTGGTAGGCATTGAGGTTGAAGACCGTGCCGTATTGGAACAAGAGCTTTTTGTACACGGTCTTGCTGCCGGTCCAGGCCGGATCGTTGGCGGCAGCATTGATGTTGAAGTTGCTGCTGTAGTTCACCCCGGCCGTATCGGTGAATCTGCTGCTGATTTGCATATTCGACCAGCCGTCGTTGTAGACACTTGGGTCAGACAGTGCAGGGAAGCCGCCGTCCAAGGTGGCAGAGACCAGGATGGCGCCATAACTGCCGGTCGGCTTGGCCGCTGTGGCAGCGATGAAAAATTGCTGACTCCAACCTGCGCTGGCATCGGCACTGAGACTGCTTTTGAGGTCGGCAGGACTGCCCTGCACCAGGGCGCCGGTATCGTCCACCAGATGCGAGCTGATCTTGGTGCGTAGGCTTAGGCCTGCGGCTTCCGCCTGGCCGCTATAGCCCATGCCGTATTTGCCAGCGCTGGTGACGAGGTCATACACCGGGTCTAGGCCGCCGGGGCCGGTCGCGATGGTGAAGGTGGCATCGGCCACGCCAGTGCTGACATTGCCCGAGCCCTTCCAATTGCTTTGGTAGTCGCTTTTGCCGTTCAGGGAAAAGCTGCCATCGCCCAGCAAAGGGCTGGTGAAGGTGGTGTAGATGCTCCCATAGACTTGCGCGCTGGCGCTGTAGTACAGATCAGGGGCAGCTTGAGCCATGGGCGCCAAGCCCAGGGCCGAGCAAGCCCCCAGCAATGCCAAAGCATGGGCGAGCCGACGTTTGACAAGAACAGTTCTCTTCATGATGAATGGACTCCTGCGCTGATGTGGGGCAAGCCCGACCTGCCCTGTGGTGGCGCTCCTCGAGCGGAGCAAGCTGTCGATCCCCGGCAATGAGACCCGAAAACCGTCAGCAACGCGTCATTCAAACTAGGGGTGCAGGCTCATTCATTGAGTTGGCGCAAAGGCCGCATCCGCCTTGCTCCAGCTGGGGCGGCTCGATTTGGCGACGCTTGGCCTTGAGTCCCCGGCCCGGCGACTTGTCGACCTTGCTTGCCCGCTCAGAACTTGACGCTGATACCAGCCGACAACATCCCCATGCGGCTGGTGCCGGAGCCATAGCTTGCCGACAAGGCATCCCAGTCCAGGTTGAGCGTCATCTGCTTGCTGAGCGCATAGCTGCCACCCAGGCCCAGCAAAGGCTGAAAGCTCCAGCGCGATTGCGTGCCGCCTGCCGCATAGCTGGCACTGCCGCGCACATAGCCGACACCCAGCCGTGCCTTGATGCCAAAGTCGCCCATCTCCCAGGGCAGCACTACCGAGGCCCCGACGCCGCTTAGTTTGATAGACCCGGCCTCGTTGACGCTGCCTCGCTGCAAGCTGCCCTTGGCGCTGCCGATGCTGAAGGCCATGGCCTCCAGACCGAGGCCGCCCAGGATTTCGCCGCTGTGGCCGATGTAGACCTTGCCGCTGAGCTTGCCGTTGCGCTCGCAAGCGGCACCGTCATTGCAGTCCAGGCGGTAGTTGTTGAGCAGGCCGATATTGCCGCCCACATAGGTGCTGGATTCACGGCTGACGCTTGGCTGCGCTTGGGCGGCGCCGCAGCTGACGGCCAAGCCCACAGCCAGCCAGGCCAGCGGCGTTAAGCGATTGACCGAGGGCGCGGGCTTGAGTTCGGTGACTTTCGGCATTGAAGACTCCTGAAGTGATGATGCGGCTGCCGTGCGGTGAGCCCCGTGCTGGGGCGGCGCCACTCCGGTTTGGCGGTGCTGGCGAAGGCGACAGTGGGCGCAGTGTTGAAGCAATTCGCCGCATGCGCCAATGCTTTGTGGCAGGCAGCACAATGCGCCGCGAAGAGGCGCAGTTTTCGCTACGTTGCCCGACGTGGCGGCGAAAGAGGCAAGACCATGACAAGCCAACAAGCCCAATCATTGAAGGACCGTCAGCGATGAGTTCGCCCGAAGTACTGTTGCAAGTTTTGCGCGCGGAGATGCGCGCGGCCGGGCTGACCTACAAGGCCCTGGGCGCCAAGCTGGACTTGAGCGAGTCCAGTGTCAAACGCATGTTTTCGCAAGGCGATATGTCGCTGACTCGGATGGCGCAGGTCTGCGCGGCCGTGGGCGTGCCGATGGAAGATGTACTTCGCCAGGCGGCCGACAACACGCCGCACGCCGATACGCTGACGCTGGAGCAGGAGAAGTCCCTGGTCTCCGACCCCAAGCTGCTGCTGGTGGCCATCAGCTGCCTGGGCCATTGGAGCCTGGAGCAGATCGTGGAGACCTATGCCATCAGCGAGGCGGAATGCATCGGCTATCTGGTCAAGCTGGACCGGCTGGCGCTGATTGAGTTGAAGCCAGGCAATCGCTTTCGCATGCGGGTGTCGGTGGCTTTTCGCTGGCTGCCGGACGGACCGGTGCAGCATTTCTTCCGCCAGGCGGTGGTGGACGACTATTTTGCCGGGCGCTTCGATGGCGCCGGCGAGGCCTTGCTGTGCGTGAATGCGCGCTTGTCAGACGCCAGCGCCATGGACCTGGTGCAAAAGATTCGCCAGCTGGCTGCCGAGTTGGCCAAGCTGCATCAAAACGACCAGCGCCTGCCGCTGCGCGAGCGCGATGGCTTCACGCTGATGCTGGGCTTTCGCTCCTGGGAGTTCAAGGGCCTGACGGCGCTCAGGCGCAAGACCTGAGCTTTAGCCTGAGCAGGCGCTTACCAGCTCGGCCCCAGGAACAAGTAGAAGGCGCTCTCGCCGCCCTTGGTGCTGCCGGCGCCCAGATAGAAGGGGCCCAAGCGGGTATCCACCGCGACGAACAAGCTACCGGCGAGTTTGAAGTCTGCAAGCTCGATGCGCTGACCGTCTTGCACCGCCGCGCCCAGCTCCACCGAGAAGCCGCCACGCACCGCTTCACCTAAGCCCACCGGCATGGCACCGATGCGGCGCGCCGTGACGAAGCGCAGCAGGCCCACGTTCTGGTTAGACACCGAGCTCACCGGGCTGCCCGAGAGCCGCAAAAATCCGCCCAGCGAGGTGGCCGAACCAAAGTTCGCATGTGAGTATTCAGCCCAGACATGACCGGCCCATTGGTCTGCCCGAAAGGCCGCCAAGCCTTGAAAGCCAATCGCATCGCTGTGGACCTGAGTGCCCGCGAGCTGGGTGCGGGAGGCGCCGATGTCCAGCAAGACGCCGCGGGTCGGGAAGGCCAAAGAATCCAGCGTATCGGCGCGCAGGCGCAGCGAGTAGCTGCTGCCGCTTTGCTGAATCGGGGTGTCGCCGCGGTTTTGCGGCACTTGCAGCACCGCATCGCCACGGAAGCGGCTGGCACCCAACTGCACATCGCCCCATCGGCCCAGGCGGCGGCCCAGGGCCAGCTCGGCGATGCTGGAGCTGGTGTTGAAGCGGGCCTTGCGCTGGCCGTCCACAAAGAGGTCCCAGGGTGTTCCAGTGAAACTCAAGGTCGGCTCGACGTACCAGTCCGAGCCCAGGCCCAGCGGCTGGTGAAAGCTGCTGGCCAGCTTGCGCTCGCTGCCGATGCTGGCAAAGGTGCGCAGCTCACCACCCCAGGCATTGAGCCAGGAGAGGTTGTGCAAGGCCACCACTTTGAAGTTGTTGTCGTCGGCGAAATTGCTGCTCAGCTCCAGGCCCAGGCGCAGGCGGCTGTGCGCCCAATCGGCTTCACTGACATTGACGGTGATGTGGCGCTGGCCGTCGCGGTCAATCACCTGGGTGTCGATGCGCTCAAAATCGCCGCGCCCGTAGAGCTCCACCGTCGCCTGGTTGATGGCAGCCTGGCTGGCCGGCTGACCGGGCTGCAGTTCCAACTCGGCCTTGATCACCTCGGGGTTGACGCGCTTGGTGCCCTTGATCGTCACATCGGCCAAAGGCAGGGCGGCGGGGGTCACGGCGGGCGGCCGGCGGCGCGCTTGCTCGACCTGGGCATAGGCCTCGGGGCTGAGCGAGAAAGCGCTTAAGCGCTCCTGCGCGGCACGGGCGGCGCGCGCGCCGGTGGCGATGGCTTGCTCGCCACGGGTGAAGTCCAAAAAGCCCAGGCCTGCCAGATCGGGGTCGATCAAGACATCCTCGGGCCGCAGGGCTTTGGCCGAGCGGGCCGAGTTCTGCGTGGTCAGGATGGACAGCATTTGATTGGCCACGCCCAGGGCGCTGCCCAGCTCTTTCTCTTCGGCCAGCGGCGTGCCCACATCGACGGCGATGATGATGTCAGCACCCTTGGCGCGTGCGCTTTCCACCCCCATATTGCGCACCAGGCCGCCGTCCACCATCAGCCGGCCTTTGATGCGCACCGGCGAGAAAAAGCCCGGCACTGCCATCGAGGCGCGCATGGCCAGGAAGAGCGGCGTGCCGCTCAGGTCTGCCAACTCGCCGGTCAACAAATCGGTGGCCAGGGCCTCAAAAGGCAGGGGCAGGTTTTGCACATTCAGGTCGGCATATTGGCTGCTGACCAAGCGCTCCAGCGCGAATTCCAGGCCGCTATTTCCGGCGGCCGCCGGCGGCAGGCTGACCCCGTCACGCCCCAAGCCGAACTCCAGGCGCGAGGGCAGCATCTGATCGTCCTCGCGGCGCCGGTAACTCAAATCCTGGCGCGGTGGGCGGTCTGAAAGAATCGCGTTCCAGTCGGCGCTTCTGACAAAGTTTTCCAACTCCTCGACACTGCGCCCGGACGCAAAGGCGCCGCCCACCAGGGCGCCCATGCTGGTGCCCACCACCAAGTCCACCGGCACCCGCAACTCCTGCAGCACACGCAGCACGCCGATATGCGCCAGGCCACGCGCGCCGCCACCCGACAGCACCAAGGCGATCTTGGGCCGCCCCTGCGGCGTGGCCGAAGCCTGCGCCTGATCCTGCACGGGGCTTTCAGCCGCATGCACTGCCTGCGCCGCGCCTATGGTCCAGCACAGCAGGAGCAAGGGCGTGATCAGTCGAGTGCGCATGGTTGATGGCGGGCGAGGGCGGTCGAAGGTGAGCATGGCGGTGGCATGATGAGAGGGCGCCACGATAGCGCACAAATATGGCTTTGCTGCGCGAAGCATGCGCTAAGCTGCGCGCCCCTTGGGCCGCCGCACGAGGCCTGTCCAAATCGACGATATCTACCCAAGCTCGGTTCATGCCGAGCTCAATCACGCACCATGAGCGACTCAGCACAAGCCACAAATCCCAATGCAAATCGCCCAGCCTTGCCGGCCCTTCGTATCGGCGAGGGCTGGGACACCCATGCCCTGGTCGAAGGCCGGCCCCTGATCCTGGGCGGCGTCACGATCCCGCACAGCCATGGCTTGCTGGGCCATTCAGACGCCGACGCCCTGGCCCACGCCATCACCGACGCTTTGTTGGGCGCGGCGGCCCTGGGCGATATCGGCAAGCTCTTCCCCGACACGGCGGCCGAGTTCAAGGGCGCCGATTCCATGGTCTTGCTGGCCGAGGCTTATCGCCGGGTGCGTGAGGCGGGCTGGCAGATCGTCAATATCGACAGCACCATCAAGGCGCAGGCGCCCAAGATGGCGCCGCATATCGCTGCCATGCGCAGCCGTTTGGCGCAGGTTTTGGGGGTGGAAGTGGGCCAGATCAATGTCAAGGCCAAGACGGCCGAGAAGATGGGCCCCGTGGGTGAGGGCCTGGCCATCGAAGCGCAGGCCAGCTGCTTGCTGGCCGGGCTTTGATCGCCAGTCAGGGGCTCACAAAGACTTCTTCAGCAAGGCCTCGAATTCGGCCGCGCTGAGGGTCTTGCTGGCGGTGGGGCTGCTGGCGCTGCTGTCAGGGCGCAACTCCAGGGTGTAGCTCTTGCCGTCGGCGCTTTCCACAATCGTCACAGATGAGCCGTCGCCGCGGCTGCTGACCTTCACGCTGCTCGATTGAGGGTCGATGGTGTAGACCAGCTTTTGCGCCAGGCTGGGGGTCTGCAGCACGATGATGAGTTTGCCGCTGGCGTCCATGGTCAGGGCGTAGGTCTGTGTGCGCGTGCCCTGCCTGAGGCTGAGGTCGGCGATCACGGCGCTGGGCAGGCCTTGCGTAGTCAAGCTGGCGGCGACGCTGCCGTTGAGGGTTTGAAGCGGCGCGGCGCTGTCGCCGACACGGAACACCAGGTCTTTGATCAAAAGGCTGTGGCTGCCGCTGCTTTGGCCTACGGTGTCGCTGATGCTGCCCGAGGCCAAAAAGGCTTCGCCGGTCTGGCAGCTTTGGGCGCTGTAGTTGCGCACCGTGCCGGCAATGCTCAGCGTCATGCTGCCACCGGCGACGCAGGGGTAATTGGCGGCGGGCGCGTCGGCGGCCACGGCGTTGATGGGCAGCACGCCGGCCAGCAGCATCTCGGCGCTGTGCTGGGCGCCGGCGGCGGCGATGCCGGCGGTGGCTTCGTAGTTGCTGCTGTTGATGAAGGCCTCGGGTGTCGGCGGCAAGGGTTCGTTGCCTCCGCCACCCCCGCCGCAAGCGCTTAGCGCGATGCTGGCGACGGCGGCACACAGGGCTGGGTTGAAGCTTCGGATCAATCGTTTGCAACTGCTGCTCATGCTCTGGCTTTCTAGATGGTGATCTTCAAAGGGCGGGCAGGGAGGCCTTTGTGAGGCCGGGCGAGGTGCCGGCGTTCCCGCTGTGCGCTGCGGCGGGGCCATTGTTGGGCAGCTTGGAGCAGCGCAAGGGCAGCAAACGTGGGGGTATCGGAAAGTGCCCCGGCCGGGGTCAGGGCGCGCTACCGGCGGCCTGTGTGGGGTGCGGGACGCTAGCCGTTGGCCGCCGCTCATCCAGCGGCCGTTCAGCTCAGCTGGCCTTCTGGATCCGAATCACCGTCAGCAGGCCGCCGTCCGGCGCATTGCTGATCTCCAGTTGGCCGCCCAGGCGTTGCACGGACTTTTCCACAATGGCCAGGCCAAGGCCGGCGCCGGTGGCGGCAGTGCGGGCGGCGTCACCGCGGAAGAAGGGCGTGGTCAGCCGGCTGAGTTTGTCCGGCGGCACGCCGGGGCCGAAGTCGCGCACCTGCAGGGCCACCCAACTGCCTTGCAGGCTGTGGCTGACCTCCACCATGGTGGGCTGGCCCGGCGCATGGCCGTAGCGGCGGGCGTTTTCAAACAGGTTCAAGAGCACGCGGCCGAGTTCGGTGTCATCGGCCCAAACGCGCAAATCGAGCGGAATCAGCACGCGGATGCGGATCTGCTCCGGGTCGCGGAAGCCCTGCGCCTCGCGCTCCACCACCTCGGCCAGCGGCACCGGCTGCAATTGCAGCTCGGAGGGGCGGGCGTAGTCCATGAATTTGCAGATGATGGCGTCGAGCTGGGCAATGTCCTGGGCCATGAACTGGCGGGCTTGCTCGTCGGGCACGCTCATCTCGGCCTCTAGGCGGAGGCGCGCCAGCGGAGTGCGCAGATCGTGCGAAATGCCCGCAAGCATCACCGTGCGGTCATCTTCCATCTTGGCCAACTCACGCGCCATGCGGTTGAAGCCCATATTGACTTCGCGGATCTCGCTGGTGCGGGTGCTTTCGTCCAGGCGGGAGTCGTATTCACCCTCGCGGATTCGGTGGGCGGCGAAGCTGAGTTCGCGCAGCGGTTGGTTGATCAGTCGGGTGATCAGGGCCGAACCCAGCGCGGTGACGATCAATGCCAGCAGCAACCACCAACCATTGCTGGACAAGCTCACGCTCAGCGGCGCGGCGCTGGTGCGCAACCAATAACTGTCCTCGCCGATGGTGAATCGCACCCACAGGCCCGGCTCGGCATTGACGCTGCGCGCCACCACCGTGTCGGCGCCCAGGCGGCCGCGCAACTCTGCGGCCAAGCGCTTGGCAAAGGCATTGGCGTCGTAGGCCTGCCAGCGGTCGGCGGCCTCGGCCACGCGTACTTGCACCGCCTCGCTGCGCGCCAGCGAAGACAGCACGGCAACGCGATTGATGCTGTCGGTGTCCGCCAGGGCCACGCGGCTCAGGTTGACTAGGCCGGCGAGTTGCTGGGCGGACTCCAGCGCGCGTGGCTCAGCCTCCAGCACCTTGAAGGTTTGCTGCCAGGCCAGCACGCCGCCCGACAGCAGCAAGGCCAGCAGCGCAAAAGTGCGCCAGAAGAGGTTAAGCGCCAGCCGCGGCTTGGCGGGGTCGGTGTACACGCGCGGGTGACTTAGGCTTGCGGCGCTTCGTCCGGCACAAACACATAACCCACGCCCCAGACGGTCTGGATGTAGCGCGGCTGGGCCGGGTCGGTCTCCAGCAGCTTGCGCAGGCGCGAGACCTGCACGTCCAGGCTGCGGTCAAAAGGTTCGAAGTCGCGCCCGCGCGCCAGCTGCGCCAGCTTGTCGCGCGACAAGGGCTGGCGCGGGTGGCGTACCAAGGCCTTGAGCATGGAGAACTCGCCCGTGGTCAGCGGCAGCACTTCGCCGTTTTTCGACAGGCGGCGCTGCGCCAGGTCGAACTCAAAGGCGCCGAAGCTGACCGTCAGGGCTTCCATCGACGGCGCGCCGGGCGCCTCGGTGGCCGGGCGGCGGCGCAGCACGGCATTGATGCGGGCCAGCAACTCGCGCGGGTTGAAGGGCTTGGAGAGGTAGTCGTCGGCGCCCACTTCCAGGCCCACGATGCGGTCCACATCCTCGACCTTGGCGGTCAGCATGATGATGGGCGTGTTGTCGTTGGCGGCGCGCAGGCGGCGGCAGATGGTCAGGCCGTCTTCACCGGGCAGCATCAGGTCCAGCACGATCAGATCCACCGTCTCGCGGCTGAGTTGGCGATTGAGGGCGCGGGCGTCTTCGGCCAGCAGCACCTCGAAGCCTTCTTGCGTCAGATAGCGGCGCAACAGGTCGCGGATGCGGGCGTCATCATCGACGACCAAAATGCGATCTGCTCTTGTGTTGCTGGGGCTGTTCATGGCTTTACCGGGTCAAACTGAATTTGTAACAGCGCCATTGTGCGGCGCTTTGACGCGGTTTTTGGGCTGTGGCGCCCGCCGTTACAGCTTGTTAACAATTGTTTGCCCTCTGTGTGGCTTGCGCAGCAGGCTTGTCCGGGCGGTCAACGAATCCGCGCCGGGCGCATTAAGCTCGGTGTTATCACTATGAAAGGAAGCGCCATGTCGCAAGCCAAGATGTCCAAGCTGTCGAAGAAAACCTTGCTGAGTCTGTTGGTCTTGATGGGAGCCGGGGCAGCTGGAGGTGCCGCCCATGCCGCCGCCGGCCAGCCGGGCGCCGACAGCTTGCCGCGTGACCGCCTTAATCTGCAGGCCACGGCCAGCGTGGAGGTGGCGCGCGATGTCTTGGGCGTGACCTTCACCTCCACCAAGGAAGGCACTGACGCCGCCGCCGTGCAAACGGCCTTGAAACAAGCTCTGGATGCGGCGCTGGCCGAAGCCCGCAAGCTGGCCAAGCCGGGCCAGGTGGATGTGCAGACCGGCAATTTCTCGCTCTACCCGCGCTACGCCCCCAAGGGCGGCATCAACGGCTGGCAGGGCACGGCTGAGTTGCTGGTGGAGGGCAAGGATGTGGCCGCCATCGCCCAACTGACCGGCCGCGTCAACAGCATGACGATTGCGCGGGTGGGCTATAGCTTGTCCAAGGAACAGCGCCAGAAGGTGGAGGGCGATGTGGTCAAGCAGGCCATCGCCAATTTCAAGGCTCGCGCGGCCGACTACGCCCAGCAATTCGGCTACGGTGGCTACAGCATTGGTGAAGTCAATGTGAATAGCATGGACAGCACGCCCATGCTGATGGCCGCGCCGCCGGTGCGCTTCAAGGCCATGGCCGCCTCGGCCGATGAGGCGCTGCCCGTCGAAGCGGGCAAGGCCACGGTCAGCGTGACCGTGGGCGGCACGGTGGTGATGACGCTGCGCTAATCCGGTGAGGGCGCTAGGGCATGCCGGTGAGTGGCTGCCCTAGCGCTGTCTTGCGCGTAGGTTTACTGCGCCGTCCAGCCGCCGTCCAGGCTCCAGGCTTGGCCGCAGACATTGCTGGCGGCGTCGCTGCACAAGAAGACGGCCAACTCGCCCAATTGCTCGGGCGTGGTGAAGCGCAAAGAGGGCTGCTTCTCAGCCAGCAAGCGGCGCTTGCCTTCTTCCATATCGACGCCGTCGGCTGCCGCACGGGCATCGACTTGTTTTTGCACCAGCGGCGTCAGCACCCAGCCGGGGCAGATGGCGTTGACGGTCACCCCGGAGGTGGCAGCTTCCAGCGCGACCGCCTTGGTGAAGCCGATCAGGCCATGCTTGGCCGCCACATAGGCCGACTTCTGCGCCGAGGCGACCAAGCCATGCACCGAGGCCAGGTTCAAGATTCGGCCCCAGCCGCGCTGCTTCATGCCGGGCAAGGCCAGGCGGGTGGTGTGGAAGGCGGAGCTGAGGTTGATGGCAATGATGGCGTCCCAGCGCTCGGGCGGGAAGTCTTCCACCGCGGCCACATGCTGAATGCCGGCGTTGTTGACCAGAATGTCGCAGGCGCCGAACTCGGCCGTGACGTAGGCCATCATGGCCTCGATCTCGGCTGGCTTGCTCATGTCAGCGCCGTGGTAGCCGACCTTGACGCCCAGTGCGGCGACCTCGGCCTTGGGGCCTTCCACATCGCCGAAGCCGTTCAAGACGATGGTGGCGCCTTGGCGCGCCAGACTCAGCGCAATGCCCAGTCCGATACCGCTGGTTGATCCGGTGACGAGAGCAACTTTTCCATTCAACATGGGGGTGAGTCCTTTCAAAGCTAGTGGATGCCTCATGCACACTATACGGACCTGAGGGCCTGAACCCTGTTGGCGCAGAGATTGATGATGAAAGGATGCACGCCATGACCGAACCGCAGCTGAAGTTTGTGCAATGTTTGAGTGCATCCGGTCTGCACCGCATGGCGTTCTGGGAATGGGCTTACACCGGCCCGGCTTCGGCCGAAGCGCCGCCGGTGCTGATCTGTGTTCATGGCCTGTCCCGCCAGGGGCGGGATTTCGACACTTTGGCGCGGGCGCTGCAGTCGCGCTACCGGGTCATCTGCCCCGATGTGGTCGGGCGCGGCCAATCGGACTGGCTGGCCCAGCCTGCTGGCTACCAATTGCCCAATTACGTGGCCGATATGGTCACGCTGCTGGCGCGCCTGGATGCGCCGGTGGCGGACTGGCTGGGCACCTCGATGGGTGGCTTGATCGGCATCGGCTTGGCGAGTTTGCCCGGCAACCCGATTCGGCGCCTGGTGCTCAACGATGTGGGGCCGACGATTGAGTTTGAGGCCCTGCAGCGCATCGGCGGCTATTTGGGTCAGCCCAAGCATTTCGCTTCACGCGCCGAGGGGGCGGACTATTTGTGGGGCATCTCCAAGAGCTTTGGCCCGCACAGTCCGGCGCAATGGGCGGCCTTGTCTGCGCCTATGTTCAAGCCCGAGGGTGACGGTTTCAAGCTGCATTACGACCCGGCCATCGCCCAGCCTTTTGCGGCTTTCACAGCCGAGTTGGCGGCCATGGGTTCGGCGGCGATGTGGCGCGCCTTTGATGCGATTGCGTGCCCGACGCTCTTGCTGCGCGGCGCAGACTCTGACCTGCTGTCGCCGGCCACCGCCCAAGCCATGACGCAGCGTGGCCCGCGCGTGGCGCTGCGCGAGTTCGCCGGCGTCGGCCACGCACCCACATTGCTGGTGCCGGATCAAATCGCCGCCGTGGCGGAGTTTTTACTGAACGAGGCATGATGTCGGCCTGATTCAAAGTGCTGCCGCCTTGTTTGCGCGACCATCGATAAAAAAAGAAATGAAGACCGGTTTGACTATGAGCGGCGCCACAGCCGCTGCCTCGGCGACGGACGCCGCGCCCATCGTGGCCTTGGTGGATGTTGATTTGTTGGCGGCCGAGGGGGCGCGGGCGGGTGAGCCGCCGCAGTCGCTGGCGCCGGTGCAGCGTGCGCGTGCATTTGCCGAGCCCTTGCTGATGGGCCAGATCTTGGACACCGGCGAGGATGCGCAAGTCCACGCCGACGGGGTGGCCGGCATTTTGGCCGCCATCGGCGCGGCACCCTCGATGCAGGCTGCGGCCTATCTGGTTTACGCCGGTGACTTTCTCGCCAAGCCCGAGGAGGTTGTGGCCAAAGCCTTTGGCGAGTCCTACGCCAGCCTGGTCACGCATACCCGCCGCCTGGTGCAGATTCAGCGCGCCGCGCGCGAAGCTAAGGTGGATGCCGAGCGGCGCGGCGAGCAGACCGAGCGCGTCCGCAAGATGCTGCTGGCTTTCTCGCGCGACCTGCGCGTGGTGCTGCTGCGCCTGGCCTCGCGTTTGCAGACCCTGCGCTATTTCGCGCTCAGCAAAACGGCCTGCCCGGGCAGCCTGGCGCAAGAGTCGCAGCAGGTGTTTGCGCCGCTGGCCAATCGCCTGGGCATCTGGCAGATCAAGTGGGAGATCGAGGATCTGTCCTTCCGTTTCTTGCAGCCCGAGGCCTACCGCAACCTCGCCAAGGCCCTGGACGAGACCCGGGTGGCGCGGGAGCAAAGCATCGAATCGGCGCGGGCCGAGTTGCAAGCCAGCTTGGCCGCGCAAGGCATTGCCGCCCAAGTGCAGGGGCGGCCCAAGCATCTCTACAGCATTCAAAAAAAGATGCAGGGCAAGAGCCTGGCCTTGTCCCAGGTGTTTGACCTGCGCGCGCTGCGGGTCATCGTGCCCGATCTGGCTGACTGTTATGCCGCCTTGAGCTGGCTGCACGAAGCCTACACGCCGGTGACCGGCGAGTTTGATGACTACATCGCCCGCCCCAAGCCGAATGGTTACCAGTCTCTGCACACGGTGGTGCGGGGCGCGGATGGCCGCGCCATGGAGGTGCAAATCCGAACCCAGGCCATGCATGACCATGCCGAGCATGGCGTGGCTGCCCACTGGGCCTATAAAGAGGCGGGCACGCGCGGTTATGCCGGCGTCAGCGCAGCGGGCGAATTTGAAGATCAGGTTGCGCAGGCGCGCAAGGCGGTGTTGCGCCAGTTGCTGGCCTGGGAGCGTGACTTCACCCAGGGCCAGCAGGCGGCGGAGCCAACACCTGCCGACGGCAGTGCGGAGGCGGTGTTTGACGAGCGCATCTACGTCTTCACGCCCCAGTCCACCATTGTTGAATTGACGGCCGGTGCCACGCCCATCGACTTTGCCTATGCTGTGCACACCGATCTGGGCCACCGCTGCCGCGGCGCCAAGGTGGACGGCCAGATGGTGCCGCTCAGCACCGCTTTGCAAAGCGGGCAGACGGTAGAGATCACAGCGGCCAAGGACGGTGGCCCTTCGCTGGACTGGCTGCATGCCGACAGCGGCTATCTGCGCAGCCCGCGTTCACGCGCCAAGGTGCGCGCCTGGTTCAATGCCCAGGCGCAGGCGCAGACGATTGCACGCGGCCGCGAGGCGGTGGAAAAGTTCTTGCAGCGCGAGGGCAAGACGGCCATCAAGCTCGAAGACCTGGCGGGCCGCCTGGGCTTCAAGGGGGCGGACGCCTTGTTCGAGGTGGTCGGCAAGGACGAATACTCCCTGCGCAATATCGAACTGCTGCTGCGCCCGACGGTGCAGGAGCCCTTGTCTGACGAAGCCCTGGCCCAGCGCATGAGCCGCGGCGCCAGCAAAGCGCCGCGCGGCGGCGTGCTGGTGGTGGGCGTGGATTCGCTTCTGACTAATCTGGCGCGTTGCTGCCGACCGGCGCCGCCCGATCAAATCGGCGGTTATGTGACCCGGGGCAAGGGTGTGGCCATTCACCGGGTGGATTGCATTAACTTCCGCCAGATGGCGCAGCGCGCCGGTGAGCGGGTGATCGAAGTGGCCTGGGGTGGCGAGGATGTTGCAGGCAAGGAAGGCAAGGGCGCGGCGCTTTACCCGGTGGATGTGATTGTTGAATCCAGCGACCGCCAAGGGCTGCTGCGCGATGTGCTGGAAGTGCTGGCCAAGGAAAAGATGAACGTCACCGCGGTCAACACCCAATCGGTCAAGTCCAGCAATAAGCAGACGCATGGCGAGACGGCGTGGATGAACTTCACGGTGGAAGTGGCTGATTCAGGCCGCCTGGCTCAGGTCTTGCGCAGCGTGGCCCAGGTGCCGGGTGTGCGGGCGGCGCGAAGAAAGTAATTGCAGAAAATTTTCCGCAATACTTGCTGAAGCCAATAAAACCGGGCTATACTGCAAAGCTCTTTTAGGCGCGTAGCTCAGCTGGTTAGAGCACCACCTTGACATGGTGGGGGTCGTTGGTTCGAGTCCAATCGCGCCTACCA